>NZ_JBHWUO010000061.1:0-37224 GCF_042736975.1 Streptomyces sp. NPDC059989
CACCGCCGGCGCCCGTCTGGTGAAAGTTCGATGAGACGAACAGGCCGGTCGTCAATCTTCGGTGCGACCGGTGCATCTTCGCTGAGACAGGACACAGCCGCCACATGTAGTGATCCAGCGACGAGAAAGTCGTCGTGGATGCCACCGCCCGGTAGTAGGCCGCCCAACCGCGAACGATCGGGATCAGCCTGCGCAACACGGCCTCGGCATTGGACCCGTGCAGGGCCTTGACCTCGGTCCGTAGCCGCGCCCGGATCCTCGCGCATGCCGCTGTGCTCGGTTTGATGATCAGCTTTCCGCCCGTGCGGCGGACGGTGAAGCCGAGGAAGTTGAACCCCTGATCGAGGTGGACGACCTGGGTCCTCTCCTTGGTGAAGCGAAGACCCCTCGGCTCCAGCCCGTCCTCCAGCCGGGCCCTGACCTGGTGCACCTGGTTCTCATCGTGACAGAGCACGACGAAGTCGTCGGCATACCTCACCAGCACCGGACGTTCAGCAGCAGCGGGCTGATCACACCGCGTTGAGGAGGGCCCTCGTCGGTCGGTGCGAATCGGCCGCGGTCGATCACGCCCGTGCTCACGCCGGTACAGGTGAACGTGTTCAGTTGAGGTCAGTCGTGGACACGAGGAAGGATTTGACCGCGAGGTTGAAGAGTGCCGTGCTCTCCAGGTTGACCATGTGGGCTGCCGAGGCGAACCGTTGGTGCCTGGCATCGGGAACGGTTTGGGCGAGAGCCTGAGCGTTGATCGCGGCCCCCTGCTGTGCGGTGTGGTGCGCGACGTAGGGGTCGGTGAAGGGCCGGCCGCTCACCCCGGGCGAGGCAAGGACCAGTGCCGACACGGACTCCGGATGAGACAGCGCCGTATCGACGGCGGTCCGCGCACCGAGGGAAAGCCCTATGAGCGTGGCGCGAGGGATGCCGAGGTGGGTGAGCAGAGCGTGTAGATCGTCATGGTTGGCGTAGTCCCGAGACACGGTGGAGGAACGCCCGTGGCCGCGGGCGTCACAGCGGATGACGTGGTACCCCAGCCCCGCGAGCCACGAGAACTGCTCGTCCCACATGTTCAGGTCGAGCATGCCGCCGTGCAGCAGTACGACGGGGGGTCCTTCGCCGGCCGACTCGTAGAAGAGCTCGCTCGCCTCGACGGGTACGGTGGCGGTCGTGACGGCGTGTGTCCGCGCATGCGTCATCGTTGGTCGTCTCCTCGAGCCGTGCGGTGTGGCGGGGCATCCTGTGCGAGGTCCTTGCACTCCTCGCCAAGACGACGGAGTACGTGCAGGGCCGTCGAGACATCACCGGCGGTGAGATCGGACAGCCGGCGCCGCAGTTCGGCTTCCTCGGCTTTCTGGATGGCCCTGATGGTGGCTTCCCCTTTCGGGGTGAGCCGGATCAGGCGCGAGCGCCGGTGCTCCGGGTTCGGGGCGCTCTCAGCCAGCCCCAGGGCTGTCGCGTCGTTCACCAGACGCTGGACCGGCTGCCGGTCCAGGCCCAGCAGGCGGGCGAGTTGAGGGACCGTTCGGGGGCCGCCCCTGCGCAGTTCATCCATCACCGCATGCTGACCGGCTGTCATCCCCGTCCCCATCAGCTCCCGCTCCACGGCACGCACGACAGTACGGTGCAGCGGCCACAGGCTGCGGATCACTTCGTACAGCAGCGGCCCCAACGGGGGCTCATCCTTCGTACGCTCAGCGCCACTCATGATGTCATCATGACACCTTTAGTGTCGTCGTGACCACAGGTTTAAAAGGGGCCCTGGCCCGGTGAGGCACTCGGCCGGCCCCGAGGCGGACTTACCTCAAGGGATGGCGCACCATGGCGCGCCGCCAGCCGCTCCCAGCTGCAACGGATTCACCCACCAGGCTGACGGGTCACCCCTCGGCATGAACCACAGAGTCACCGGCCCCGCAGCAGCACATCCTCGCCCCCATCAGAAGGATTGTCCGGGGGGAGGCATAGGGTGGCGCCGAGGGTAGTGAAGCGGCTGGCGCGCGCCGGATGGATGCGAATAGCAAGTACTTGCGTATTCGGTCATCGGGCGCTGCAGTGCCCATTTCGCATGGTCCGTTGACCGGAAGGTTCACCGGATCGGGACCAGTGGCAAGGCCGCCACCGGCGGGGACCTCGTCAAACGCCTGCTCCAGGGAGCCGACTACACCAATGCGGCCCGCGCGATGATGTTCGCGATCGGCTGCATCCAGGCCCAGCGCTGCCACACCAACACCTGCCCCGTCGGAGTGGCCACCCAGGACGAGCGGCGCGCCCGTGCCGTGGACGTCGGCGACAAGTCCCAGCGCGTACACCGCTACCAGCAGGCCACGGTCAAGAGCGCCCTCCAGCTCATGGCGGCCATGGGCGTCGACGACCCGAGCGGGCTGCGCCCCCACATGCTGCTCCAACGGGTGGACCCGCACACCGTCCGCTCCTACGCCGAACTCCACGAATGGCTCACTCCGGGACAACTGCTCGCATCGGCGCCCGTCGACTGGGCATCCGACTGGCAGGCGGCCGACCCGGACCGCTTCACCTACTGAAAACCGGCCCCCACACCGAGGGGGCCGCACCGGACCGAAGGGCACTCCTGTGGCACGCACCGTCGCCCACGTCATCGTCGACGCACTCAAGGAACTGGGCGTCCAGCACGTCTTCGGAGTGGTCGGAGACGCTTTGAACCCACTGACCGACGCGATCCGCACCACGGACGGCCTGGACTGGGTCGGCTGCCGGCACGAGGAGGCGGCGGCCTTCGCAGCCGGGGCGCAGTCCCAGCTCTCGGGCACCCTCGGGGTCTGCATGGGCACCGTGGGACCGGGCTCCGTACACCTCCTCAACGGACTGTACGACGCGGCCAAGAGCCGTGCTCCGGTGCTCGCGATCTGTGGCCAGGTGCCTCTTGCCGAGATCGGCAGCGACTACTTCCAGGAAGTCGACAACGACCTGCTCTTCCGTGACGTGGCCGTCTACCGTGCCACCGTCACCTCCCCCGAGCAGATGCCGCGGATGCTGGAGTCCGCCGTACGCGCCGCTGTCAGCGAAGGCGGAGTGGCCGTCCTGACCGTGCCCGGAGACCTGGGCGATCAGAAGCTGGGCGACGACCGTCCCACGCGGTTCGCCCTGGACCGCCCCGTCACCCGCCCGGACGACCCGGCCCTCGCCGAGGCCGCCGAACTCCTGAACTCCGCCTCCCGCGTCACCCTGCTCGTCGGCCGTGGAGCCCGCGACGCCCGCACCGAAGTGCTCCGCACCGCAGAGCTGCTCGCCGCTCCCATGGTGCTCACCCTCAAGGCGAAGGAGGGCTTCGAGGAGGACAACGCCTTCCAGGTGGGCCAGACCGGCCTGATCGGCAACCCCGCGGCCTCCCACGCCCTCGACCACGGCGACGCCCTGCTCATGCTGGGCACCGACTTCCCGTACCGCGACTGGTACCCCAAGGACTGCAAGGTCGTCCAGATCGACACCCGCGAGGAGCACCTGGGCCGCCGGGTGCCCGTGGACGTGGGCCTGGCCGGGGACGTGGGGGCAACGCTGCGGGCCCTGCTTCCGCTACTGGAGGAGGCACCCGACCGGGCTCACCTGGTGGATGCACGGGACCGGTTCGCGCACTGGCAGGAAGGACAGCAGCGCCTGGCCGAACCGGCGCACGAACGCCGCTGGACCGGCAGGCTGCGGGCGGCCCTGGACAACAGGGACCACGAGATCCGCCCCGAAGCCCTGGCCGCTGCGGTGGACACGTACGCCGCCGAGGACGCCGTCTTCACCTCCGACACCGGCATGGCCACCGTCTGGCTCTCCCGCTTCGTCACCATGCGCGGCAGCCGGCGCCTGATCGGCTCGTACAACCTCGGGTCGATGGCCAACGCCATGCCCCAGGCCCTCGGAGCCCAGCTCTGGGCGCCGGACCGCCAGATCGTGGCCTTCTGCGGCGACGGCGGCCTGAGCATGCTGCTGGGCGACCTCATGACGATCAAGACGTACCAACTGCCGGTGAAACTCGTCGTCTTCGACAACCGCCGCCTGGGCATGGTCAAACTCGAACAGGAACAGGCAGGGCTGCCCGAGTTCGGCACGGAGCTGGACAACCCCGACTTCGCCGCGGTCGCCACCGCACTCGGTCTCACCGGCATCCGCGTCACCGACCCGGCCGATCTCCACGACGGCGTGCGCAGGGCGTTCGAGACTCCGGGCCCGGTCCTGCTGGACGTCCTGACCAACCCGGAGGAGGTGGCCGTGCCCGGGAAGCCGACCGTGAGCCAGGGGTGGGGCTTCGCCATCGCCAAGGTCAGGGAGATCCTTCCGAGCAGGGAAGACTGACCGGGCAGGTCAGCCGCGGCTCAGGCCGGGTGTCCCGGTGTGAGGTCCTGGACGTCGCTGAAGAGCAGCAGCGGCGGCCGCGAGGGACCGGGCGGGCTCTCCTCGACGGGCGAGAGCAGGAAGCCGACGTGGTCGCCGCCGTCGACCAGCTCTTCGATCCGGCCGAGGAACCAGGCGCACGCGTCGTCCAGGACCGGCGCGGTCCCGTGGGCCGGCCGTCGCCACGCGATGTGCTCGAACTTGTCGATGTCGTCGCCGGTCCGGCTCCCGAAGAGGTCCGCCGTCCGTTTCTGGTCCTTCCGCAACGCGTGCACCGCCAGGTGGGAGGCGTTCCGTGCGATCCGGTACGTCCGGTTGGCCTTGGAGAGCCAGACCATGAAGCGGGGCGGATCGATCGAGCACTGGGAGGCGAAGCCCACCAGGCAGCCGGCCCGCTGGTCCCCGACCGCCGTGGTCACCACGTACATCGGATAGTCGAGCACCTCGGCGAACGCATCCAGCTTTCCCACGATCAGGCCCCTGCCTCTGCACCTCTACGGCGTCCGGGCAACGCTATCCCGCGCTGCGGGTACCGGGCCGCTGCACCGCGCGCGATGGTTACTCTTCCCGAACGCTGGTGGAATTCATCTGCCGATGAACCCGGGACGCGCGAGGTGGCGCAGCATCACGTCCCATACCGGCGTGTCGCGTGGCCTCAGCCGGCCAGGGCGACGAGCCGTCGGTACTCGAGCTGGTCCGCCCGCCTGGCGGTGAGATGGACGTGAACGTCGCCGAGGTACTCCTTCAGGGCCGTGTATCCGGCCGTGTACGTTTCCTCCTGCTCCGCGGCGTTCGGCGGCATCCAGAAGATCAGCAGCTGCGCGTTCCTCCGCATGCCCTCCGGGCTGGCGAAGGACAGCTCGTGGACGACCAGCCGCGGTGCGTCCGCGGGCAAGGCCTGCACCAGCTCTTCAGGGGTCAGGTTGCCCTCGACGTCCGGGACGAGGACGCCCGGGACGTCCGCGTAGCGAAGGGTCACGGTGTTGATCTCCCGTTTCTCCCTCAGATGGTGCAGGGCATCAAGGGAGCCTTCCGAAAGGCCGATCGGGCTGCTCACAGGTGTCTCACCTCGGGCGGATTCCGGCGGGCCGGTGGTCAGGTGTGGAGGCGGCTGTTGGTGCCGTCGTGGCTGTCGGCGTGTTCGTCGTCGAACCAGTAGTCGCCGGCTGCGAGGTAGCGGAAGGAGTGGGCGCTGTGGGCGGGGAGGGCGACGGTTGCGGCGCGGGTGCCGTCGCCGCGGGGCTCCAGCGGGTGGGCGGCCGGGTTCCAGTGGTTGAAGTCCCCGACGACGCTGACGGGTCCGTCCGGAGCGCCGTCGGGAAGGACGAAAGTGACCTGGGTACGGCCCTTGAACTGCCTGCGTTCGAGCACTGAAAGACTCCAGTCACGAAGAACGGGGAACCGGCCCGTGCATCCTCGCGCCGATGTGCGTGTAGTGCGGCGGTACAGGGCCGTGGGCCGGGCGGAGGTCACTCGGGTGGCCGCGAGCCTCCCGCCGCCGGGCGCCACGACGTAGCAGACGACGGCAGCCTCGGGGAGCCGACGGTCTGGACGACGGCGGGTTTCGGGTTTCCGGTTCCCGGTGCCGGGTCAGGGGCCGTAGTAGGGGTGCAATTGCTTTCGGTATGCATCCACCCACTCTCCGGTGGCCTCGGAGAATTCAATGGCCGGGCCGGAGAAGGGTCGACGGGGCGGTGGCATGCCGGTTCCGTACACCTGGGTTCAGGTCGTGGACGTATCGTTCCTCGGGGACTTATGAACAGGTTGGTTTCGTCGCCCGGCCCGTGGGTAAGAGTGGGCGGTGGTCTCGCGGGAGCGGGAGTTTTCGCCGGTGCGGTCAATTGGCCCGGGCATAGCGGACTGCACCGGTCCAGATGCGTTCGAGTCGCACGCGGGTACCGGGTTTGGGAGCGTGCCAGATCTTGCCGTCCCCCGCGTAGATGCCGACGTGTCCTATGGTGCTTCCCTTGGGGAAGAAGACCAGGTCACCGGATACGCGCTGGGTGCGCGGGATGTGGAGGGTGTTCTCGTACTGCGCTTCGGCGGTACGGGGGAGGGGCCGGCCCGCCTCCCGGAAGGCGTAGAGGGTGAGGCCTGAACAGTCGAAGGCCTCGGGCCCCGTGGCGCCGTAGACGTAGGGGGCGCCTTCTTTGGAGGCCGCGATGGCGACGGCCTTTATGCCGTAAGGGGATGCGGCCTGCACGGGGCTGGCGTGCGCGAACAGGGCGGTCACGGAAATCGCGAGGAGCAAGGCGGGAGAGCGATGCTTCCGGCGGCGCTTTTTTGTTTTCGGCAATCGTGATACCTCCGCATTCAGATACAGGAACAGGGCCTTGAAGATGGCTGTTCTCGGTGACTGCGTAATGGCTCCCGACGACCGCCTATTTTTGCCCGAAATAATTGTGTTCGTGGGTATCGGACACGGCGGGAAATGTCTCGGTTGGGCAAAACAATCCGAGATGATATGCCTGAAGTTCTTGTCCCACGATTCCCCCGTTCGTCGCCCTGCGCGTCCGTCTGCCGACGTACCCTTGGGCCGCGCTGCTCTTCCGTGCCGCGCCCCGACGCGGAAGAGGAGGCCCATCGCCATGCATCAGCAGCCGCACGCCGGCCCGTCGGGCGGGCACAACTTCCGGACCACCGAAGTGGACGTCGCACGCGACTGGTTGAAGGCGGCCTACGGGACGCGTCTGCGCATGAAGACGCCCGCCCCCCGCAGTTCCTTCCGCTACACCCGCACCAACGCCGGTCCGGTATCGCTCAGCACGCTCTCGCTGCCCACGGAGTACGCCTACGCCACCGATCCCCTCGGGGCCGTGGCCGTCACGCACGTGGTCCGCGGCCGCATGGCCCGGGAGTGCGCGGACGACGTCACCGAAGCCGGGCCGGGCGACGTCCTCGCGATCTCACAGCCCCACCTCCCCTACGCGGGCCGGGTGTACTCGGCCGAGCTGCGTGCCGTGACGGTACCGATCGCGCTCGTGGAGGAACTCGCGGGCCGCCCGCCCGGGCAGACCGCCCGCCCGCTGCGCTTCAGCCGCTTCACTCCCGTCTCCAAGGCCATGGCAGGCCAGTGGAAGAGGACCGTCGACTACGTCGAGGAGAGCGTTTTGGCTCTGCCGGCGGGCAGCGCACCGCTCGTGGTCGACGCCGCCGCCAGGATGCTCGCCGCAACCCTGCTGGCCGCGTTCCCCACCGATGCCCACCCCGATCCCTTGCTCGCGGACACCCGCGACGCGACGCCGGAGACAGTCCGCCGGGCCGTCGCCTTCATCGAGTCGCAACCGGCCGCCGAAATCGGCCTGGCCGACATGGCCGCTGCCGCCGGTGTCACCCCCCGGGCCCTCCAGTACGCGTTCCGGAGCCACCTCGGCACCACACCGACGGCCTACCTGCGCCGCGTGCGCCTGGCCCTGGCCCATGCCGACCTGGTCGCGGCGGATCCCGCGCGGGACACCGTCACGGACATCGCGAACCGCTGGGGCTTTCACCACCAGGGGCGTTTCTCCGCCGCCTACCGCAAGGCCTACGGGACGGTTCCCCGGCGCACGCTCGCCGGGAGCTGAGGAGTCAGCGTCGGGCTCGCCCCCCTCCGTCCGCCGGCCTCGTGCCGCGCCGGAGAACGAGGAGGTGCTCGTCGCGGGTGGCCACATCGAAGCCCGCTTCGCGCAGGATCACGGCGAGGGCCGTCTGGAGCGCCTTGTGCAGGCCCGCCAGAGACGTGAACCGCGACAGGTCCTTCTCGTGTCCGTGGACCTGGACGGTCGGCCGTAGCACCTCACGGGCGACCCAGCCCACCATGACCCCCTCGGGGACCGGGAACACGCGCAGTCCGTCCCCCTCCCGCGGCGACGTGTCGAACCCTGCCCGGGACAGGACGCGCCGGACCCGCACACAGTCGTCGTCGCCCCCTTCCTCGGAGGGTTCGGTGATCGGTTCGGCCTGCGGGGGTGGCATGTGCCCACTTCAGCCTCCCCGAGCCCGGGGCGAAAGCCGCTGCGCGAAGGGATTCGCGCACACCCGCCGGAAAACGAAACAGCCGTCCGCGGCGCCCGTGTGAGACCGGACAGGCGGGGCAGGCGCCGTGTGGCGCAAGGTGGCGACCCCAGCCGGGCAAAAGGGCCACTCGGCATGACCCCGAGGAGCAGATGAGATGAGCGAGCGCAAGAAGAACCCGGTCCCCACCCCGCCCTCCAAGGCGCCGGGGGAGAGCGGCGACCGCGAGGCCCGCAAGGAAGCGGAGGACGCCGTCGTCCCGGGCAGCCAGGACGGAGAGGCCGGGGACCCCCTCACCCCGAACACCGACGCCCAGCGCCGTACGGCCGACCGCAAGCGCAAGGGGTGACGCGTACGGCCGTGGCTCCCCGCCGCTCCTGAGGTGCTGGGGAGCCACGGGCACACGGCTCGAGGGCCCCGCGATCCCCGCCGTACGGTCAGGCGGCGATCTGACCGGCCGAGCAGCAGCGGTCCGAGGAAGTTGCCGTACGGATCAGGCCGCCTGCGCGCCGCGTCGCGGGCGACGGCCAGGCGCGTCAGAGGTCGCCGGTGTCCGGGCGTTCCAGCGGCTCGAGGGCCGGGCCCTCCCGGGGTGTGGCCCGTTACGCGTAGTTCCAGAACCACTCGCCGACGACCCGATACGGGGCGCGGTCGAGCTGCGCGTACTGCTTAGCCGCGTCTATGAGGTGGGAGATGCGGGTGGTGGAGTCGTCGATCTCGTCCATCAACAGTTCGGTCTCGACCGTGTAGTTGAGCCAGCCGATGGCCGCCGGCAGGAAGTCCTCGGTGACGGCCGCCGCGACCTGTTCCAGCCAGTCCGTGTCCAGCCCGGCCTGTACGAAGGTCGGCGCGATCCGCCAGCCCTCCGGGATGCCGTGGTCGTCGAGCCAGTCGGCGAGTCCCGGATCCGGCCGCGTGGCGTGACGGCAAGTGCGCTGCGGCGCAGGCCGGTTGGCTGCCCGGAGCGGGCCGGCCCGCCACCGCGGCCCCTGCCGCTCACTCACGGTCCCGGCGGCTGCGCCCCGGCTGCATGGCGGCGCGGAAGTTGCGGCGCTCCCTGGCGGTCAGCCCGCCCCACACGCCGTAGGGCTCGCCGGTGCGCAGGGCGTGGCGCAGGCAGGCCTTCAGCACGGGGCAGGTCGCGCACAGCTGCTTCGCCTCCTGGTCGCGTCGCTCCCGCACCCCGCGCGGTTCGTTCCAGGGCCCGTAGAACTGCTCGGATCCCACTTCCCGGCAGAGGGCCTCGGCCTGCCAGGACCAGTGCGTCTGCGCGAGCCCGGGAAGGCGCGAAAGGTTCGGCATCAGATGCTCCTTCGGCGTCGTCATCGGTGTCGTGGGCGCGTCTGTTCTCCTTCGTGCGGTTGAAACCCGTGCTCGGGAAGCCGCGCGAGCTATGTCCGTCGTGGCCCGTGGCCCGTGGCCCTCCGGGGCCCGTGGTCGTCCGTCGTCGCCGGAAAACGACGGCTCCCCCTCACGGTGTGTCAGGGGGAGCCGTATGCGGGCCGGGGGAGCGGGCCCCGGGCGGGTCGCCGTCTCAGGCGTGCCGGTGGGCGTGCCGGTTGCCCGTGACCAGGCGGTAGAGGGCCAGCAGGATGACGGAGCCGACGACCGCGGCGATCCATGTGGACAGGTCGAAGAAGCCGTCGATCGAGTCGACGCCGAAGAGGACCTTGCCCAGCCATCCTCCGAGCAGGCCGCCCGCGATGCCGATGAGGGTGGTGATGATGATCCCGCCCGGGTCCCTGCCCGGCATCAGTGCCTTGGCGATGAGGCCGGCAAGCAGCCCGATGAGGATCCCAAGCGATGATGCCCATGATGCGTCTCCTACCTCGTGAAGGCCGTTGTCACGATTCGTCTGCGCGCTGCGGGCGGTTGCAAACGTGCGGGTTGCCGGCGGCGGCGGCTTCGACGCCCACGGATCCCCCCGGGGCCCGAACCGCGCGTCCCGCTGCGACACCGCCACGCTGACATGACTCGCGCAGACGTGGAAAGCCGCACGGTACGACACGCAACGGAAAGGCAGACGGCCGCGGAGACCGGCCGCCCGTGGACGCGAACACGGACGCCGAAGCGGACGCGGAAACAGCCGCCGGCGCGCGATCGCCGGAGGCCTCCCCGAGGGCGAAGAGCCCTACGTCCGGCCCCGTGACACGAGGGCCTGGACCGATGAGGACCGCCGCCGGCTGGAGTGATCACCACGGGTTCCTCGCGCAGCGAGGCCGGCGGGCCCCGCCGAGCCGCTTCGGGAGGTGTCTGGGACGGCGCGGGCGGGGCAGGCGCCCCGTATGACCGATTCCGTTGCCAAGGCATCCAGCAGCTACTACGTCACCGTCCGCGGAGAGCGGTTCACCTGTGGGGAGATCTCGGGTCTCGGTCCCCAGGGGGACCTGGGCCTCCCCGGGCAGGAACTCACGCTCACCCTGGACGACTGCGTGCTCACCGACGTGCCCGGGGCACAGGAGTGGGCCCTCGCGGAGGAGGGGTCGGCCGAACCGTGCGACGTCACCATCGAGGAGACGGTCCCCGGGGCGCCGACCCCGCTCACCATGTGGCACCTCGAGGGCGCCAGGCCGGACGACATCGCGGACCGGAGCACCACGGCGTCCAACCACGAAACGCGGATAGGGCGGCTCACCGTACACGCCACGAAGATCACGCCCGCCACGCCGCAGTGAACGCGGAATGCGGCACGTACACCTACGCCCCTATCGGCGGCCGCACGCTCCCCTCCACCCGGCCGCCCCCGGCAGGTGCCGGAAGGCCCTCCCTCCGGGGGCGAAAGTCACTCCCGCCCCGGCCGAAGGGCTCGGGCGCGGTCCTGCGCGTATGGATCTCCGCTGAGGGGGCAGGCGCAGCCTCGCAGCACCGAGACGACCAGACGGAAGGACGGCACCGTGCCCGGCTCCCTCGCGGCCATCAACGCAGTCAACGCAGCCAACGCCGATCCCGGCTCCGTAGAGTCGGCCGACCAGCGCACGGGAACGCGGCTGCCCGCCGTCCCCCAGGCGCACCTGGTCCCGCCCTCCGACGCCCGCGAGCTGTCGAAGCTGTTCTTCGCCCGCCTGCGGGAGCTGCCGGAAGGTTCCGCCGGCCACCAGTACGCCCGCAACACCCTGATCGAGATGAACATGGCGCTGGTCCGTTTCGCTGCGCGAGGGTTCCGCAGCCGTACGGGCGCCGGAGCCGGCGCCGGCGCCGAGATGGAAGACGTCCTGCAAGCCGGGACGATCGGCCTGATCAAGGCGATCGACCGGTTCGACCCCGACCGCGGGGTCGAGTTCTCCACCCTGGCCCTGCCCTACGTGACGGGGGAGATCAAGCGGCACTTCCGGGACACCACCTGGGCCGTACGCGTCCCGCGGCGGCTCCAGGAGCTGCGCATCGAACTCGCCAGGACGCGGGACGACCTCTCCGCCACGCTGGGCCGGTCACCGACAGTGAAGGAGATCGCCCAGCACCTGCGCCTCGACGAGGAGACGGTCATCGAAGGACTCGTGGCGGCGAACGGGTACTCCACCGAGACCCTCGACACGCCCGCCCAGGCGGACGAGCCGTCCCCGTCGGGCCGGCGCACCCACGCGCTGAGCGAGACCGCGGGACAGAACGACCCGGCCATGGAGCTCTTCGAGGACCTGCACTCGGTCGGCCCGCTGGTGAAGGAGCTCCCCGAACGAGACCGCACGATCTTGTACCTTCGGTTCGGACAGGAGTTGACCCAGGCCGAGATCGGCACGGAACTCGGCATCAGCCAGATGCAGGTCTCCCGGCTCCTGTCGAGCATCCTGACCAGACTGCGGGCCGGCATGCTGGCCGCGTAGTCCCCGCCCGAGCCGGCCGCCCGAACGTGCTTCCCAGCTGGTGAGGATCATGACGCCACTCATTCCGCAGGATTCCGAGACGCTCAAGCAGCTCGTGAGGCGCGAGGTCACCGCTCTGCGTACGGCCGCGCGCCGGGACGCGGGAGTACGCCTGGACGACGGGGCCGTGCCCGGCCCGCAGCCCGACGAACCGGCGCCCGTCTGTGCGTGCGGCGGCCCGGAGGGCCCCGGGCACGCGTGCGGCGACGGGGCGGAGAACGCCGGCCCCTGGGCTTGCGTCTGCGCGACGCTCCCCGCGATCCCCGTCTCGGCCGCGCTGCTGGAACCCGTACGGGACGAGGACGGCCGGACCGTGGACTTCAGGGTCAAGGCCGGCAACCACGTCCGCTCGGCCCAGTGGCTCGACGCGCCGGACCGGCAGATCGGACGGCTGCTGCTGGAGGTCCAGCCCGGAGCGGCGGCAGGCGGGCTGATCGACGCGCTGGCCGGGGTCCTGGGCACGGGCCGCGCCCTGCAGGCGCACCCGGTGGACTACACCGAGCAGCGCAGCGACGGCCTGCACCGTACGCAGCTGCTGTACGACGCGGCGTCCTGCGGGGACAAGGTACTGGCCACGTGGAGACCCGCCCGCAACCGCACGGAGCTGCTCTCGATCGACGCGCAGTACATCGCGTCCATGGGCTGGGGCACGTGGGACCTCCTGTCCGGGAGCACCATCTGGTCCGAGGGGCTGCACGCGATCTTCCGTGCGGAGGCCGGCCGGCCCCTGTCGCTGCTGGAGCTGTGCGACGCCGTTCTCGTCGATGACGTGCCCCTCTTCGCCAAGATGCTGACCCGGCTCCTCGACGGCGAGGAGCCGGGCGGTGAGGAGGTCCGCTTCGGCGTGCTAGGGGAGATCCGCACCCTCCATCTGGTGGGCCACCCCGTCATCGCCAGGGACGGGCTGCCCTGGGCCCTGCACCTCATCGCCCGTGATCTGTCCGCCCAGGTGCGCAGCCGCCAGCGGCTCGCGGCGACCCGCCGCCAGACCGAACAACTGCGCGAGGAAGCGGCGGCCGAGCGACATGTGGCCACGGCGCTGCGGGAGGCGCTGCTGCCCGCGCACTCGGCGGAGCTGGCCCAGCTCGGCCTGTCGGTCGCGGCGGCCTACCTGCCCGCGGAATCGGAGGCCGTCGGCGGCGACTGGTACAAATGCCGGCTGCTGCCGGACGGGCGGATCCTGCTCGCCATCGGCGACGCCTGTGGCCACGGCCTCAGCGCGGTGGCCCGGATGGCGCAGCAACGGCACGCGCTGGCGGGGCTCGCGCATGCGCCGGGCGCCCATGCCGGTCAGCTGACGACCTGGCTCAACGAGCTGCTGTGCGCGGACGAGGCCGCGGAGACGGCGACCGGGATCATCGGCCACCTCGACGCGGAGCGCCGCTACCGGTGGGCGTGCGCGGGCCACCCCGCACCGCTGCTGTTGCGCGACGGCCGGGCCTCGGCCCTCGGCACGGACCACCGGGGGCCGCTGTTCGGGCTCCTGCCCGGCCACGAGTACGCGACCGCCACCGTCGACCTGCGGCCCGGCGACCTGCTGCTGCTCTACACCGACGGCATGGTCGAGCGGCGCGGGGAGGACATCACCGACGGCATCGACACCCTCCGCTCGGTGCTGCTGGCCTGCGACGGGCTCGACGCGCAGGAGGCCCTCGACCGCATCATGGGCGCCTACACGCCCCAGGACCACGAGGACGACACCTGCCTGGTGGCCGTCCGGCTCCCCTGAACGCCGGGGCGACGGGCCCGGGACGGATGGCCGTGCCCGTATAGCCCGTTTTATACCGAAAGTCGGGGGTAGGTGTTGCTCCGCCAAGGATTCCCCGTCGCCACGCGTGGGCGACTCTGCAGAAATGGAGACGAAGTGTCCGTCGTCAAGAACGCCCTCCCGGGAGCCGATCTGAAGATTGTCGGCGAAGCGCTGCAGGGCGCGCTGGTGGACCTGGTGGACCTGTCGCTCGTTGCTAAGCAGGTGCACTGGAACGTGGTGGGTCCCCGTTTCCGGTCCGTCCACCTCCAGCTCGACGAAGTGGTCACCTCGGCCCGTACCCACTCCGACGTCATCGCCGAGCGCGCCGCTGCCCTCGGCATCACCCCGGACGGCCGGGCGGAGACGGTGGCCTCGTCCAGCGCGATCACCGGCGTGCGGGAGGGGTGGGTGAAGGACGTGGACGCCGTACGCATCCTCGTCGACGCCCTCAGCGTGGTGATCGCCCGCATGCGGGAGCGCATCCAGGCCACCGAGACCGCGGACCCCGTCACCCAGGACCTCCTGATCGGACTGACCGGCGAATTCGAGAAGCACCACTGGATGTTCGCCGCCGAGAACGCCTGACGGGCACCCACCCCACCGGCCGCCGGCCGCGGCCAGAACGGAGCGCCGACCTTCAACCCCAGGATCACGGCGATGAATTCGGCAGACAGGTGTCGGTCGCCGGCGAACACGCGGTGTGGTTCAGCTGGACGGCGGTCGCCGACAGTCGGACTCATACGGGTACTGCTGGTCAAAGGGCCTGGGTGGTGTGTCTCTCCGGGTCTTGGGATCCGCTGGGATGGCGCGCCGCAGACGGGCGCCGGGAGCAAAGACGCGGAGAAGTGGGCGGGCCCCTGGCCCGCCTCGCGCTCACGCCGAGGCCGGGACCCTAGGTTTCCTTCCGCCCGCGCCGACACAAAGCGGCACGGACCGCACCACTTCGGTTACGGACCGTGGCGACATTCGTCCGTGCGTCCTGGGGTCGGAGGTGGGGACGGGGTCGCCGGCCTGCCGAAACCGTCCCATCCGTAGCTCCCGCCGCACTCCATCCGGCCCGCCGAGGACAGGTCGCCCGTACAGCGGCGCTTTCCGGACGTTCGTACCGTCGGGACCCTGCTCCGTGACAGCGGGCCGCTGTTCGGGGCACCCGCGACAGTGGCTGCGATGTGCAGACCGTGCGACAGCGACACCACCTGGAACAGGGAGAAACAGCCATGCAGATAACGGTCACCCGCTCCGGAGGCTTCACCGGCTCCGAGAAGCTCCGCGCCCTCGACACCTCGGGCCGCGCGGACGCAGCGGACCTGGAGGAACTCGCACAGCGCGCCGTCGCCCCTGTGGCCGACGGCTACCACTACCGGATCACCGTCGACGACGACGTGCTCGACGTCCAAGACCCGTACCTCTCCGACGACCAGCGGGCACTGATCCGCACCGTCCTCGGCGAAGGCGCCTGACCGGCTGTACCGGGTCCGCTCAACGGCGGGCCCGGACACCGGCGGTGGAACCGTCGGAGTGGACGGCGGGCGATTCCCAGGGCGGCCGTGCGCCCGGCCGGGTCCAGGCCGTCAGGGCCTCGGCGTCCAGGCAGACGGTGCCGCACGCGGCGGCGTACTCGAGAGCCGGCGCGGTGAAGGAACTGGTGGTCACGACGATGGCCACATCGGCGTCGTGGACGGCGAAGCACGTTCCGCCGAAGCGCTGCAGGTCCTGCGAGCCGACCCGGTTGTCCTCGGCGTAGTGCTTGCACTGCACTATGACGCGCAGCCCGTCCGGGGTCGTGGCGATCACGTTGGCGCCCAGGTCGCCCGCGCCTCCCACCACTTCCACCGGGGTGCAGCCGTCCCGTGCGCAGAGTGCGGCGATGGTGTGCTCGAAGCCGTCGGCATCGACCGCGGCATGGTCCAGCGCCTCGGCCCCCACGTCCGGCAGGTCCGTCGCGGGCCGTGCGCCCGGCTCGGGATGCGGGCGCCGCCGGACGGGCGACACGCTCCACCCGGCGAACGCCACGCCCAGCAGCAGCACCACCGCCGCGACCACGGGCAGGACCGGTATACCCGTCCCGGCCGCCGCGGTGGCCTTGATGAAGACGGCCGTCCCGCCCACGGTGGTCCCGGCAAGTCCCACGGCGAGCACCACGTCGCGCCCGAGCGGTGCGCCGCGGGGCCGGACCCCTCTTTTGCTTTCCCTCGGCTCCACGCGGTCAGCGCCTGCGGCCCCGCCCGCGGGCCGCCCACCCGTTGCCGATGCCGGCGACGTGCAGCGCGAGCGCGGCGAGGCCGATCAGCATGAAGTTGGTTGAACTCAGCACGTCGTTGGTGGTGATGTGAGCGGCGTTGATCAGGAACGCGATGAAGAACAGCACTGCGGCGGTGATGCCGAGCATGTCCATGCCCCTTTCGGTCGGTGACGGCCGTGTTCCCAGTAAGGGCCGGATCATGAGCCGCCGCTCCGGCCGGATTCGCCGCGCCGCGGGTGGCGACGAGCAGCAGCCGTCAGAGCTCCCCGGCCTTGCCGGACACCAGCCGCGAGGCTTCTATCTCGGCCCACACGGCCTTCCCGGTTCCGTATGCCTGGGCGCCCCAGCGATCGGACAGCCGCTCCACTATGTACAGCCCGCGGCCGCCCGGGATGCCGCGCTGCGGGGCCGGGTGGCGGGCGGGAAGCGTCGTCGTGCCGTCGCACACCTCGATGCGCAGGGCCGACTCGTCGGCGGTGAGGACGAGTTGGTCGCAGCCGCCCGCGTGCAGGGACGCGTTGGTCAGGAGTTCGGACACCACGAGCAGGGCGTCCTCGGAGGTCTCGGTCCCGTCCCACCCCCAGTCCTGGAGGGTGTGGCGCGTGAAGTCGCGGCCCTTGGCCACAGGGCCGCGGACGCCCGTCAGGGCGAGCCGACGGCGCTGCCCCGCGGCGGGAGGGCCGGCACTCACTGGATCGCCCGCCTCCGGTTCCTTGGTCTCCACTGTGGTCCCACCCCCGTGTTCGCCCCTGGTCTCTTCTCCCGATACCCGGTCCCCGGCCCCCGCATGGCCGCCGCCGGTGTTCCCGGCCGGTTCGTATGCCCGTCGGCGATCCGGGGAGCCCGAGCATGGTCGTGACAGTGTAGGGGACCCTCCCTCTCAGGGAGTTGCCACGTGAAGCCGCAGCGTGAAGCCGCCGGCCGTGGCGCGGATCTCGACCAGGTCGCAGAGCTGGTGGATCATCCACAGGCCGCGGCCGCCCCGGGCCGAGGCCAGGGAAGGGCGCCGGCGCCCGGCCAGCGGATCGGCCAGGCGGCCACCGTCGTGGACCTCCGCGACGACGTCCGACCCGGGGCCGGCGGTCGTCCACAGGCGCAGGGTGCCCTTCCCGCCCCCGTGCGCCAGGGAGTTGGCAGCAGCCTCGCTGACGGCCAGGACGAGGTCGCCGCGCCGCGCCGCGGTCAGGGCCGTCCCGCGTGCCCAACTCTCGGCCTGCGCACGCACATCGGCCAGCTCCCCGTGGGAGTACTCGAGCCGGAGCACCTCACCGTCGGGTTCGGGCAGGGGGCGATCGCAGTCCGCGGAGACCGCCGAGGCATCGGTGTACGCCGCGCTCGGCAGGTCCCGGCCGCTCTCGATGAGCGTCGGGTGCGTGCGCCGGGCGTCGGCCACCACCGCGGACTCCAGCCCCTGTACGTCGTACGGGCACAGGATCGTGGCAGTCCGGCCGGCGAAGGCCGTGTTGATGAGGGCCTCGTGGCGGGTGGCCTCCAGTACCTCGGCGGGGGAGCGGCCGGGCCAGATCGGCTCGCCGACGATCCGGGCGGCCCGGCCGTGGTGCCGGTCGGCGAAGTCCTGCAGGGCGGCCAGGATCCGGCCGGGATTGCGACCCAGCTCCGTCATGTCCGTCCAGACGACCTCTGTCCTGCTCGCGCCGAGGCTCTCGCGCAGGGCGTCCAGGTGCGGGCCGGGCACCGCGACGAGGACCGGTTCGCCGGCCGACAGGGCGGCACGTACGAAACCGCCCACGCCGGTCACGTACTCGGCGATGCCCGCGTAGAAGAGTGCGGGGTGAACGAAGGCCCCGGGCCCGGTGGTCGCAGGAACGGTGATCATGCTGCGACCTCCAGCGCGGCGCATTCGTCCGGGAACATCTCCACTACCTTGCGCAGCGAGTACGGCGGGTCGTGGAGCAGCAGGCGACGCCCCTGCCGGTTCAGGGTGACCGACGCCTGGACCAGGGCGGCGACGGCAGCCGTGTCCAGGAAGGCCACGGCGGAGAGATCGAGATGGACGACGGGGCCGGGGACCGCGGTCACGGCGCAGAGCGCAGCGGTCAGGGCCTGCCGGGTGTCGAGGTCGCCGCTGCCGCTCAGGCGCGCACCGGGCCGGTCCGGCAACGGCAGGGCGGTCAGCGTCGTCGTCATGTCCGTTCTCCTTCCCGTTCCTGTCCCCGCACACTGTATGGCCGAACCCGCAGCCTCCCCGGCGGGGACGTCATGGCCGGCGCCTACACCGCGAGCATGCCGGTGCGCAGCCGGGCCAGGATCCGCGACAGGAGGCGGGAGACCTGCATTTGGGAAATGCCCAGCTCGGCGCCGATCTCCGCCTGGGTCTTCTCCTCGCCGAAGCGCATCTGCAGGATGCGCCGGTCACGCCCGGTCAGTTGCTCCAGCAGCGGAGCGAGCGTGCGGAAGTCCTCGAAGAGCTCGATGGCGGGATCGACGTCACCGACGCGCTCCGCGAGCGGCCGGGGCGTCCGGCTCGTCGTGGACTGCATGTCGCTGTCCGCACTGGAGGCGTCGAGGGAGCCGCTCGTGTAGCCGTTCGCCGCCACCAGACCGTCGATGACCTCGTCCTCGGACAGTTCCAGGTGCTCCCCGACCTCCTTGACCGTCGGCGCCCGCCCCAGGACGTCGGTCAGGGCCTCCTGGGCCTTCGCCAGCTCCGTACGCAGTTCCTGCAGGCGGCGGGGGACGTGGACCGCCCAGGTGGTGTCGCGGAAGTAGCGCTTGATCTCCCCCGTGATGTAGGGGAGGGCGAGGGTGGAGAACTCGACCTCGCGCTCGAGGTCGTAGCGGTCGATGGCCTTGATGAGGCCGATTGTCCCCACCTGGATGATGTCGTCCATGTCGAGACTGCCGCCCAGCGCGCGGGAGCGGAACCGGCGCGCGGCGAACTGCACCAGCGAGAGGTTCATCTCGATCAAGGTGTTGCGCGCGTACTGGTACTCGCGCGTCCCCTCCTCGAGGCTCCGCAGCCTCCGGAAGAAGAGCCGCGACAGTTCGCGTGCGTCGGCGGGCGCCATCTCACGGGGATTCTCCACCCGCAGCGGTTCCAGGTCCTGCGTCGGCGCTCCCGGGGTGCCCGTGACGTGCGCGTCTGTTGCCCGAACGGGGCCTTCAACAGTGGCCGAGCGAGACATGGCGGCCGCTCCCTCCCAGTTGACTGACGGCTGTCCGGGCCCTTCTGCCCCGGCCTCGCGGTTCTACGCACTTGAGTGCCGCCCGTCCTCCCCGTGCGGGTCCGCCCCGCCGGCCGGACGGAAGCACGCGGTGATCGCCTTGCCTCCGTGGCAGGCGTGGACGTCGAGTGAATCGGCCAGGGCGTCGACGATCCCCAGTCCGCGCCCGGACGTGGCGTTCGCGTCGGCGTTGCATGGGCGCGGGCTGGGCAGGTGCGGATCGGCATCGGCGACGCTCACGTGGAGGCAGCGGCCGTCCCACGTCAGCACCAGATGGGCGGTGCCGAGCGCGTGCCGGTGCGCGTTGGTGACGAGTTCGGAGACGCAGAGCAGCACGGAGGACACGGTGTCCGGCGCCGAACGGTTCCACGGGAGCGACGCCAGATGCCCCGCAGTCCACTGCCGCGCTGCGCGCACGCCCTCCGCAATCGGAAACGAACGGGCCCAGCCCACCGCCTTGACCGACATTCCTCACCCCGTCTCTGCCGTTGTACCGTGCGTCACCCCCGCGTCTACCCCGAGGCCGTGCCGACAGCCGCGGTTTTCCCGAGCAAGGGGCGGGAAGGCCGGTTCGGGCCGTAGACGGTCTCGGGGGCGAAGGCGGCCGCCGGGGGATTAGCCTGTCGGGGGACGTTCGAGGCCTCGGGCACGGCCTGGTCGCAGGGAGATGGGGCAGGGATGGTCAAGCCGGCGGTTGCAGCGGCGAGTGCGAGGAATCCGGGGGCGGTGGGGGAGCCCGAGCTCCGTCGGCTGCTGGCCGGGCTGACGGCCGTACGGGACGGTGACTTCGGCACCCGACTGCCGGACGAGGCCGACGGGCTGCTGGGGGAGATCGCCACCGTCTTCAACGGGATGGTCGATCAGCTCTCCCTCTTCACCTCGGAGGTGACCCGCGTCGCCCGCGAGGTGGGCACCGAGGGCGCCCTGGGCGGTCAGGCCGTGGTCCCGGGGGTCGCCGGAACCTGGGCGGACCTGACGGACTCCGTAAACGCCATGGCCGGCAACCTCACCGACCAGGTCCGCAACATCGCCCAGGTGACGACGGCCGTCGCCAAGGGCGACCTGTCGCAGAAGATCGCCGTCGACGCCCGGGGCGAGATCCTGGAGCTGAAGAACACCATCAACACGATGGTCGACCAGCTGTCCGCGTTCGCCGACGAGGTCACGCGCATGGCCCGCGAGGTGGGCACCGACGGCCGGCTCGGCGGGCAGGCGGACGTGAAGGGGGTGTCCGGAACCTGGCGCGACCTGACCGACTCGGTGAACTTCATGGCCGGCAACCTCACGGCTCAGGTCCGTTCCATCGCCGAGGTCGCCACCGCGGTGGCGCGGGGGGACCTCTCGCAGAAGATCCGGGTCGATGCCCGAGGCGAGATCCTGGAGCTGAAGGAGACCATCAACACGATGGTCGACCAGCTGTCCGCGTTCGCCGACGAGGTCACGCGCGTGGCCCGCGAGGTCGGTACCGACGGCCGGCTCGGCGGGCAGGCGGACGTGAAGGGGGTGTCCGGAACCTGGCGCGACCTGACCGACTCGGTGAACTTCATGGCCGACAACCTCACCGCCCAGGTCCGTTCCATCGCCGAGGTCACCACCGCGGTGGCGCAGGGCGACCTCTCGCAGAAGATCCGGGTCGATGCCCGCGGCGAGATCCTGGAGCTGAAGGAGACCATCAACACGATGGTCGACCAGCTGTCCGCGTTCGCCGACGAAGTCACTCGCGTGGCCCGGGATGTGGGCACCGAGGGCAACCTGGGCGGCCAGGCCACGGTCCGGGGCGTGTCGGGCACCTGGAAGGACCTGACGGACAACGTCAACGTGATGGCCTCGAACCTGACCGGCCAGGTGCGCTCCATCGCACAGGTGGCGACGGCGGTGGCCCGCGGCGACCTGTCACAGAAGATCACCGTGGAGGCGAAGGGCGAGGTCGCGGCGCTGGCGGGGGGCATCAACGCGATGGTGGACACCCTGTCCGCGTTCGCGGACGAGGTGACCCGCGTGGCCCGCGAGGTCGGCACCGAAGGCCGGCTCGGCGGCCAGGCCAGGGTGCCCCATGTTGCCGGCACCTGGAAGGACCTGACCGAGAACGTCAACTCCATGGCGAACAACCTGACCGGCCAGGTCCGCAACATCGCCCTGGTCACCACGGCGGTCGCCAACGGCGACCTCTCCAAGAAGATCGACGTCGACGCCCGCGGCGAGATCCTCGAACTCAAGACGACCATCAACACGATGGTCGACCAGCTGTCCTCCTTCGCCGCCGAGGTGACCCGAGTGGCGCGCGAGGTGGGCAGTGAGGGCCGGCTCGGCGGCCAGGCAGAGGTGGAGGGCGTCTCCGGCACCTGGAAGCGCCTGACGGAGAACGTCAACGAGCTCGCCGGCAACCTGACGCGCCAGGTGCGTGCCATCGCCGAGGTCGCCAGCGCGGTCGCCGAGGGCGACCTCACGCGGTCGATCACCGTGGACGCCTCCGGCGAGGTCGCCGAACTCAAGGACAACATCAACTCCATGGTCGGCTCGCTGCGCGAGACGACACGGGCCAACCAGGAACAGGACTGGCTCAAGTCCAACCTGGCCCGGATCTCCGGCCTCATGCAGGGCCACCGCGACCTCGCCGCCGTCGCGGAACGCGTCATGGACGAGCTGACCCCCCTGGTCGATGCGGGCTACGGAGCCTTCTACCTCGCCGAGGAGACCGACGGCACGACCTGGCTTACGCTGATCGGGTCGTTCGGGCGGCCCGCCGACAGCCCCACTGCCGCCCTGCGCGTACGCGAGGGCGAGACCCTGGTGGGGCAGGCGGCCCGCAGCCGCCGCATCCTCACCACCGACAACGTGCCGTCCGGCTACCTGATCTCCTCCGGCCTGGGCGGCGCAGCTCCGGCCAACCTCATCGTGCTGCCCATCCTGGTCGAGGACCAGGTCCTCGGGGTCATCGAGCTCGCCTCCTTCAACCCCTTCACCCCCGTCCACCGCGACTTCCTCGGGCGCCTGATGGAGACGGTCGGCGTCAACGTCAGCACCATCGTCGCCAACGCCCGTACGGACGAACTCCTCGGCGAATCACAGCGCCTCACCGGTGAACTCCAGGCCCGCTCCGAGCAGTTGCAGGTCCAGCAGGACGAACTCCAGCGGTCCAATGCCGAACTGGAGGAGAAGGCCGCCCTCCTCGCCACGCAGAACCGCGACATCGAGACGAAGAACCTGGAGATCGAGCAGGCCCGCCAGGAGCTCGAGGAACGGGCCCAGCAGCTCTCCCTCGCCTCGAAGTACAAGTCGGAGTTCCTGGCCAACATGAGCCACGAGCTGCGTACCCCGCTCAACAGCCTCCTCATCCTCGCCCAGTTGCTCGCCCAGAACCCGTCCCGCAACCTCACCCCCAAGCAGGTCGAGTACGCGGGAATCATCCACTCGGCCGGCTCCGACCTCCTCCAGCTCATCAACGACATCCTCGACCTCTCGAAGGTCGAGGCGGGCAAGATGGACGTCAACCTGGAGCGGGTGTCGCTCAAGCGGCTCCTGGACTACGTGGAAGCCTCCTTCCGGCCCCTGACGACCCAGAAGGGCCTCGAGTTCGACATCACGACCTCGGCCGGGGTGCCCGTCGACCTGCTCACCGACGACGCCCGGCTCCATCAGATCCTGCGCAACCTGCTGTCCAACGCGGTGAAGTTCACCGAACGCGGCCGGGTCCAGGTGCGGATCGAACCGGCGCGCGCCGCCGAGCTCCCCCCGGAGCTGACGCGGGCCGGCTCGGTGGTCGCCTTCAAGGTCGTCGACACCGGCATCGGCATCGCCGAGGAACAGCTGGAGGTGATCTTCGCCGCGTTCCAGCAGGCCGACGGCACCACCAGTCGCAAGTACGGCGGAACCGGCCTCGGCCTGTCCATCACGCGGGAGATCGCCCGGCTTCTGGGCGGCGCGGTCACGGCCACCAGCACGCCCGGCGAAGGATCGACCTTCACGCTGTACCTGCCGGTCTCGCGCTTTGATGCCGCCGACCGGGACGCGCAGGCCCCCGCCGTGCAGGAAGCCGCCCACTCCGGCGACCGCCCGGGTGACAGCAGTGCCGACGCCCCGCAGGAGCGCCACCCCCGGCGGCTCCTGGTGATCGAGGAGCGCAGCAACGGTCTCCTCAGCCTCGTCGCCGAGAGCGCCGCCACCGATCTGGTCGCGGGACACTCAGCCAAGGGCCCGTCCGACCAGGTCGAGGTCGTCGGCGCCGTGACCGCCGCGGACGCGGCCGCCGTCCTCGCGCAGGCCCCGTTCCACTGCGTGGTACTCGAACTGGGCTCCAACGGAGAAGCCCTGAGCTTCCTCCAGGCCCTTGGGGGAGACACGGCCCTGGCCGCCCTGCCGGTGCTCGCCCACGACAACCGGCGCATGACCGGAGAGCAGCAGGACCAGATCGCCCGGTACGCCACCGGCCGGCGCCTCGAAGTGCTCTCCAGCCTGGACGAACTCCGCGAACGGATCACCCTGCACCTGTCGGTCGACCGCCTCGGGGAGGTCATGGCCCCCGTACGGCCGGAGGCCGACCTCGCCCCGGCTGAACACGCCCACATCGACGCCGACCTCGCGGACAGGTCCGTCCTGGTCGTCGACGACGATCCGCGCAACCTGTACGCGATCAGCGGCATCCTCGAACTCCACGGCATCCGGGTCCTGCACGCCGAGAACGGCCGCAAGGGCATCGACACCCTGACGAGCACGCCGGGCATCGACCTGATCCTGATGGACGTCATGATGCCCGAACTGGACGGGTATGCCGCGACCGCAGAGATCAGAAGCATGCCCCAGTACGCCGACCTGCCCATCATCTCGGTCACCGCCAAGGCCATGCCCGGCGACCGAGAGAAGAGCATCGCCTCCGGATCGAGCGACTACGTCACCAAGCCCGTCGACGCGAACGACCTGATCGCCCGCATCCGCCAGTGGCTCCGTCCCACAGCCGCCCGCACGGAAGACGCCGAATCCCGGTGAACGACAGCCACGACGAGCCCGGAGCGCCCCGGCCGCGGGTCCGCTCGCGCACCGGCACGGGCGGACCGGGGGTCCCGCCCGCCCGTCGCACGGTGGAGCAGGGCGCGCCCGGCACCGCGGAGGGGGACGACGTGGGACGGCTCGCCGCCACCGTGGAGCGGCTGCGCCAGGAAGCCCTGGACGCCCAGTGGGCCGCCGACGGGCGTGCGCTGATCGAGATGGCCAAGGGCATCTTCGTGGGACGGCTGGGGTGCGGGCCCGCCGAGGCCTCCCGGCAGCTGACCAAGCTGGCGGAGCAGTCGGGCGTCACCGTCCTGGCCCTGGCGGTCGACGTCATCAACCAGGCTGCGCGCGACCACGTCAGCGAGATCGCGGAGCAGTTCCTCAGAACCGCCGCCGCAGAGCCCTCCGACCCGGACGAACCCGCCCCCGCCGTCCGGCTGCGAGCGGCCGAGAGCCGCGCGCTGGCCGCGACCGACTCCCAGGCCGTGGCCGGCGCGTTGTTGGAGAACGCGCTCGCACCGCTGGGCGCCTGCGGCGTCGCGATCTGGCTGGTGGGCGCGGACTCCTCGCTCACCCTGGTCGGCCAGGCGGGGTTCACGGAGGAGGAGGCCGGCCGCTGGCGCTACGTCCCGCCGGAGGTGGCCACCTGCGCCCGGCTGGCCCTGCACGGCCGGGAACTCACGGTCGTGGCCGCGCTCTCCGACGCGGGGATCCCCACCATCGGCCGGCGCCGGCACCCCGAGGGCGGACGGATCGTGGTCCCGGCCGGAACCGGCGGCCGCATCCACGGAGTGCTCGAGGTCGGCTGGCCGGACCGGCTGCCCCCGCAGCCTCCGCAGATCCTGCGGCAGCTGGAAGCCATGGCCGAACTGTGCGCCCACACCCTCGGGGAGCAGTCCGCCGACGAGGCGCCCCGCACCACGCCGGGCTCGGACCTGGCAGGCGTCGCGGAACTGACCGACCTCGCCGACCACCTCCACGACCCCGTACTCATCCTCACACCCCAGCTCGATCCCGCCGGCCGGCTCTCCGACTTCCGTATCCACCACACCAACAACCGCTTCGTCGACCCCGCCGGCCGGCCCCGCTCGCTCGTGACCGGCGCGCACTTCCTCGAGGCCTATCCGGCCGCCGCGGAGGGCAACGGCCTCTTCTCCAAGCTGGAGCGGGTCTACGCGACCGGCGAACCCTGCCGGGCGCCGCGTACGACGCTCACGGCCTTCGTGGACGAGGTGCCCCTCACCTCGGTCGCCGACGTCAGCATCAGCCGGCACGGTGCCGCCCTCCTCCTCATCTGGAAGGTCGAGGACGAGACCGCACGGCTGGCCAGCCTCCTGCAGCACGCGCAACGCCTTGGCAGGGTCGGCGGTTTCGAGGAGAACGTCCGCACCGGCGCCATCACCTGGAACGGCCAGCTGTTCAGCCTGTTCGGGCTGCCCACGACAGCCGCCCCCGTACCCCTGGCGGAGCTCGCCGACCACGCCCACCCCCACGACGTCAACTCCATCGGCCGGTTCCTGCGCACACTCCTGCACCGGCTGCGCGAGTCGTCGGTGGACTTCCGGCTGCGCCGCCCCGACGGCATCACCCGCCACATCCGGATCGTGGCCGAACCCGTCCTGGACGAGCAGGGACGCCTGTATTCCGTACGCGGCGCCTGCCAGGACGTCTCGGCGCAGCACTGGACGGAGGTGGCCCTCGCGGCCACCCGGGACCAACTCGCCAGCAGCGAGGCCGAATCCGCGGACCGGACCAGACTCACCCTGCAACTCCAGCAGGCCATCATGCCGCCCGCCCCGGCCGCCCTGGAGGTCCCGGGCATCCGCATCGCCGTCCGCTACCGGCCGGCGGAGTCGGAATCCCTCGTCGGCGGCGACTGGTACGACGCGGTCGTGCTGCCCGACAAGAAGATCCTCATCAGCGTCGGGGACGTGGCCGGCCACGGCATCCAGGCGGCCACCGGCATGGTCGTCCTGCGCAATGCGCTGCGCGGCCTGGCAGTCACCGGCGCCGGCCCCGCGCAGCTGCTGTCCTGGCTGAACACCGTCACCTACCACCTCACCAGCCATTTGACGGCCACCGCCGTCTGCGGGATCTACGACCCGGAGACCCGGTCCCTGCGCTGGGCGCGCGCGGGCCATCTGCCCCCGGTCCTGGTCAGGGGGACGGAGGCCCGGGCCTTCCCCCTCGCCTCGGGCACGCTCCTCGGAGCCCTGCCCGACATCGCGTACACGGAGGAAGAAGTGCAACTGGAACGCGAGGACATCCTGCTCATGTACACCGACGGCCTCGTCGAACGCCGGGACGCCTCCGTCACCGACTCCCTGGCGCAACTGCTCACCGTGGCGTCACGCCCTGCGGACTCCCTGGAGAAGCGCCTCGACAACCTGCTGACCTACAGCACCTCCGACACCGACGACGACACCTGCCTCATCGGTGTCCGGGTGCACTGACCGGCCCGGGGGCGCGTAGCCTTCGGTTGTTGCGGCGGGCAGCGGGCTGGGGACGGGCTGCGCTGAAACGATGTGAGGGAGTACAGGTGGACCAGCAGGTACGGGTACAGCCGGCAGAGGACGGGATCCGCGTCATCGTCTGCGTGGGGGAGTTCGACCAGGACACCCTGCAGCCGCTCAAGGAGTCCAGCGAGCAGGCCGCCGCCGACCCGGAGGTACGCAGGATCGTCCTGGACGTCAGCCAGGTCGGCTTCGCCGACTCCTCCATGCTCAACCAGATGCTGCTCCTGCTGCGCACGGGCCGCCTGGTGCTGGCAGGCCCGGTTCCCCCTCAGCTGGGCCGGCTCCTGGACCTCACGGAGGCGCGGGGCCTGTTCCAGGTCGCCGACAGCGTCGAGGCGGCGCGCAGCCTGTAGGGCCCGGGGAGCTTGCGGAGTCCGGTCCCGAGGCCGCCGCCCATCCACTTTTTCCCGTAGCGCAGTTGAAGGAATCTTCGAACGCGTGGGACGGGAAGGCAACGTGCCGTGCCCCTTTCCGGATTGCGGAGGAGCGGTTATGCAAGGCGGGACGCGCGGGCATCCTGGGTGAGTGCTCCACGGAGCTCAGCGCACTCACCGCCGCAGTGGCCTGCCCTCCCTCACAAGGCCATTCACGGACCTTCAGGTTGGCCGTCGAAGCAGTGTCAGGCGGCCAGACCAACGTCGAGGATCTTGGCTGCCTTGCCGATGGAGCCGGGCATCAGGTGGCGGTAGATCTTGAAGGTGGTGTCGAGGCTCTTGTGGCCCATCCACTCGGCGACGACGGTGATGGGGATGCCGTTGGTGAGGCAGTTCGAGGCGAAGAAGTGGCGGAGGCTGTAGATCACCATGCCGTCGGGGATGTCCACCTCGCCTGCGCGCTTGATGCGCTGCCACTGGTTCTGGATGTAGTAGGCCAGGAACGGCCTGCTGGGGTCCATGGGGTGGTGAAGGCTTCGCCGTTGCGCATGCCGCAGCCGCTCATGAGGTCGGCGATGAGGAGGAACCGGTCGTCACCGGCGGTGTCGCGGAGCTGGGCGGGGGAGGGGATCACCGCGCGTTCGGGGTCGTACTGCGGGGGCTTCACGCCCAGGACGGGGTTCTCCGTGTAGATGCCGAGGCGGTAGGCGTCGAGGAGGACCGACTTCACCTTGTCGAAGGCGTTGGACTGGGTGGCGAGGCCGGCGCCGTTGCGTTCCATGGTGCGGATGAAGCCGTCGAGGACCTTGTGGTCGAAGGTGCTCATCCGGCGACTGCCGAGCGTCGGGAGGATGTGGTGCTTGAGCAGGGACTCTAGGGTGCGGAGCGAGGACTCGGCCAGGTCGCGCTGGCCGGCCTTCCACTCCGCGGTGTACTCGCGGAACTGCATGGCGCCGTACTTCTGGATGCGCTCGGCCTTGCTCTGGTTCCTGGGTGCGGCCCGCTTCTCCTGGTAGACCTTGGTGAGGCGGTCGATCGCCTTCTCCTGGGTGGAGAAGCCGGCCTCTTCCGTCTGCTTCCCCGTGGCGCTTCGGTAGCGGCTGTCGCGTAGCGTCGTCAGGTCGTCCACGTGTTCGAAGACATACTGCTACTCGCGGCTCGGTTGATGACATGTGAGGTGACCCTTGAGCAGGATGCTGGATGGTTTCGAGACCACGGTTTCCCCGAGTTATCGCCTATTCGGACTGGTCGATACGAGCGTCGACACGTACTCGCCGCATGCGGACCGCACGAAGTGGCTCCTATCCGCCCCCGGAATGGTGTATCTGCAAGTGCCGCCCGAGGTGATCAGGGCGGCGGTGCGTCTGGAGAGCTGGTCGACCACTCCCGCGGTGGGTGATGGCTCGTGGTCCGGTGCGGAGGAGGTGGAAGTGGAGCTTCCCGGGGGTGAGCTCGCGGTGGAGACCATTGACGGAGGGCAGTGGGAGATTCCCCTGGTTCTACCCTCGGCCGGTTCGTACGGGATGCGGTGGCAGTGGGTGTTCAACCGTGAACGCGGTCCCTTCACCTCGCCGTTGGCGGGGAGCCGGGAGCCGCTGCTGATGCCGGCGGGGCACGAGGAGAAGATGGACGGTACGGATCAATACTGCCTGATTCAGATCTGGCGCACGGCTGCCCGGTAGAGGGCCGGGTGAAATGGGTGCGGGGCCGGTCGGTGGGCCGGCCCCGCGTTGTGGTTCGGCCCTCTGGTCCGGTCAGTCGCCGATCACGACGATGAACGGGTCATGGCTCAGGAGCCGGTCGTTGTCGTACCAGGCGCCGAGGCGCCGGCCAGCTTCCTGGTTCTCGTTCGAGTCGATGTAGCGGACGGAGAAGTCGTCACGGTACGGCTGTCCCTCGTACTGGTAGCGCGCCGGTCCCATGCCTGTGCGGTCACCGCCCCGTATCGTTCGGTGTCGGTCACGGTCACCACCGCTACCCCGCCCCAGGTTTCGGGCGGCCGAAGACGAACTCGCCACTGTGCTTGGGCGGGCGCCCGCCCTGCGGCGGACAGATCCTTCCGTTGGCCAGGCGTCTGTCTCGGCAGGCAGGAAAGGTACGTCGACGAAGCCCCCCATCTCAAGCCCGATGTCTACGAACACTCGATCGCCCCCGGCCGGGGAACGCGGACGACCGTTCCCGTGAACACCTGCCCCCTGTTCCCCCGGCCAGCGTTTCCCGGGCCAGCCGACTCGTCACGCTTCTTGCCGCCGCCGTGCTGACGGCCGTTGCGAGCGCCGCGGCGTCCGCCGCGCCGAGCGCCGAACTCCATGGAGGAACGGATCTGCCCCGTCTGTGACGGAACCTTCGACTCACCGAAGACAGTCCGGCAGGTCTACTGTTCTCCGACCTGCCGAAGGGACGCCGAACGCCTCCGTGACCAGGCCCGGGAAAAGGATCGGGCCCGCCGTCTCGGGGAAGCGTCTCGCTCGGTTCCGCCGCTCCCGCTTCCGTTGCCCGAAGTGCCGCCGGCACCCAAGCCGGCAGTGCGAGCCACTTCTCGGCAAACCCCGGAACGGGATCCTCTGGAACCGGCCGCGACCCGCAACTGCCCCCACTGCCAGCAGCCCGTCACCATCGTCGCCCTGCTCGCGACACCCGAGGCTGCCCGGCCGTCGGTTCCCACCGGCCTTCCCGATGTCGTCTTTCTCCGCAGGGCTCGGTGAGAGCACCATCGACCGGTCGGCAGCCGAGAAATCCGGCTGCCGACCGCAGGCCGTGATGGCAGAGTCTGGCCATGGTCTTCCTACGTTGCGAAGCGGTCCGATGGGTCGATGACGAACCCCAGCCCGGCCTGGTCGAAGTCCGCTTCACCGACGCCCACCACCAGCAATGGACCTTCATCGACAAGTGGCCCGTCTTCAGCGGTGAGGACCTGCACCCCGGCTCCAGCTATCCCGTCGAGGTGGGAATCCTCTGCGACATCCTGGCCAGCGGCACCGGCTCGGGCACCGCGGACACGGTCAACATCTCCGTCGCCCCCTGGGGACTGGAGTCACTCGACGGACGCATCGAGTTCGAAGTGAGGGCTGATCAATTGACCACCAGCTGAGGGATCCCACTGGGTGAAGAACTCCTCGATCAGCGCGTGCACGGGCGCATCATGATTGCTCATTCCGGCCTACTCGTCCGGCCCGTCCTTCAAGGCTCTGCCTTGGTCTGCTGAGGCCGGTAGGGCCGAGTGGACCCTCGCCGGCGACCGTGAGGCATCGGCTGCGACCAGTCTCTGGCAGGGCCGGGTTCGGTTCCCGCTCTTGCCCGATGGCCGCGTCTCACCCCATTCCGACGCGGAAGACCGGGCGGTGCGGGGAGAAGTGGCTGAGCCCATGTGGTGTCCAGCGCCACCTGGGAGTGCGGCTCGCTCCCGTACCCCCGGACCGGCCGCCGCCGGTGCGGTGCCCGGCCCGGCCGCCGGGCTGTCGGGGTCGGCCATGGTCACGCGTGTGCGGACGGCGGCGCGGGTGGTGTCGGTGCCGGGGTTGTGCGGGGCGGTCAGGGGGTGGCGTCGAACGTCACCGCGCCGGGGCGGCCGTTGATCCAGGCCGGCCGGAGGGCGGCGCCGAGCATGAGGACCCGGCGGATGCCGCCGACGAGCAGCTGGCCGACGCGGTGCGGGTCGGTCACCGGGTTCCTGGTCGCCCGTGCATTGCCGCCGCCGTCCCCGTGGAACACGACGTCGGGCGCGAGCATGCCGAGAAGCGCGTCCATGTCGCCGCCCTCGGCGGCCTCGAAGAACTTGCGGGCGAGCTCCTGACCTCCGCCCGGCGCGCCGGGGGCGGCGCGCTGTCGGCGTCCTGCCCTCCGGCGGCGATGCGCTTCTTGGCGCGGGCGAAGAGCACATCATCGCGGCGAGCAACGCCCTCGGGGACTCGACCCTGCCGGCCACGACCCGCGAACTGGTGATGCTCCGCGCCAGCCAGAGCAATGGCTGCGCCGGATGCATCGACATGCACACCTAGGACGCCGCCGCCGGTGAGACCGTCGTACGCCTCCACCTGGTCGCGGCCTGGCGGGAGGCCACCGTCTTCACCGACGCCGAACGCGCGGCCCTCGAACTGGCCGAAGAACCACCACCCTTACGCAGTCCGGGCCTCACTGTCGTGAACACGGCCGCACTCACCCTTACCGCCCGCGACGGCCGTCTTACTCCGGCACGGGCTGGGACTGCCTGTTAAGTCCATGAAGGACTTCAGAAGATATCGTCGTTCGATTCGAACTCGTGGGTTTCGGCGGGAAGTTCGCTGAGAACGTCGGTTCGGATCTCTCCAGTGAGGGCAGCCGTGATGAACTCGACGCAGGGAACAGGGTAGGACTCCCACTCGGGTCCGCGACCGGCATCGGCCATTACGGTCCAGCCCGCAGGGTTCTGGCCTTCCCGGGTGAGCCAGTACAGAAAGGCGCCGGTGCCCTCGATGTAGGCGAAGGGCACCAGGCCGGTGCCGGGGGAGGTGAGCTCGCTGGGCTTGGGCTCTCCGCGATCTCCGTCCCACAGTCGGGTCAGAACTTCGGCACGCTCTTCGACCATGCTGTAGAGGTCGTAGTTCTTGTCCGCACAGTCAGGTTCGAGGACCCAGATCGTCTCGTCGAAGAGGCCACCGCCGTACAGGTCGATGAGCTCCTTGTAGTCCTCGGGCAGGGCGCGGCCCAGACGGCCCTGGACGTCCGCCCAGTCGCGCGCACCCGTGTCCTGCGGCGGAGGGATAAGCTGGGCGAGGCGTTCCACAGCGGGATTCATGACGATGCTCCTGTCGGCAGGTCAGTACTTGGGGACGTTAAGGATAGTGATGTGATTGGCCGCTGATCCGCCCTCGTAGGGAGTGAACTGGAACCCCCGGTTTCCGCGAGCGTGGATCATCAGGCCCTTGGGGATCACATCGGTGGGATTGTTGGTTGAGTAGATGGGGGTGACCGTGTACTCGATGGTCTCTCCCGCGTCGACCGCAGCGCGGATCTGGTCTTCGATCTTCTTCATGACCGGTGAGTTGGCGAAGCGGTGCATGGTGACGAAGTTGCGCGAGTCTTTGTTCGATCCGCCGATCTGCGCACCGAGGAGATGCGTCTTGTTGAGGTTCTTGCGCTTCTCGTAGCCCAGGACCTTGGAGGGTGGCCGGGTGGTGCCGCCGGTCATGCCCGGTTCGATCGTCGCGCGCATGACGCCCGCGCGGCCTCCGGGGCCGCTGGTGTAGCGAACGCGGCCGCCCCAGGTGGGGTCTGTCTCGTCGCACGGTGTAAGGCCGAGCGGGTCGTAGTCCGTGCGGGGATTGTCCACGTAGGTGGCCGGGTTGGGGGCCGGGTCCAAACCCAGGGGATCAAGGGTGAGGTAGCGCGCACTCTGCGGGTCGTAGTGGCGGAAGTAGTTGTGGTGAAGTTCGGTCTCGGAGTCGAAGTACTGGCCGGGGAAACGCAGTGGCGTGTGTGCGGTGGCGTCCCGGTTCCAGACCGTGGTGCCCCACAGCGTGCTCCGGCTGCGCCAGGCGATGCGGCCGTCCTCGTCGACGAGTTCAGTGGGGGTGCCGATCTGATCAGTGACGATGGCGAAGAATCGCAGGTCGATGACATTTTGCGGAGCGTCGGCCCAGGCTTTGCTCTCGACCCCTGTCAGCTCGCTGCTCCTCGGGAGGACCAGCCGTCCCTGCGGTGGGGGGGAGGCTGCCCGGCGGCTGCCGTACGGCCTTCCCTCACCTCGCCCGCGGTCTACGAGTCTTCCGGCGAGAGTGGCGGGCGACGCGCTCCAGGAGTCCGGCCAACTGCAGGTGCGAGAGTTGGTAGGAAGCTCTTCCTGAGCCCTACATGCCAAGTTGAGGGGGCTCATCGTGGGGTTCGGTGCTTTGGATCTTGTGTGTTCCCCTACCGTGGAGATCATGACGCTGCTGCACGTTCGTGACCATGGGGGCGACGGCCTGCCGCTGGTTCTGGTGCATGGTGCGGGTCGGTCGTTGGCCGACTGGCACGCCACGGCTGCGGCGCTCGCTGCGGGGCATCGTGTCCTGGCCGTTGATCTGCCTGGGCACGGCCGTTCCCCCGATATTTCCCCTTGGACGATCCCCACCGTGGTGCAGCACATCGCGGACACGCTGGACGCGCATGGGGTCCCGGAGGCTGTTGTGGTGGGTCATTCCCTGGGCGGGCTGGTTGCTGTTGAGTACGCGCGGGCGTATGAGGGCAGTGCCCGTGCTGCTGTGAATCTGGACGGCTTCTGGTGGGGACGGGCCGGTGAGTATCCCGGTTCTGAGCAGGTGGGGGAACTGCTCCGCTCGTCAGCCGGGGTGGTCGCGCCACCGGCGTACATTCAGGAGCAAGTTGTCCACGCCGCTCGGTACGGGATTCCCTCCGACCGTGCTGAGGCCGCAGCCCGGGCAGCCGTACGTCCGATACCGGGCGGTGGCTGGCAGACGCTGCCGGAACGGGCGGCGGCACTGGAGATGTACGGCGAGCTCGACAAGCTCGGCGCGTTGGGTGTCACCGCCTGGCTGGACGGGGTGAAATGCCCACTGCTGCTGGTACAGGCTGGCCAGCTGGCACCGTCGAGTCCCGCGATGGAATGGTTCGCCGATCTCTCCGCTCGGTTCGCGCGTGGGCTCTCCGCAGAACTGGCCGAACTTGCCCGTAACCGGCCGACGATTACCGTCACTCAGATCGACGCCAGCCATCCCATGGTCCTGGAAGCCCCGGAAGCAGTGGCGACGCTGATCGCCGGATTCGTCCGGGGCCTCCCCGACTGAGAATCCGACATCGAAGGTGGGGCAGAGAGATTTGGCCGTGCAGCCGCCCCCGTCCGAAGGATCCGGCTCAGCCCGGTGCTCGTCGTGTGAGAGTGGACAAGCGGGGTGGGGTGGGGTGGTGGTGAACTGTCAGTCCCGGGTGTGCTCGCGGGGGCCGGCTGACCGGATCGGCGGAATTGCCGACGGGTGATTCGCCTGGTCATCAGCGTGATCGCAGCCCAGGTGATCAGCGTGCCTGTGGCCGGATTTCTCACGCGCGGACTTCGACCAGGCGCTCGACTTCTACGCATCGCGACAGCGGCGCTTCGGTGGCTGGCCTGGAGACGGCCTGTCCCGTCTTCCTCCTGCCGAGACCGCTGACCGAAGGGACGCTTCGCCGCACGCATCTCCTCAGGCCAGCATGGGTTCCGCCGTACAGGACCGTTCACGGGCTGTGGCCGCTTACTGCGCGGGGTGCTTATCGAGCCACCGACTCAGTTCGTGCGCTGATCCCAGTACGGTCGGCCGGTTGCTGAACCGGTCTTCGCCGGGTGTCATGCCGCCCTCCATCTCGTCAATCAGGGCGTATGCCTCTGACCAGAACGCAGGCCCGGCCTGGTGCTCGTTCATCGCCTTCCGCAGCTCCCGCGCCGGCTCCATGACCGCGGTCATCTCGGCGGCCCACCCGCGCGCGGCGGCCAGGCCCTCGGCCCAGGCGGTGTCGGCGTGGGACCAGACCATGCCCAGCTTCTCCAGTTGGTCGACGCGCTCCTGGTCCATGTCGCCGCGGTTGTAGAAGTGGCGGGCGTCGGCGGTCCACTGCCCGAGCGGGAAGCCCGCTAGGGCAGCCGGCCACCCGGCCGCCTCCGCGTCCTCGATGGCCGGGACGCGGAAGACGAACGGGACGCCAGGGCGGCCTGAGTTCGTGCGGACTGCGATCTGACTGTATCGGTCGACCCTCGGAGTGAAGAGCCGTCCCGTCTCGAACGGCTCCTCGGGCAGCGGCATCAGCAGCGGGCGCTCGACCTGGAAGTACTCGTCGATGGTCCGCGGCCGCGAACCGATCCGGCGGCGCCCGTCACGCAGGTCCCACTGATCGACCAGTTCGTTCAGCTCGGCCAGCGAGTCGACCGCGGGCACCGGGGTGAAGTGGTTGCGGCGGAAGTAGCCGATCTGCCCTTCCACTCCGCCCTTCTCGTGGGCGCCCTCGATGCCTGGCCGGCAGTAGAAGCTCTCGATTCCGAACCTCCGCGAGTTCGCGATTTCTGAAGGGTGCTCGGGATGAACCCACGGATGGCCGCGGAAACTTGAACCCGCATGGGCACCTCGGTTCAGTACAGAGAATCCCCAGGTCCGTTTTTCCTTCCCCAGCCGGTTGCCTCGGGCGGTGGCCCGCACTGTCGCCGGACGAGGGACTCGGGCTTCTGCACACCGGCGCCGATTGCCCATGGGGATGTCTTGCTCCTTGAACAGCCTGGTGCCGGGCGCCTGCGGTCTTACCTGGTGGAATGGCGCGCGTAAATGGCCCAGGCTGCGGCATGATCGCCGACATGTTGATCGATCACGAGGGCTGTTCGCCGACCGTGCATCCCACGGCCTATGTCGCGCCGACCGCGACACTGAGTGGGGACGTGCGGGTGGGAGCGGGGTGTCGGGTGCTGTTCGGCGCCGTGCTCACTGCCGAGGGCGGCCCGGTGGAACTCGGCGAGGGCTGCATCGTGATGGAGAACGCGGTCCTGCGCGGGACACGCCGCGATCCGCTGAGCTTGGGGCGGCAGGTCCTGGTCGGCCCCACCTCGTACCTGACCGGATGCTCGGTGGAGGACGAGGTATTCCTGGCAACCGGAAGCCGGGTGTTCAACGGCGCGCGCATCGGGACGCGCTCGGAGGTGCGCATCAACGGCATCGTGCACCTGCGCACGGTGCTGCCCGCCGACTCGATGGTGCCGATCGGTTGGGTAGCCGTGGGCGACCCGGCGCGGATTCTTCCGCCCCAGGATCACGAGGCAATTTGGGCTGTGCAGAAGGAACTGGACTTCCCTGGCTACGTCTTCGGCCTGGACCGGCCAGCTGACGGTGAAAGCCTTATGCCGGGCATCTCAGAGCGTTTCGGTCGGGCCCTTGGCCGCCATCGGAACGACCGTCAGATCTGAGCCCCCCGCCCTTTGGCGGCCTCGATCTGCTCACCGAGGGCGCGAATCCTGTTCGGCGGCCGAAGTGGCGACGGCGGACGTGTAACGGAGGCTGGTCCTGGCACCGAGGGGGAAGACGTGCGCGAGGTGAAGGGGGTCGGCGCCGTTGGCGAGAGCCTCTTCGAGGATGCGGTCCTGCCCGTAGCCGGTCGATGCCCGTCGGCAGCTGCTTGACCAGCTTGTCCATCCAGAACCTGCCCACCGCCGCAGTGGTTGTTGCCGTGTTCCGGCTGATCAGTAGGTGCGGATTGTCTACCGCCCTCACCCGGCGCGCTGACCCGCTTCCCGATACTTTGACCGAGGTCGCTACGGGCAGCTTGAAGGCCTCGGGGACACGTCGTTCGGCATTCATATGCCCGGACCGAAACGATCACGTACCGGGATCGTTGGCGGGGTATGAATCACACCATGCGTGGTCTCGCCTTCATCGCGCTGACGGCCACAGCCGCCCTGCTTGCAACGCCATCCGCCAACGCTGTGGACTACAAGGCCAGGAGCGTGATCACCGACACCTGCGGTGGCTTGCTCTCGGATTACGTCGCCACAGCCGCCGGCACTGCTGACACGGGTTTCACCGGCACGTTGGCCGCAGCCGGGAATCCCTCGGGCGTCACCATGACGCTGACTCCGCAGGTGTTCAAGGAGATCCCCAACGGCTCTCTCCGCGCGGAGCTCGCCAGCCCGGCCATCAATGACGAGGCCGTAACAGCCTTCCCCGTTCTGCTGGAGGACTTCAACGGCAGGGGCTTGCTCCGGTTCGAGACCCCGTGGGGAGCGACGGTCGGCACGCCTGGATGTACTGGCGCCGGCACCCGGGTTACCAGTCTGACCGGTGAAATCTCAACGCGAGGGGTTAGCTACTCGTACCGCCTCACCCGCCCGTAAGCACCCACCACCCCAGAACCGCACGGAACCGCAGGTTCTGAGCCGGCACAGCAGCGCGGGGGCGGCCCCCCGGGCGGGGGGGGGGCCCCGCGGGGGTGTGGGGGGGGCCCACCGGGGGCCGGCGAGGGGTTTGGGGGGGGGGGAGGGGGGTTTA
>NZ_JBHWUO010000062.1:0-9936 GCF_042736975.1 Streptomyces sp. NPDC059989
CCCCCCGAACCGAGCGGTTCGGGGGGCGCCCCTGTGTCGTACGTCGATGCCCTGGCCGGAGCCGGGGCGAAGCCCTAGATGCGGACCTGGACGGCGCGTGCCAGCCGGTCGTGCAGCCCGCGGCCGTCCCGGTCGCGGACCAGGGCCGGGATGAGCAGGGCCAGCAGGACGGTGCGCAGCAGCACGCGGGCGGGGCTCAGGCGGCCGCCGTCCTCCGAGAGCACCCGCAGGCCCACGATCCGCTTGCCGGGGGTGAAGCCCACGGTGCCGACCGTCAGGAGGGTCAGGGCCAGGAAGAGGACGTACGTCCAGTTCGCCAGCGCGTTCATGTCGCCACCGCCCGTGATCAGGCCGTAGGCAATCACCTCGCAGCTGATCCAGTCGAGGGCGATGGCGCCCAGCCGCCGCCCGAACCGGGCCATAGAGCCGGGCCCCTGCTCGGGCAGGCCGAGCCGCTTGCCCGGGTAGCCGAAGTCGATGCCCATGTCCTCGGCGGCCGCGCGGGGGCCGGAGAGCCAGGATCCGAGTGCTTGCCTGTTGTCCACCCGACCACGGTACCGGTGCGGCCTCGCGACCCTCGGGCGGGACCCTGGTTAACTTGGGCGAAACAAATGGGTCATCCTTGAGAAATCCCGTCTGCTTATGGTCGGGTCAGCGTGCGGCACCGCACTGACGCACCACGAGCTATAAAGCCCGTCCCTCCCCCGGGGACCGGGAGTAGGAGGAGTTGGATGTTCAAGAACGCCGACGAAGTGAAGCAGTACATCGAGGAGAACGACGTCAAGTTCGTCGACGTCCGCTTCTGCGACCTGCCTGGTGTGATGCAGCACTTCACCATCCCGGCGCGAGCGTTCGACCCGGCGGAGGAGCTCGCCTTCGACGGATCCTCCATCCGCGGCTTCCAGGCGATCCACGAGTCCGACATGGCGCTGCGTGCCGACATCACCACCGCGCGCCTGGACCCGTTCCGCAAGGACAAGACGCTCAACATCAACTTCTTCATCCACGACCCGATCACGGGTGAGGCCTACAGCCGCGACCCGCGCAACATCGCGAAGAAGGCCGAGGCGTACCTCGCCTCCACCGGCATCGCCGACACCGCGTTCTTCGGCCCCGAGGCCGAGTTCTACGTGTTCGACAGCGTGCGCTTCGCGACCTCCGCGAACGAGGGCTTCTACCACATCGACTCCGAGGCCGGCGCCTGGAACACCGGTTCCGAGGAGAACAACCGTGGTTACAAGGTCCGCTACAAGGGTGGTTACTTCCCCGTAGCCCCGGTCGACCACTTCGCCGACCTGCGCGCCGAGATCTCCCTCGAGCTGGACGCCCAGGGCCTCCAGGTCGAGCGTCAGCACCACGAGGTCGGCACCGGCGGCCAGGCCGAGATCAACTACAAGTTCAACACGCTGCTCGCCGCGGCCGACGACCTGATGCTCTTCAAGTACGTCGTGAAGAACGTCGCCTGGCGCAACGGCAAGACCGCGACCTTCATGCCGAAGCCGATCTTCGGTGACAACGGCTCGGGCATGCACGTGCACCAGTCGCTGTGGGCCAACGGCGACCCGCTGTTCTACGACGAGGCCGGCTACGCGGGCCTGTCGGACACCGCGCGCTACTACATCGGCGGCATCCTCAAGCACGCCCCGTCGCTGCTGGCGTTCACCAACCCGACGGTGAACTCCTACCACCGCCTGGTCCCGGGCTTCGAGGCGCCGGTCAACATGGTGTACTCGCAGCGCAACCGCTCCGCCGCCATGCGCATCCCGATCACGGGCTCGAACCCGAAGGCCAAGCGCGTCGAGTTCCGCGCGCCGGACCCGTCCTCGAACCCGTACCTCGCCTTCTCGGCGCTGCTCCTCGCGGGCCTCGACGGCATCAAGAACAAGATCGAGCCGATGGAGCCGATCGACAAGGACCTCTACGAGCTCTCGCCCGACGAGCACGCGAGCGTCCCGCAGGTCCCGACCAGCCTGGAGGACGTCCTCAAGGCGCTGGAGGAGGACCACGAGTACCTCCTGGCCGGCGGTGTCTTCACCCCGGACCTGATCGAGACCTGGATCGACTACAAGCGCACGCACGAGATCGCCCCGATCGCGCTGCGTCCGCACCCGCACGAGTTCGAGCTGTACTTCGACCTCTAAAAAGCCTGATGGGAGGCCCCCCGCCACTCTCCACGGAGAGCGGCGGGGGGCCTTTCCGCTTTGACAGGGCACGGGGGCCGGGCCAGGGTGGAGATGTCCTAAAGGCCGGATAAGCGAGACTCGTTCGGAGGTGCATGAAGATGCGCCGTAGGATCGTTGCGGCAGTCCTGGCAGGCGCCGCCGGAATCACCCTCGGACTCATGCCGGTCGGCAGTGCCTCGGCCAACGGCGGTGGCAACTGGAGGTGCGACAACTGGGGCAACGGGCGCTGGGACGAATGCTGCAACCGGGACTGGCGGTACGTGCCCGACTGGTGCTGGGACGACGGCAGGGTCGGCGGCGTCGGCGGCTACCGCGACGACTGGGGCAACTGGGACAACCGGAACTGGCGTGACGACACCGGTTGGCGCAACTCCAACTGGAACGACAGCTGGAACGACGGCAACTGGAACGACTCCGGTAACTGGAACGATTCCGGCAACTGGAACAACGGCAACTGGAACGACTCCGGCAACTGGGGCGGCTGGGACCGCGGCCGCTGAAGACCGTAGGGACGCTGCGATGCCCCTGCCCCGCTGGCCTCAGCGGAGCAGGGGCATCGCGCCGGTGAGGTCGCGCAGGCAGCGGACCGCGAGCTCGGCCGGGGAGCCCGGGCCCGTGACCGGGGCGTCCGTGGCCGACCACAGTTCCAGGGAGATGCGGATCGCGTCCGTGGCCGCCGCGGCGATCAGGCGGACGCCCAGGGGGTCGGCGTCCGGGCCGGCCAGCCGGGCCACCACCGGGACCAGGTGTTCCTCGGAGTCCTGGTTCACGCGGTACCAGACCGCGCGCAGGGCCGGGTCGGTCGTCGCCGCCCGCAGCAGCCCGCGCGTCACCTCCAGGCCCTCCTGGACCGCCTGCGGGCCGGTCAGCGAGCGGGTCACGGCCCGCTCCAGGGCCTCGGCGAGGGGGGTGCCGGGGGTCTCCTCGGCGAGCAGCGCACGCCAGGCGTCGCCGCCGCCCGCCAGCAGCGGGGCCACCGCGTCCTGTTTGTTGCGGAAGTAGCGGTAGAAGGTGCGCAGCGCCACGCCCGCGCGGTGGGCGATGTCCTCGGCGGTCGTGCCGTCGGGGCCGTGCTCGGCGAACAGTTCGCAGGCCGCGCGCGCGATGTCGAGCTGGGTGGCGGCCTTGCGGCGCTCGGTCAGCGACTGGGCTCCGGGGCCGGCCTGGGGAGAGTACGGACGAGGGGATCTCACGGGGTGAAGCGTACCTCCCGGGATCAAGGGCGATTGCATTCCACGCCACTCTGGCAAAACGTGTCACCGCTTCGGTACGCTCGCCCCATGAACCGTTACGAAGGACGACGCGTCCTCATCACCGGCGGCGGCTCCGGCATCGGCCAGGCCACCGTCCACCGCATCCTCGCCGAGGGCGGCCGGGTCCACACGGTGGACGTCAACGAGGCCGGCCTCAAGGCCACCGCCGACCGGGCCGCCACCGACGGCCACCAGGACCGGCTGACCACCGCCGTCCTCGACATATCCGACGAGGCCGCCGTCAAAGCGGGCGTCGCCGCCGCCGTCGACGCCCTCACCGGCATCGACGTACTGGTGAACGCCGCGGGCATCCTGCGCTCCGCGCACACCCACCAGACCACGCTCGAACTCTGGAACAAGGTCATCGCGGTCAACCTGACCGGCACCTTCCTGATGATCCGCGAGTCCCTCCCGGCCCTGCTGGCGGGCGAGCAGCCGGTCGTCGTGAACTTCAGCTCCACCTCGGCGTCCTTCGCCCACCCCTACATGTCCGCCTACGCGGCCAGCAAGGGCGGCATCCAGTCCATGACCCACGCGCTGGCCGCCGAGTACAGCAAGCAGGGCCTGCGGTTCGTGTCCGTCGCGCCCGGCTCCATCGAGAGCGGCATGACCACCGGCAACGGCCCCGGCCTGCCCGAGGACACCGACTGGTCCCTCTTCGCCAAGCTCGCCCCGGCCCTCGGCCAGGGCTTCGCCGGCCCGCAGACCGTGGCCGGCGTCGTCGCGATGCTGGGCTCCGAGGACGGCGCGTTCATCACCGGTACGGAGATCCGTATCGACGGCGGCACGCACTACTGAGCCGCGGGCCACCGAGCCGCGGGCTCAGCCTCTGAAGCGGTCCCAGAGCCGGGGGAAGCGCTCCGCCAGCACGCCTTCGTTCTCGAAGTCCAGCGGGGTGCCCTCCGGCTCTGCCGGTTGCAGGGGCACGCCCAGATCCGGCGCCACCGACCCGGTCAGCTGCTCGTACGCCTCGTCGGCCGCGTACCCCAGCTCCTCGCCGTCCCCGTCGATCTCCTCGTCGAAGTCGCCCAGGAGCTCCGCGAGATGGTCGGGATCGTGCACCCCGCCCTCGAAGACCTCCCGCCCCTGCCCGATCAGCCAGCAGCGGAAGTAGTCGAAGGCGTCGTCGCTCGCCCCGTCGAGCAGCACCCAGGCGGCCCCCCAGAGGTCCCAGGTGTACGCCCGGTTGTACCGCGACTCGAAGTGGCGGGCGAAGTCCAGGACGGAGTCCGGATCGAGCTGCGCCAGCCGCTCCACGAGCAGCTCGGCGTGTTCCTCGGGGTCGCCGTCGGCGGCCTCGCGGGTACGGTCGACGATCTCCCAGAACTCCGTCTCGTCCATCACGGTCCCAGCATCACGGGTCCGCCCCCGCGCCGCCACCGCGCATACGGCCAAAGGTCGATGCTCTCCTTATGGTCCGGGGCGCATACTCGGGGGAGCGATGGCGCGCGCAGCGGGAGGGTGCCCCCCATGGGGTTGCGTCTGAACGACCGGTACCAGCTGAACACCATGCTCGCTCGGGGCGGCATGGGGGAGGTGTGGGACGCCCACGACGAGCGCATGGACCGTCCGGTCGTCGTCAAGCTGTTGCGTCTCCCCGATGCCCGCGCGAAGTCCGACCGGAATGACCGGACCGAGCCCGAACGGCGCTTCCTCGACGAGGTTCGCGCCACCGCGGCCTTGAAACACGACCACGTGATCATCGTGCATGACAGCGGTGAGCACGTCCTGCACGGCCACCGGATGCTCTTCCTGGTCCTGGAACGCGCCGACGAAGGGGACCTGGCCAAGGCCTTCGCCGAGCCGGGGCGGCTGCCCTGGTATGACGTCGCGTCCTGGGCGCGGCAGGTCGCGGAGGCTCTCGCGGCCGCACACGAGGCGGGGATCGTCCACCGCGACGTCAAACCGGCCAACGTGCTGCGCACCGGCAGCGGAGTGGCCAAGCTGGCCGACTTCGGCATCGCGAAGCTGCTCGACGATCTGGCGCGGGCGGGTCGGAGCGTGCCGGGCGTGCCGATCGGGACTCCGTCCTACATGTCGCCCGAGCAGGCTCGGGGGGAAGAGGATGTGGACCACCGGTCGGACCTCTACAGCCTGGGCTGCCTGCTCTACGAAGGGCTGAGCGGGCGCCTGCCGTTCCGGGGCGCCCCCCTGGAGGTCCTGCGGCAGCATAAGGAGGAGCAGCCCCCTTCGCTGGCCGCCCTCGTGCCGGACCTGCCGCCGATGGTTGCCGATCTTGTCATGAGCCTGCTTGCAAGGCAGCCCGGCCACCGGCCGCAGAGCGCGGCCGAGGTCGCCCTCGTGCTCGGCACGGCGATCGCCGCCGGAACGGCGCCGCGCAGGAACCCCGGGCGGGTGGAGCGGCCCGGCCGGGCCGCGCCGCGCCCGGACACCGGGCCCGGCCCGAATCCCGGCCCGGTCCCCACCCGCGGCCCCGGCCCGGGCAGTCCCCCCGTACACCCCGCCGGACCGGCACGGGTGCCGCTGATGCTGACCGCCGGGCCCGCGCGGGCGCGCCTGATGCTGACCGCCGGCCCCGCGCGGGTGCGCCCGATGCTGACCGCCGCCCCCTCGCCCGATGCTGAACCCCGGTCCTGCGTGGGCCGCCCTGGTGGACCCCGCACTGTTCAGTGACGTGCCCGAGCAGATGCGCCGGTTCCTCGAGGAGTACCGGAAGGTCCGGGAGGGGGAAACGCCGTGAGGCGGCCCGTCCCCTCCTGGGCGGGCCGCCTCACGGGCGGGTCACACGGGTCGTGCCGGCCTACAGGCCGTAGCGCTCCCGGGCCTCCTTGATGGCGGACGCCGGGACCTCGCCGCGGCGGGCGAGCTGGGCCAGCGCGGCCACCACGATCGACTGGGCGTCGACACCGAAGTGGCGGCGGGCGCCCTCACGGGTGTCGGAGAGGCCGAAGCCGTCCGTGCCCAGCGAGGTGTAGTCCTGCTCGACCCACTGGCTGATCTGGTCCGGGACCTGGCGCATCCAGTCGGAGACGGCCAGGACCGGGCTGGTGACGCCCTCCAGCGCGCGGGTGACGTACGGAGTGCGCACCTCGCCGCGCAGCAGCGCCTCGTCGCACTCCAGCGCGTCGCGGCGCAGCTCGCCCCAGGAGGTGGCGGACCAGACGTCGGCGGCCACGTTCCAGTCGGCGGCGAGCAGCCGCTGCGCCTCCAGGACCCAGTGGATCGCCGTACCCGAGGCCATCAGCTGGACCTTGGGCGCGTCGGCGGCCGGAGCCGCCTCGCCCAGGTCCGCCGCCGTGTTGAAGCGGTAGAGGCCCTTGAGGATGCCCTGCTCCACGCCCTCGGGCATGGCCGGCTGCACCTTCGGCTCGTTGTAGACCGTCAGGTAGTAGAAGACGTCTTCCGGCTTCTCGCCGTACATGCGGCGCAGACCGTCCTTGACGATCACCGCGATCTCGTACGCGAAGGCCGGGTCGTAGTTGAGCGACGCCGGGTTCGTGGACGCGATCAGGTGCGAGTGGCCGTCCGCGTGCTGCAGGCCCTCACCGGTGAGCGTGGTGCGGCCGGCGGTGGCGCCGACGATGAAGCCCTTGCCGAGCTGGTCGGCGAGCTGCCACATCTGGTCGGCGGTGCGCTGCCAGCCGAACATCGAGTAGAAGATGTAGAAGGGGATCATCGGCTCGCCGTGCGTCGCGTACGACGTGCAGGCGGCGATGAAGTCGGCCATGGCACCGGCCTCGGTGATCCCCTCGTTGAGGATCTGGCCGTCCTTGGCTTCCTTGTAGTACATGAGCTGGTCGCGGTCGACCGGCTCGTACGTCTGGCCCAGCGGCGAGTAGATGCCGGCCGACGGGAAGAGGGACTCCATGCCGAAGGTACGGGCCTCGTCGGGGACGATCGGCACCCAGCGCTTGCCGGTCTCCTTGTCCCGCATCAGGTCCTTGACGAGTCGGACGAAGGCCATGGTGGTGGCCATCTCCTGCTTGCCGGAGCCCTTGAGCAGCGGGGCGAAGGAACGGTCCGCCGGGGCGGGCAGGGCCACGTGCTTGACCTTGCGGGCCGGGGCCGGACCGCCGAGGGCCGCGCGGCGCTCGTTCAGGTACTGCACCTCGGGGCTGTTCGCGCCCGGGTGGCCGTACGGGACCTGGCCGTCGGCGAAGGCGCTGTCCGGGATCGGGAGGCCAAGGAGGTCCCGCATGTCCTTGAACTCGTCGATCGTCAGCTTCTTCATCTGGTGGTTCGCGTTCTTCGACTCGAACCCGGCACCCAGCGTGTAGCCCTTGACGGTCTGCGCGAGGATGACCGTCGGCGCGCCCTTGTGCTCCAGGGCGGCCTTGTACGCGGCGTAGACCTTGCGGGGCTCGTGGCCGCCGCGGGAGCTGTGGAAGCACTCGGCGATCTTCGCGTCGGAGAGCACGCCGGCCAGCTGCACGAGCTCGGCGTTGGCGCCGAAGAAGTGCTGGCGGATGTAGGCCACGTCGCGGGTCGCGTACGTCTGGAACTGCGCGTCCGGTACCTCGCGCAGGCGGCGTACCAGGGCGCCCGTGGTGTCGAGTTGGAACAGCTCGTCCCAGGCGGAGCCCCACAGCGACTTGATGACGTTCCAACCGGCGCCGCGGAACTGGGCCTCCAGCTCCTGGACCACGCGGAAGTTGGCGCGGACCGGACCGTCGAGGCGCTGCAGGTTGCAGTTGATGACGAAGGTCAGGTTGTCGAGCTGCTCGCGGGAGGCGAGGGCCAGGGCGGCGGTCGACTCGGGCTCGTCCATCTCGCCGTCGCCCAGGAAGGCCCAGACGTGCGAGTTGGCGGTGTCCTTGATGCTCCGGTTCTGCAGGTAGCGGTTGAAGCGCGCCTGGTAGATCGCGGAGAGCGGGCCGAGGCCCATGGACACCGTCGGGAACTCCCACAGCCACGGCAGGCGCCGCGGGTGCGGGTAGGACGGCAGGCCGTTGCCGCCGGACTCCTGGCGGAAGTTGTCGAGCTGCTGCTCGGAGACCCGGCCGTCGAGGAAGGCGCGGGCGTAGATGCCGGGGGAGGCGTGGCCCTGGATGTAGAGCTGGTCGCCCGATCCGTCGGCCTCCTTCCCGCGGAAGAAGTGCTGGAAGCCGGTCTCGTACAGCCACGCGGCGGAGGCGAAGGTGGCGATGTGGCCGCCGACGCCGTACTTGGAGCCGCGGGTCACCATGGCGGCCGCGTTCCAGCGGTTCCATGCGGTGATCTTGGCTTCCATCGCCTCGTCACCGGGGAACTCGGGCTCCGCGGCGGTGGGGATGGTGTTGACGTAGTCCGTCTCCAGCAGCTTGGGCAGCGCGAGGCCGGCGGCCTCGGCGTGCTGGAGCGTGCGGCGGAGCAGGTATTCGGCGCGGCGCGTACCGGCGGCCTTGGCGACGGCGTCGAGGGAGGCCGCCCATTCGGCGGTCTCCTCGGTGTCGCGGTCCGGGAGCTGGTCGAGCTCGCTCGGAAGCTTTCCTACGGGGTCGGACATCGGTGTGCGCCGCCTTCCGGACAAAGGAGAGGTGGTGAAAAAATCCCTGACGGGCAGGACAGGGTCGTTGGACCTGGTTGAGGTCCGCGATGACTGTAAATCGCTGATCGATGATCGATCAAATAAATGTGACGAAGAGACGTCGATCTGACGAAAGTCGGCACCGGGTGCCAGGAAATCAGGCACCCGGTGCCGGGCAAATCAGGGCAATCGGACCCCGTCAGGCTCCGTCAGGCGCGCGGCGCGCAGCCCAGGACGTGCCGCTTCACGAGCAGACCGATGTCCGGGTCCTGGGCGCGGAACGCCTCGACGAGGGCCTCGTGCTCCTCCGCGTAGGACTTCTGGACCGTTCCCAGCCACCGGATGGACAGGGCCGTGAACACCTCGATGCCCAGGCTCTCCCAGGTGTGCAGCAGCACGCTGTTCCCGGCCGCCCGCACCAGCTCCCGGTGGAAGCCCACCGTGTGCCGCACCTGCGCCGTGCCGTCCTCGCTGCGGTCGGCTTCCCACAGGGCCGCGACGTGCGGTTCCAGGGCCGAGGTGTCGGCCGCCAGCCGGGGCGCGGCCAGCTCGGCGGCGATCTGCTCCAGACCGGCCCGGACCGGGTAGATCTCCTCCAGGTCCGCCGCGGAGAGGTTCCGTACGCGCACGCCCTTGTTCGGCGCCGACTCGATCAGCCGCAGGGTCTCCAGCTCGCGCAGGGCCTCCCGTACGGGCGTCTGGCTGACCTCCAGCTCCACCGCGATCCGGCGCTCCACGATCCGCTCACCGGGCTTCCAGCGCCCGCTGACGATCCCCTCCACGATGTGCTCGCGGATCTGCTCGCGCAGCGAGTGCACGACGGGTGGGGTGATCATCGGCGGTTCATCTCCTGGTGGGTGTGCAGGGTCAACGCGGGGCCTGATGCGTAGACAATACGGCGGCGGGCCCCCCCCCCCGGGTCCCCGGCCGGGGGGGCGGCCCGGGGGGGGGGTGACACACCGACCGGGCCCCACCCCCGGGCGAACACCGGTTGTTGAGAAAGGGCCCCAACGCCCCGCCACACCCCCAAAGA
>NZ_JBHWUO010000062.1:9946-36798 GCF_042736975.1 Streptomyces sp. NPDC059989
GTGGGTTTATCTTGGGGGTTTCTTGGGGTGGTGGGTGTGCTGGTACTCGGGGGGGCTTTATGCTTATAAAATCGGGGGGCGCCCCCGCCGGGGTTTACCCCGGCGGGGGGCCCCGACAGTGAGGCTGGTTACAAGCCGTTCGGCTCAGACACCGTGCTCTACCTCGTTTGGATCCTCTCGGCCTCAGAGACCGAGCTCGACCTCGAACTCGCCGGCCTCGAGGATCGCCTTGACGGCCGAGAGGTACCGGGCCGCGTCCGCGCCGTCCACCAGGCGGTGGTCGTAGGACAGGGTCAGGTACGTCATGTCGCGGATGCCGATGTTGGTGCCCTCGGCGGTCTCGATGACCACCGGGCGCTTCACCGTGGCACCGATGCCCAGGATGGCGACCTGGTTCGGCGGCACGATGACCGTGTCGAACAGCGCACCGCGCGAGCCGGTGTTGCTGATGGTGAAGGTCGCGCCCGACAGCTCGTCCGGCGTGATCTTGTTGCCGCGGACCTTGGCGGCCAGGTCGGCGGTCGCCTTGGAGATGCCCGCCAGGTTGAGGTCGCCCGCACCCTTGATGACCGGGGTCATCAGGCCCTTCTCGGAGTCCACGGCGATGCCGATGTTCTCCGAGTCGAAGTAGGTGATGGTGCCCTCGTCGTCGTTGATCCGGGCGTTGACGACCGCGTGGGCCTTCAGCGCCTGGGCAGCGGCCTTGACGAAGAACGGCATCGGGGACAGCTTGACGCCCTCGCGGGCGAGGAAGCCGGCCTTGGCCTTCTCGCGCAGCTTCATGATCTTGGTGATGTCCACCTCGACCACGGAGCTGAGCTGCGCCTGCGAGTGCAGGGCCTTCATCATGTTGTCGCCGATGACCTTGCGCATGCGGGTCATCTTGACCGTCTGACCGCGCAGCTCGGAGACCGCGGCGGCCGGAGCCTTCGCGGCCGGAGCGGCAGCCGGCGCCGGGGCGGCGGCAGCGGCCTTGGCGGCCTCGGCGGCGGCCAGGACGTCCTGCTTGCGGATACGGCCACCGACACCGGTGCCCGAGACCGTGGACAGGTTCACGCCGGACTCCGAGGCGAGCTTGCGCACCAGCGGGGTCACGTACGCGCCCTCGTCACCGGCGGAAACCGGGGCGACGGGAGCGGCCGGGGCGACCGGCGCCGGGGCGACCGGGGCCGGAGCGGCCACGGGAGCCGGAGCGGCGGCCTGGACCGGAGCCGGGGCGGCGACCGGAGCAGCGGCGACCGGCGCCGGAGCGGCCACGGCCGGAGCGGCGGCGACCGGCGCCGGAGCGGCAGCGGCCGGAGCCGCGGCGGGGGCGGCACCGGCGACGCCGATGACGGCCAGACGGGCGCCGACCTCGGCGGTCTCGTCCTCGCCCACCAGGATCTCCAGCAGCGTGCCGGAGACCGGCGCGGGGATCTCGGTGTCGACCTTGTCGGTGGAGACCTCGAGCAGCGGCTCGTCGGCCTCGACCGTCTCGCCGACCGACTTCAGCCAGCGGGTGACGGTGCCCTCGGTGACGGACTCGCCCAGGGCGGGGAGCACGACGTCGGTGCCGGAAGCGGCACCTGCCGGAGCGGCGGCCGGGGTCTCGGCCGGTGCGGGGGCGGCCGGGGCCTCGGCGACCGGCGCCGGAGCGGCCGGGGCCTCGGCGGCGACCGGCTCGGCGGCCGGAGCCGCAGCCGCGGCCGGCGCGCCCGAACCGTCGTCGATGACGGCCAGCTCGGCGCCGACCTCGACGGTCTCGTCCTCGGCGACCTTGATGGAGGCCAGGATGCCGGAGACGGGCGACGGGATCTCGGTGTCGACCTTGTCGGTCGAGACCTCGAGCAACGGCTCGTCGGCCTCGACGCGCTCGCCCTCGGCCTTCAGCCAGCGGGTGACAGTTCCCTCAGTGACGCTCTCGCCGAGCGCCGGAAGGGTTACGGAAACCGACATGGTTTCTGTTGCTCCTTACGAAAGTGCGGAAGTGGTCGTCGCGCCCGGGACGATTAGTCGTGGGAGTGCAGCGGCTTGCCGGCCAGGGCCAGGTGGGCCTCGCCGAGCGCCTCGTTCTGGGTCGGGTGCGCGTGGATGAGCTGCGCGACCTCGGCCGGCAGGGCCTCCCAGTTGTAGATCAGCTGGGCCTCGCCGACCTGCTCGCCCATCCGGTCACCGACCATGTGGACGCCGACCACGGCACCGTCCTTGACCTGGACGAGCTTGATCTCGCCCGCGGTCTTCAGGATCTTGCTCTTGCCGTTGCCCGCCAGGTTGTACTTGAGGGCGACGACCTTGTCCGCACCGTAGATCTCCTTGGCCTTGGCCTCGGTGATGCCGACGGAAGCGACCTCGGGGTGGCAGTACGTGACGCGCGGAACGCCGTCGTAGTCGATCGGGACGGTCTTGAGACCGGCCAGACGCTCCGCGACCAGGATGCCCTCGGCGAAGCCGACGTGCGCGAGCTGGAGGGTCGGGACGAGGTCACCGACGGCCGAGATGGTCGGCACGTTGGTCTGCATGTACTCGTCGACCAGGACGTAGCCGCGGTCCATCGCGACGCCCTGCTCCTCGTAGCCCAGGCCCTGCGAGACCGGGCCGCGGCCGATGGCGACCAGCAGCACCTCGGCTTCGAAGGTCTTGCCGTCGGCCAGCGTGACGCGCACGCCGTTCTCCGTGTACTCGGCCTTGTCGAAGAAGGTGCCGAGGTTGAACTTGATGCCGCGCTTGCGGAACGCGCGCTCCAGCAGCTTCGAGCTGTTCTCGTCCTCGACCGGGACGAGGTGCTTGAGGCCCTCGACGACGGTCACGTCGGTGCCGAAGGACTTCCACGCCGAGGCGAACTCGACGCCGATGACGCCGCCGCCCAGGACGATGGCGGACTCGGGTACGCGGTCCAGGACCAGCGCGTGGTCCGAGGAGATGATGCGGTTGCCGTCGATGTTCAGGCCCGGCAGCGAGCGCGGCACGGAGCCGGTCGCCAGCAGGACGTGGCGGCCCTGGATGCGCCGGCCGTTCACGTCGACGGAAGTCGGCGAGGAGAGGCGGCCCTCACCCTCGATGTAGGTCACCTTGCGGGAGGCGACCAGGCCCTGCAGGCCCTTGTACAGGCCCGAGATGACCTCGTCCTTGTACTTGTGCACACCCGCGATGTCGATGCCCTCGAAGGAGGCCTTGACACCGAACTGGGCGGCTTCGCGCGCCTGGTCCGCGACCTCACCGGCGTGCAGCAGAGCCTTCGTGGGGATGCAGCCGTTGTGCAGGCAGGTGCCGCCGAGCTTGTTCTTCTCGATCAGCGCAACGTCGAGACCCAGCTGGGATGCGCGGAGAGCCGCGGCGTAACCGCCACTGCCACCGCCGAGGATCACTAGGTCGAAAACGGTGCTGGCGTCGTTCGCCACGTCACGTCCTCCATGCATGTGCGCCGGGCACCGGTCCTCTGTGACCGGGCGGCGGCTGGTAATCGGCCGCTTGTTTCTTCGGCCCTGTGGTGGGGGCCCTGTCCTGCCGAGAACCCATCTTCGCATTTGTCGCGGGAACGCGGGACGCCGGGCCCACTATGTGGCAGGTCGTTCTGCACGAACTGCGCGTTACCCCTGCGTAGAAACCTACGGATTTCGTCGTGGGTGAACACGCCTCAGGCCTTGATCGAGTGTTCGATCAAGGCCTGAGGCGTGTCTCACATCCTCGGGTCGTGCGTCAGCCCAGGTCGCCCGTGGCCGTACGCTCGGCCAGCCGCACCAGGGTGCGCACGGCCGAGCCGGTGCCGCCCTTGGGGGTGTAGCCGTACGGCGCGCCCTCGTGGAAGGCCGGGCCCGCGATGTCGAGGTGCGCCCAGGTGATGCCCTCGCCGACGAACTCCTGCAGGAAGAGGCCGGCCAGCAGGCCGCTGCCCATGCGCTCACCCATGTTGGCGATGTCGGCGGTGGGGGAGTCCATGCTCTTGCGCAGGTCCGCGGGGAGCGGCATCGGCCACGAGGCCTCGCCGACCTCCTCGGCGATCTCGTGGATCGACGTGCGGAAGGCGTCGTCGTTGGCCATGACCGCGAAGGTGCGGTTGCCCAGGGCCAGCACCATGGCGCCGGTCAGGGTGGCGACGTCGACGATCGCGTCCGGGGCGTCCTCGGAGGCCTTGGTCAGCGCGTCGCCCAGGACCAGGCGGCCCTCGGCGTCCGTGTTGAGCACCTCGACGGTCTTGCCGCTGTACATGCGCAGCACGTCGCCCGGCTTGACGGCGGAGCCGGACGGCATGTTCTCGGCGAGCGCGAGCCAGCCGGTGACGTTGACCTGGAGGCCCAGCTTCGCGGCGGCGACCACGGAGGCGAAGACGGCGGCGGCGCCGGCCATGTCGCACTTCATCGTCTCGTTGTGGCCGGCCGGCTTCAGGGAGATGCCGCCCGAGTCGTAGGTGATGCCCTTGCCGACGAAGGCCAGGGTCTTCTCCGCCTTGGCGTGGGTGTAGGAGAGCTTCACCAGGCGCGGCGGGTTCTCGGAGCCCTTGCCGACGCCCATGATGCCGCCGTAGCCGCCCTTGACCAGGGCCTTCTCGTCCAGCACCTGGACCTTGATGCCGTGCTCCTTCGCGGTCGCGGAGGCGACCGCGGCGAAGGCCTCGGGGGTCAGGTCGTTCGGCGGGGTGTTGACGAGGTCACGGGCGATGTTGACCTCGGTCGCGACGACCGTGGCGCGCTCGACCGCGGCCTTGTGCTCCTTGTCGCGCGGCTTGGCGCCCAGCAGGGCGACCTCGGCGAGCGGCTGCTTCGGGCCCTCGTTCTTACCGGAGCCCTTCTTCTCGCCGCCCTGGTAGGCGGTGAAGGCGTACGCGCCCAGCAGCGCGCCCTCGGCCACGGCGGTGACGGCGGAGGCGTCGTCCAGGGGGAGGGCGAAGGCCGCCTTCTTGGAGCCGTGCAGGGCGCGGGCGGCGGCGCCGGCGGCGCGGCGCAGCACCTCCTCGTCGAACGACTCGTCCTTCTCGGGGAGGGAGCCCAGCCCGACCGCCAGCACGACCGGGACCTTCAGGCCCGCCGGGGCCGGCAGCTTGGTGATCTCGCTTTCGGCGCCCGAGGCACCGAGCGCTTCGAGCACGGCGGCGAGCTTACCGTCGTACGCCTTGTCCACGGCCTCGGCGCCCGCGGCGACGACCGGCCCCTTGGGGCCCTTCGCGACACCGACGACGAGGGCGTCGGCGCGCAGCGTCGCCGCGCCGGCAGTGCTGAGAGTCAGAGCAGTCACGGTGGTGAAGTCTCGCTTCCGTTTGTGTGTGTGGGCCGAGTGGGTGGACGGCCATCCGTAGCGATCGTATTCCGGCCCGACGGCCGCCGGAAATGAGCCTACGCGCAGCTACTCACCCGCACGTCACTCGAAGGTTTGGCAAGTTGTTCGATCAAGAGGCCATCAGGTTCACCCATCTGTGGACTCTGCTCCAGGTTTGCCTCGTAGACCTGACGAGGTCCGAGAGACTCGGTCCACTCTCGCAAGGGGACGCGGGGTTCCTTTGCATGATTTCCACAGAGCCTCCCCGGCCCGGCCATCCGCCACAGGGCCGAGTCGAGGACGCCTGCGGGGGGAAAGGCCGAAATGGTCAACAAGAACCGGATGAACAGGGTCGCCTGCGTCATGGCAGCGGCTGCCCTGGTGTCCGTGGCAGTACCCGCCGCGACCGCCACGGCGGCCACGGCACCGCGCATCGACCTGAAGGTGCTCGTCGTCGACGACGGGGGCAGCTCGGTCGAGGCGATCACCGCGGAGCTCCGGGACACCGGAGTCCCGTACACCCGGGTGCTGCTGGGCAGCGGCAGCCGCCCGGTCATCAACGCCGGGTTCCTCAGCGACACGGTGGACGGCCGCCCGCGCGCCAAGTACCAGGGCGTGGTCCTGCCCAACGAGAACCCGTTCGGCGAGGGCTCGGCCGAGATGGCCGCGCTCGCCGCGTACGAGACGGCGTACGGGATCCGCCAGGTCGACGCCTACACCTGGGCCCACCCGGGCGTGGGTCTGGAGTACACCGACAACGGCGGCTTCAGCGGCCAGCTCGACGGCACCCAGGCCGCCGTCACCGCCGCCGGCAAGACCGGCCCCTTCGGCTACCTCGGCGGGCAGGTCGCCTTCGAGGACAACTCCGCCCTCGTCCCCGAGAGCTTCGGGTTCATGGGCAAGCCGCGGGCCGGCTACACCAGCTACGTCGACGCCCCCGTCGGCTCCGGACGGGCCTCGCTCGTCGGCGAGTACGCCCACGACGGGCGCAGCGAACTGGTCGTCACCTTCGGCTACAACCAGTACCAGCAGCAGTTCCGGCTGCTGGCCCGCGGCATCGTCGACTGGCTCACCCAGGGGGTCCACCTCGGCCAGAGCCGCAACTACTTCGCGGTCCACGTCGACGACGTCTTCGCCCCCGACGCCCGCTGGAACAAGGACCTCAACTGCACGCCCGGCGACTACGCCTGCGCGGGCGGCGAGGGCAAGGAGAGCACCATCCGGATGACCGCCGCCGACGCCGTGTACGCGGCGCAGTGGCAGCAGTCCAAGGGCTTCAAGCTCGACATGCTCTTCAACGCGGGAGCCGGCGAGGAGTGGAAGGCGGAGAACAGCGGCACCGACGCCCTCACCGCCCAGCTCGTCGCCGACCGCGCCAAGTACCGCTGGATGAACCACACCTACACGCACCCCTTCCTCGGCTGCGTCCAGGACACCACCACCGTCCCCTGGACCTGCACGAAGAACGCCCAGGGCGCCGTCAACTGGATGAGCCGCGCCGAGATCTCCGCCCAGATCCGCGACAACAACAACTGGGCCGCGTCCAAGGGCATCACCACCGACCGCACCGAGCTCGTCACCGGCGAGCACTCGGGCCTCAAGACCCTCCCGCAGCAGGGCCAGGACAACCCCAACCTGGCCGGCGCGCTCGCCGACAACGGCGTGAAATGGGCGGGCAGCGACAACTCCCGCGAACCGGCGCAGCGCGCGGTCGGCGCCGCCCTCACCGTGCCCCGCCACCCGATGAACGTGTACTACAACACGGGCACCAACGCGGAGATGGCCGACGAGTACAACTGGATCTACACCAGCCGCGCGGACGGCGGCAGCGGCGTCTGCGAGGAGAACCCCGCCACCTCCACCTGTCTGCCGGACCCGCTGGACCCGAACACCGGCTACCTCGACTACATCGTCCCCCAGGAAGCCCGGACCGCCCTGCGCCACGTGCTGGCCAACGACCCGCGCCCGCACTACGTCCACCAGTCCAACCTCGCCGAGGACCGCACCCTCTACCCGGTGCTCGACCGGGTCCTGGACACCTACCGCGCGCTGTACGCGCCCAGCGCGCCGATCGTCAACCAGACCATGAAGGACGCCGGCGTCGAGCTCGGCCGCCGCGCCGCCTGGGACAAGGCGCTCGCCGAGGGCAAGGTCACCGCCTACCGCATCGGCACGGCCGTCACCGTCAAGGCGCCCTCCGGGGTCGTCGCCCCGGTGACCGCCCCCAACGGGACCAAGAAGCAACTCCTGCTCGGGACCACCGACTTCGGCACCGCCTACGCGGGCAACCGGTCCGCCTGGACCGGGCCCGAGCTGCTCCAGAGCGCCGTCACGCTCAAGCTGCCCAGCTGACCCGGGGCAGTCCCGCAAGCCGTCACGAGTACCACACAGCGCCGGCGCTCCGGATACCAACTCACGGGCGCCGGCCCCTTTTCCGTCCTGGGGGGACACACCGCATGAGCCATGGGCGCCATGTCACCATGCTCACCGAAGGCACCTATCCGCACGTCCACGGGGGCGTCAGCACCTGGTGCGACCAACTGGTACGCGGCATGCCGGAGGTCGACTTCAACGTCATAGCCCTGACCGGCTCCGGACGCGAGCCGGTCACCTGGGAACTGCCGCGCAACGTCTACCGGCACACCTCCGTCCCGCTCTGGGGTCCGCCCCCGGCGCGCGGCCGCAGGTGGATCCCGCGCGGCAAGGCCCACCGCCGCTTCACCGAGGTCTACGAGACCTTCCTGCTCTCCCTGCTCGACCCTCCTGCGGCCACCGCCGGCGGCACCCCCGCCCACGGCGGCTTCTCCGAAGCCCTGCGCGAGTTCGCCGTCCTCGCCCGGGCCGGGCGACTCGCCCCGGCCCTGCGCTCCGAGTCCGTCCTGCGCCTGCTGATGGCCGTGTGGACCCGCCCCGGCCTCAGCACCGCGGCCGCCGAGCCCACCATCCACGACGCGCTCACCGCCACCGACCTGCTGGAACACGCGCTGCGCCCGCTGGCCGTACGGATCCCGCCCGACAGCGTCGCGCACGCCGTCAGCAGCGGCCTCGCCACCCTCCCCGCCCTCGCCGCCAAGCAGCTCGACGAGGTGCCCTTCCTCCTCACCGAGCACGGCATCTACCTGCGCGAGCGCTACCTCGGCTACCGCACCGCCGAGCAGCGCTGGCCTGTCAAGGCGCTGATGCTCGGCTTCTACCGCGAGCTCAACACCGAGGGCTACCGGCGGGCCGACCTGATCACCCCCTGCAACCAGTACAACCGCCGCTGGGAGGAGCGCGGCGGCGCCGCATCCGACCGCATCCGCACGGTCTACAACGGCGTCGACCCGCACGCCTTCCCCGAGGCCGGGGCCGAACCCGAGGTGCCCACCCTCAGCTGGTGCGGCCGCATCGACCCCATCAAGGACCTCGAAACCCTCATCCGGGCCTACGCCTTCATGCGGGAGGAACTGCCCGCCCTGCGGCTGAGGCTCTTCGGCCCGGTCCCGGCGGGCTGCGAGGAGTACAAGCTGCGCCTGGAGAAGCTCGCCGCCGAACTCGGCGTCGGCGACGGGATCACCTACGAGGGCCGCATCGAGCAGGTCGCCCAGGCCTACGCGGCCGGCAGCATCGTGATGCTGTCCAGCATCAGCGAGGGCTTCCCCTTCAGCATCATCGAGGCCATGTCCTGCGGCCGGACCACCGTCTCCACCGATGTCGGCGGGGTCCGCGAAGCCGTCGGCGACACCGGACTCGTCGTCCCGCCGCGCGAACCCGAGACCATGGCCCGCGCCGCCCTCGCCCTGCTCCGCGACGACGAACGCCGCGCCGAGCTCGGCCGGGCGGCCCGCAAACGGGTGGTGGAGAAGTTCACGCTCCACCAGTCCGTGGACGGCTTCCGGCACATCTACCGGGAACTCGCGGGCCAGCCCGTCCTGCCCGTCCGCGAGGGCGACGACTGGACCCAGCGGCTCGCCGACCCCTGGTACCGCGAACTGGCCGCCGACGGGAGCCTGTGGTGAGCGGATCCCTCTGGCTCAAGCCGCCGTGGCCCGAGCGGCCCGCGGGCCCGGGCGGCCGCCTGCTCCCCGGCTCCGCCGGCGCGAAGGCGTACAAGCGGGCTGCCCGCCCGGCCGGGGCCGCCGGCGGCACGGACCCCGGCCCCGCCGGACACCCGGCTGCTGTCGGACTCCCGGCTGCTGTCGGACACCCGGCTGCCGTCGGACACCCGGCTGCCGTCGGCCGCGGCGGCGCCGGGGCGTCCGGCTCCGCCGGTCCGGGGTCATCCGGCCCGGCCGGCCGGCCGACCGCCGCGGACACGCTGCCGGCCATCCCGCGGCCCCGCCGCGAAGGCCCGGCGGCCGCCGACCCGATGGACGAACTGCTGACCCGCATGGACGGGCTGGTGGCCGCCGCCGTCCACCCCGACGAGATCGCCGCGATCCTCGAATCCGACGGCATGACCGACGAGCACATCCGGCTCACCTACGGCCGCCGCGACTCCTTCACCCTCGCCGAGGAGCTCTACGCCCGGGTGCCCCGCTCCTTCCCGGAGCCCGCGGACACCCCCGACCCCTGGAAGGTCTCCCTCACCGCCTGCCTGCTGCGCGGGGTGATCTTCGCCCTGCCCGGCCTCGCCTACATCCTCGGCGCACCCCTGCTCGACGGCCCGCAGGACCGCCTCGGCCTGCCCGCCGGGACGCTCACCCTGCTCGCCGGGGCGCTCATCGGCTGGGTCTGGGACCAGACCCTGTCCCACCGCGCCTACTCCTGGCTCGGCCTCGGCGACCGGGCCGCCGCCGCGCGGACCCTGCTCGCCGGAGCCCCCGCCGGGTCCCTGCTGGGCACCGCCGCCGCGCTGGCCGTCCCCGGCGGGCCGCCGTTCTCGTACGCCTTCGCCGCCGGACAGGCCCTCTACGTCGGGGCCGCCACCGTCCTGCTCGTCCTCGGCCGCGAGCGGATGCTGCTCGCCGCGCTCGGCCCGATGGCGGCAGGAGCCCTGCTCGCCCTCTTCGTGGACCTGCCCGTGCCCGTCCGCGTGACCCTGCTCGCCGTGTCCCTGCTGGCCGCCTGCACCCTGGCCGTACGGGAACTGCCCGTCGCCGAGGGCGTACGGTCCGCCGCGCGCCGGATCCGGGGCCGGACCGAGCGCCGCCCCGGCGGCGGCCCGGTGCGCTGGCGGATGCTGCGCGGCGCCGAGGAGGACCACGCCCCGCGCGGACCCCGGCTCGGGGACTCCGTCCCGTACGGGGTCTTCGGCCTCGGCACCGGCCTGCTCGTGCTGTACGCCGCCCTCGGGGAGGTGCTCGCCGGAGGTCCCGCCGAGGCCGTCGCCGCCCCCTCCGCGGTGGCCCTCACCCTCAGCATGGGTCCCGCCGAATGGCTCCTCCACCGCTTCCGCAGCGGCAGCCTCGCGGGGCTCCGGGCGGCCCGTTCGCCCGGAGCGTTCCGACGGCGGATGCACGCCACCCTGGCCCGGTGCCTCGCCGCCTACCTCGTGGTGCTGCTGGCCCTGGGCCTGACCGGAACCCTGCTCTGGCCGGACGCCCCCGGCCTGACCTGGGTCCGCGCCCTGACCCTGCTCCTGCTCGGCGCCGTGATGTGGACCGGGCTGCTCCTGCAGTCCTTCGGGGCGGTCCGGCCGGCGGCCGTGGTCTGCGCCTCGGCCGCCGTCGCCCAGAGCCTGGCCCTGCTGACCGGGCTGGGGCAGCCCCGGCTGGTCCAGCTGGTGGTGGCGGGCGCGGCCGCGACCGCGCTGGCCGTCCTGGTCTGCCTGCTCCTCGGCCGGGCGACCGCCCACAGATGAACCACGCCGGAACGTACGAGAAGAAGGACCCCATGCTGCTGGTGCCCCTGTACGAGCACCCCGCCGACCGGCCCGAGGACTGGGAGCGGCTGATCAGCTCCGCCGGCCGGCTCCACTCGGTCGTGCTCAACCCCGACAGCGGGCCGGGCGACGCCCCCGACGAGCGGTTCGCGCGCGTCGCCGAGCGGCTGCGCGAGGCCGGGGTGCCCGTCCTCGGCTACGCCGACACCGACTACGGGCGCCGCCCGCACGCCGCGGTGGTGCAGGACCTGCTGCGCCACCGCGACTGGTACGCCACCGACGGCGCGTTCCTCGACCAGGCCGCCGCCGATCCCGAACTGCTGCCCCACTACGGGCGGCTCGCCGTCGCCGCCCGGGCCGCGGGGGCCCGCACCCTCGTCCTCAACCACGGGGTCCACCCGCACCCCGGCTACGCCGAACTCGCCGACCTGCTCGTCACCTTCGAGGGCCCCTGGGACGCCTACCGGGACGCGGGCACCGTACCGCCCTGGACCGCGGACCACCCCGCCCAGCGCTTCTGCCACCTCGTCTACGCCGTCCCGCCCGGCGCCCCCGCCGCGGAACTCGCCGAGGCGCGGCGGGCGGGGGTGCACTGCGCGGTCCCGGGCACCGGCGCCCACCCGTGGGGGACCCTCCCGTACGCCCTGGAGGCCACCGCGTGAAGCGCCTGCGCATCCTCCTCCTCGTACCGCTGCTCCTCCTCGCCGCCTGTACGGCCGAGGGACCCGACTCCGACGACTTCTCGCCCGACCCGGCGCCGGGGGAGCGGTGGCAGCCGAAGCCGGGCGTGAGCTGGCAGTGGCAGCTCACCGGCAGGCTCGACACCTCCGTGAAGGCGGCGGTGTACGACGTCGACGGCTTCAACACCACGAAGGAACAGGTCGCCACCCTCAAGCAGGCCCGCCGCAAGACCATCTGCTACCTCTCCACCGGCGCCTGGGAGGACTTCCGCCCGGACGCGGGGCAGTTCCCCAAGGACCTGCTCGGCGAGGGCAACGGCTGGGAGGGCGAACGCTGGCTGGACATCCGGCGGGTCGCGGAGCTGGAACCGCTGATGGCCAAGCGGTTCGACATGTGCCGGGACAAGGGCTTCGACGCGGTCGAGCCGGACAACATGGACGCCTACAAGAACAAGTCCGGCTTCCCGCTCACGGCGGAGGACCAGCTGCGCTACAACCGGCTGATCGCGAAACTGGCCCATGACCGGGGGCTGGCGGTGGGCCTGAAGAACGACCTGGACCAGATCCCGCAGCTGGTGGGGGAGTTCGACTTCGCCGTGAACGAGCAGTGCGCGGAGTACGGGGAGTGCGAGCGGCTGACCCCCTTCGTGGAGGCCGGCAAGGCCGTCTTCCACGTCGAGTACGGGCTTCCGACCGGCCGCTTCTGCGAAGCCTCCCGCGACTTGAAGCTGAGCTCCCTGGAGAAGAAGTCCGAGCTGGGGGCGTGGCGGAAGGCGTGCTGACGCGCGGGCCCGCTTCTGCGATCTGATCCACCCAGCGGTCGTCCGCCGGAATCAGGCTGCGGCGGGCAGCTCGGTGCGTGTGCGCTGGATGAGGTGGGCAACCTCGGGCTGCCCCTTCCACGGTGCGAGGGCGCGGGTCACGTCGTGGAGGTAGCTGTGGGCGCGGGTGGAGTGGACGTTGCTGAGGATGCGCAGCGAGGTGTTCGCGGCGGTGAGGCCGCGTTCGAGTTCGCGGTTTTGGAGGTGGCTGGTGGCCAGGACGGCCATGCGGATGCCGGTGGCGCGGGTGAAGCGGTCCGCCGGCATGGGCTCGGCCAGCTCGTTCCAGGCGAAGGCGCCCTTGGGGTCGGCGAGGTCGCGGTGTACTTCGGTGGCGTCGGCGGCGAGCCGGGCGTGGGTCATGTAGGCGAGCTGTTCGGGGTCGTGGCTGCCGGGCCGGATGGCGTCGAGGAGCTCCTCGGTCCGGCCGAGCGCGGCCTTCGCCGCATTGGCGTTTCCGGCGCGCCCGTGGGCGCGGGCCTCGGCCAGCTTGGCGAAGGCCAGCACCCGTGGTGCGGCATGTCCGAGACCGCGTTCGTAAGCTCCCTCGGCCATGTCGGCCGCTTGTTCGGGGTAGCCGCGCAAGAAGGCTTGGAGGGCCATGGTGGCCATCACGTAGCAGCCGCTCTCCACGTTGCCCGCGGCTCGTGCCAGGCGCAGGGCCTGGACGAAGTGGCGCTGGGCGACGTCGTGGTGGCCGGTGTCGACCGCTGACCAGCCCACGACCCGGGACAGCTCAGCGGTCGCTGCGAACAGCTCGCGCCCGATGGTCTCGGTGTAGGTGCCGGTCAGCAGCGGTGCGGCGCTCAGGCGCAGGCACTCGGTGACGGAGCTGGCCTTCCAGTTCCCGCCGCCGTAGCGGGAGTCCCACAGGCGGGCTTCGTCAGCGGCCTTCCACAGTTCGTCGAGGTCGCTGCGGCCGACCTGCCGGCCGCCTTCGTGCGCGGTCGGGGCGTCGGTCGGCTTGGCCAGCCAGCGGGTGACGGGGGTGGCGAAGGCGGCGATGGCGAAGCCGTTGCTGATGAGCTGGCGGCGGGAGCGGTCCACAGTTCTCCAGTAGGTGGCGGCGACGCGGATCGCATCGACGGGGTCGCGGGCGAAATCCAACCCCAAATCAGGGTTTCCACCCGACCTGCTGTACATGCCGATCTCGGTCACGCTCACCGCTCTGCCGAGGCGTTCGCCCAGCGCAGCGGCCAGGAACTCGGGCGTTCGGCCACGCGGGATCATTCCGAGATTCACCCATCTGGCGACACTGGTGTGCTCGTACCGGAGGGGAACACCGGCCGCGGCCCCGATCTTGTTGATCTGCGCCGCCAGGGATTTGTGGCTTGCGCCGGCCTGATTGACGAGCCGGGCCAGATCCTCGTTGGGATCGCCCTGGCGTTCCTTCGTGGGCGCCACCGAGCCCCCTCATGCCAGCCGGTGTCCTGCGACGTGGATGCCGCGGGTGCGGGATCCGAGCGTAGGACGCGAGGGCGACGCGGGGGAACCGGATGTGCGTTGTTCGCCCCCCTGGTTCGCCTCCCGCGCAGAACGGCTCTGGCGGTTCTCTGGATGCAGGCGACGGCTCGCCGAAAGACCGCACCACGCAGTTCTGGGGATCCGCCGTTCCTTCCCGGTCCACGACCAAGGTGGGTGTCAGATGTACGAAGTCCTCGTCACCGGCGGTGCCGGCTTCATCGGTTCGCACTTCGTCCGGCGGATCCTGCGCAGGGACGACGTGTCCCGGGTGACCGTGCTGGACGCGCTCACCTACGCGGGCCACCCCGAAAACCTGGGGGAGGCCTTCCTCGACCCGAGGCTGGTCTTCGTCCACGGCAACATCCTCGACGGCCCGCTCGTGGAGGAGCTGATGGCCCGGCATACGGCTGTCGTCCACTTCGCCGCCGAGTCCCACGTCGACCGCTCCCTCATCACGGCCGACAACTTCCTCACGACGAACGTCCTGGGCACGCAGACCCTGGCCGCCTCCGCCGGCCGCCACAAGATCGCCAAGTTCGTGCACGTCTCGACGGACGAGGTGTACGGATCGCTCGCCGAAGGCTCGGCGAGCGAGGACGACCCCGTGCAGCCCGGCGTTCCGTACGCGGCGTCGAAGGCTGCCAGTGACCTCGTGGCCCTGAGCCACTTCCAGACCTACGGCCTGCCGGTCTGCGTGACGCGCAGCTCGAACAACTACGGGCCCCACCAGTTCCCCGAGAAGGTCATCCCCCTCTTCACCACCCGGCTCCTGCGGGGCGAGACGGTGACCCTGCACGGTCAGGGGCAGCACGTGCGGAACTGGCTGCACGTCGAGGACAACTGCGCCGCGGTCGAGTTGGTCCTGGACGACGGGAAGCCGGGCGAGGTCTACAACCTGGGCGGTGGCACGGACCTCACGGTCCGGGACCTGGCCGCCAAGCTCCTGGCCCTGTGCGGCAAGGACTGGGACTCGGTGACCTACATTCCCGACCGGCAGGCCAACGACCTGCGGTACTCGATGCTCTGGGACAAGATCGCCGCTCTCGGATTCAGGCCGGCCCGCGACCTCGACGAGGGCCTGGCCGAGACCGTCGACTGGTACCGGCGCAACCCCGACCGCTGGGCGCCGCTGACGCGCACCCCGTACGCGGCCCGCGCCACGGGTGCGATCGCACCTGCCGGAGAGGAAGCCCATGCCCACTGAACAGCACACTGCGCGCAGGATCATGGTGACCGGTGTCGGCGCCAACCCGGGCTTCGGCCTGACCCGCAGCCTCATCCGCCTGGGCCACACGGTCATCGCGGCCGACGCGAACCGGCTCGCCCCCGGGTTCCTGCTTCCCTCCGTAGTGCCCCGGATCATCCCCCTCGCCGGCGACCCCGACTACCCGGGCGTCATGGCCGGCCTGTGCCGGGATCTGGCAGTGGAGGCAGTGGTGGCCGGGATCGAGCCGGACCTGGAGCCCTTGACGCAGATGGTGTCCCAACTGGACGCCGACGGCGTGCGCCTGTGGCTCCCGGACGCTTGGTCGGTGCGCGCCTGCACCGACAAGGCCCTCTTTCACGAGGTGCTGACCGAGCACGGCATCGCGACCCCGCGTACCTGGCAGCCGCAGGAGATCGACCAGGTTCCTGACGGTACCGAGCTGGTCGTCAAGCCCCGGCGCGGCCACGGCGCCCAGAACGTCCACTTCGTACGCCGCCGGGAGCACGCGCGCGTGCTGTGCGAGCTCGTCCAAGAGCCCATGGTGCAGGAGCGGATCTACGGCTCCGAGTTCACGGCGGACTGCCTGGTGGACCGGACCGGACGCGCCTCGGTCATTCTGCGCCGCCGGGATCTGGTCAAAGGGGGCCTGGCCGTGGTGTCGACCACGTTCGAAGACCCGAACGTGCACGATCTCGTGGTGCGGACGCTGGGCGCCGTCGGTGCCCGCGGGGTGTGCTGCGTGCAGGGATTCGTCTCCGGCGACGGCACGGTCACGATCACCGAGCTGAACCTGCGGATCGCAGGTGGCTTCCCCCTGACCGAGGCGGCCGGAGCGGACCTCGTCGGCCAGATGGTCAACGGCCTGTTCGGCCTGCCGGTCGACCACCACCGCCTCACCTACCGGACCGGCGTGTTCCTGACCAACTACATCGAGACCCTGGCCGTCGGCGACGTCGCCGAGCTTGAGCGCACGGCCGCAGCGAAGGGAGAAGCACGATGACCGTTTCAGCGAGGCCCGACGCCCGGCGCAACGCCAGCCCATACCTGTACGGGCGGGAGGCCGAGGCCATCGCCCGGGTCCTGGAGGGCGGGCAGTACGGACACACCGGCGTCACCGAGGAGTTCGAGCGGCGCATCGCCGACTTCCTCGGCGTCCCCGACGCCGTGGCCGTCGCCTCCGGCACCGCAGCCCTGCACACCGCGCTGCTCGCCGCCGGGATCGGCCCCGGCCGCGAGGTGATCCTGCCGTCCATGACGTTCTGCGCGACCGTGCAGGCCATCCTCGCCGTCGGCGCCACCCCGCACTTCGTCGACATCGACCCCACCACCCTGTGCGTCAGCGACCACCTCGTCATGGACGCCGTCACCGACAAGACCGCCGCCGTCATCCCGGTCCTCTTCGGCGGCCGGCCCGTCGACCTCTCCGCCATCCAGGAGGAACTCGACGAACGAGGCGTCGTCGTCATCGAGGACGCGGCGCACGCGTTCGGCTCCCGCGACGGCACACGCCGTGTCGGGTCGAACGGGGCACTGACCTGCTTCTCCTTCGGGCCGATCAAGAACCTCACCTGCGGCCAAGGCGGCATGGTCATCCCCCGCACACCCGTGGAAGCCGACACGCTCCGCCGGATCCGGCTCCTGGGCGTGGCCCAGTCGCAGGGCGAGCGCGCGAACACCACCAGCTACCGCGTGGAGGGCTTCGGCCTTCGCTACCAGCTCTCAGGCCTCAACGCCGCCATCGGCCTGGTCCAGCTCGACGGCTTCCAGGCCGCCGAGGACACCCGCCGCCATCTGTGGCGCACCTACCGGGACGCCCTCGCCCCGCTGGACGGCGTGACGCTCATCGACGTGGACGTGGACCACGCTGTGCCCCACCTGTGTCAGGTCCGTATCCCTCACCGCGACGAGGTGTTCGCCAACCTCCGGGGCCGGGACATGGGGGTGGGTGTCCACTACCCGCCCAACCACACCCAGCCCGCGTTCGCCGCCTGGCACCGCCGCCTGCCGGCCACCGAGCGGGCAGGTGAGGAGATCCTCAGTCTGCCGTTCCACCAGCACCTCACCGAGGCGGACATCGACTTCGTGGTGACCTCGCTGGAACAGGCCCTCAAGTCCGTCGGAGGATCGTGATGCGCAAGCTCCTGACCGTATGCCTAGGGAACCCGATGGGCCAGGACGAGAACGCGTTCAACGACTGCGCCGTGGTGATCGGGGCGGGCACAACCCTGTACATCGGACGACGTCGTCCGCAGTCCGGCTGATCAGGCGGATGCGGCGGACAGCACCACGTCCACGAGCCTGTCCGCCGCATCCGGTCGCCCGTACGTCCGGGCCCGCTCCGCCATCGCCGTCCGCCGGGCGGGGTCGGTCAGGAGTGGGCCGACCGCGCTCTGCAGAGCAGGGCCAGTGACCTCACCGAGCAGGGCGAGCGCCGCCCCGGCGTCGGCCAGGTGCTGGGCATTGTGCGCCTGTTCGTTCCCGGCCGACGTGGCCAGCGGGATGAACACTGCCGGCTTGCCGAGCGCGGTCAGCTCCGCCAGCGTCCCAGCACCGCTCCGAGACACCACGACATCGGCCAGCGCCAGCACGTCCGGCAGCTCCGACCCGAGGAACCCGGTCAGGTGGTAGCGGCCGGAGAGGACCGGCTCCAGCCCGGCGGCGGCCGACCGGAGTTCGTCCACGTTCGCCGGACCGCACTGGTGGATCACGTTCGCGTGCGCCAGGAGCCAGGGCAGTACTTCACGAACAACACCGTTGATCTGCTGCGCGCCCTGCGCGCCGCCGGTGACGTAGACCGTGGGCAGACGCCGGTCGAACCCGTACAGGGCGAGCGCCTCGACCGCCTTGTCCGGGTGGCCGCCCAGCACTTCCGGCCGCACCGGGTTCCCGGTGACGACTGCACGCTCGCGCACCTCGGCGGGCAGCAGCGCCAGCGAGGACTCCGAGGACACCGCGATACGCGTCGCCGAACTCGCGAGCTTCCGGTTGGCCAGTCCGAGCCGGACCGTCTGCTCGTGCAGGACCAGCGGAACGCGGCACAGCCGCGCGGCCAGCCCGGCCGGAACCGCGACATAGCCTCCGGTCGCGAGGACGACGTCCGGCTGGAAGCCGGACACGATCGACCTGGCCTGAGCCACGCCGAGCGGCACCCGCGCCATGTCCTTCACGTTCGCGGCGGACAGCATCTTGAGCGGGTTCGACGACCGACGGATCTTCCCCGTGGCCACCGTCTTGAACGCGATCCCCTCCGCCGGGGCGACGCGCGCTTCGAGACCGTCCGCCGTTCCGATCCACAGGACGTCCAGCGTGCCGCCCGCAGCCGCGAGGCGGCCTTGCAGGGTACGGATCGCCGTCAGGGCCGGGTAGGTGTGACCGCCAGTGCCTCCACCCGTCACGAGCAGCCGGAACGAACGCGGGAGCACGGAGGAAGTATTCACCCCACGCACCCTACTGGCTGCCCAACCGCTCACGCTGAAGTACGCCGGACGGCAGGCCACACGCCCACCCCCACCCCCGCCCCGTCTCAGACCGGCAAAATGGCGTGCACGCGGTAGCCGCCCCCGTAGCGGGGGCCCGCGAAGCAGGAGCCGCCGAGGGCGCCCGTGCGCTCGCGCATGCCGAGCAGGCCGTGGCCGCCGCCGGGGTCGGCCGGGTCCGGGGCGGAGTCCGCGGAGTCGCCGCCGTCGTCCAGCACCGTCACCTCCACCGAGGGACCGACCCGCACCACGCTGACCTCCGCCCGGGCCCCCGGCCCCGCGTGCTTGCGCACGTTCGTCAGCGCCTCCTGCACCACCCGGTACGCCGCCAGGTCCACGGCCGCCGGCAGCGGTCCCGCCGCCGGCCCCAGCTGCACGATGACCTCCACCGGCAGCCCGGCGTGCCGGAAGGTGTCCACCAGCTCGTCCAGGACGGCCAGCCCCGGCGCGGGCTCCGTCGGCGCCTCCGGGTCGCCGGACTGCCGCAGCAGCCCGACCGTGGCCCGCAGCTCGTTCAGCGCCGACCGGCTGGCGTCCCGTACGTGGGCCAGCGCCTCCTTGGCCTGGTCCGGGCGCTTGTCCATGACGTGCGCGGCCACCCCCGCCTGCACGTTGACCAGCGCGATGTGGTGCGCCACCACGTCGTGCAGGTCCCGGGCGATCCGCAGCCGCTCCTCGGCGACCCGCCGCCGCGCCTCCTCGTCCCGGGTCCGCTCGGCGCGCTCGGCCCGCTCGCGGATGGCGTCGATGAAGGCCCGCCGGCTGCGCACGGCGTCACCGGCGGCCGCGGCCATGCCCGTCCAGGCGAAGATCCCGAGGTTCTCCTGCGCGTACCAGGGCAGCGGCCCGGCGAGCATGGCCACGCCCGTCAGCCCGGCCATGGTGAGCAGCCCGATCCGCCAGGTCGTGGGCCGGTCGGTGTGCGCGGCCACCGTGTACAGGGCGATCACCGTGCACATGGCGACGGGCGCCCGCGGCTCCCCGGTGGTCAGCTCCAGCAGCGAGAGCCCGCAGGTCACGGCGAGCACGGTGCGCGGCCGCCGGCGCCGCCACACCAGGGCGGCCGCGCCGAGCAGCATCAGCAGCAGCGAGAACGGCTCGGGGGTGCGCGTCCCGAAGGTGGGCCCGTGCGGGCCGTGCGGATCGGCGAAGGACCCGACGACCATGGCGACGAACGCCCCGAACGCGAGCACGGCATCGGTGGCGAGCGGGTGGGCCCGCATCCACTGCCGGGTGGGCGCGAACCGCCCGAGGTCTGTCGTCACGCGGCTACGGTACGGCCTGCCCGGGCTCTGCCTATCGGGTGTCCACCGACGGAGGGCGCCGGCCCAGCGGCTGCCGGGAGCGCTCCGGGCCCCACTGAGCCCGGACCACGCAGACCGCCATGACCGCGGCGATGGCGGCCAGGTGCTCCTTGCCCGCCAGGTTGTCCTTGATGAGCACCTCGCCGATCATCACCAGGACCACGACGGCGCCGGTCAGGTAGGCCCGGTAGCGCCAGCAGACGTACATGGCGAGGCCGACCACCGCCGCCGAGGGCCCGGTGTCGTTGACGATCCGGTCGGACACCGGCAGGCCGAAGGGGTGGTCGGGGCCGAGCGAGAGCCCGATCCGCGCGTACGTGGTCCCGGCGAGCGTGGCGACGTAGCCGATCAGCAGCGTGCGCCACCAGCCGATGCAGATCTCGGAGATGCCGAAGACGAGCAGGATCTGCGCGAGCGCCCCCCACACCGGCAGGTCCAGGGCGGGCACGAACAGGGACAGCGGGGTGCGCAGCAGGGCCAGCCACAGGGGGTCGACCGCTTTGACCGACCCCAGGTTCTGGACCGGCTGGAAGCCCCACGACGTGTTCTGCACGATCTGGAAGACCGAGGTCAGGCAGACCGCGCCGATGGTCATGGGGATCGCCCGCCACTTGTCGTGGACGAGCGCGTCCCGGACGGTCCAGAACAGGGGCCCCCACTCGCGGCGGGCGAACCGCCGGAGTGAGGAGGTGGTCCACGCTGTCAACGGCGGGTCTCCAGGTGTCTGCGGTGCAGCCACTTCGGCAGGCCGGGCGCTTCCAGGAAGCCCTCGGCCCGGCCCGCCGCGATACCGATCCGCAGCAGGTCCGAACTCTTCTCGAAGAGCATGAACCGCGGTTCCCAGATCGGCCGGTATTTGGCGTTGGCCCGGTAGAGGGACTCGATCTGCCACCAGCGGGAGAAGAAGCTCAGCAGCGAGCGCCACATCCGCAACACCGGACCCGCGCCGAGCCGCGAACCGCGCTCGAATACGGACCGGAACATCGCGAAGTTCAGCGAGACCTGGGAGACCCCGATCTCCTTGGAGCGTTCGAGGAGTTCGATGACCATGAACTCCATCAGGCCGTTCTCGGAATCCCGGTCACGGCGCATCAGGTCCAGCGACAGGCCCTTGGGACCCCACGGGACGAAGGACAGCACGGCCCGCAGGTCGCCGTTGCCGTCGGTGCACTCCAGCATCACGCACTGGCCGTCGCCGGGGTCGCCCAGTCGGCCCAGCGCCATGGAGAAGCCGCGCTCGGTCGCGCCGTCGCGCCAGTCGTCGGCGCGCAGCAGCAGCTCGTCCATCTCCTCGGCCGGGATGTCCGCGTGGCGGCGGATCCGCACCGTGTACCCGGCCCGCTTGACGCGGTTGTACGCCTGCCGGACGGTCCGCATGGCGCGGCCCTCCAGCGTGAAGTCGGCCGTCTCGACGATCGCCTCGTCGCCCAGTTCCAGCGCGTCCAGTCCGTGCCGGGCGTAGATCTGCCCGGCCTCCTCGCTCGCGCCCATCACGGCCGGCACCCAGCCGTGCTCGCGGGCCTCGGCCAGCCAGGGGTCGATGGCACCGGGCCAGGCCTCGGGGTCGCCGATCGGGTCGCCGGACGCCAGCGAGACCCCGCCGACGACGCGGTAGGTGACGGCGGCCTTCCCGGTGGGGGACCAGATGACGGACTTCTCGCGGCGCAGCGCGAAGTAGCCGAGCGAGTCGCGGTCGCCCTGCTTGGCGAGCAGGGCCCGCAGCCGCTCCTCGTCCTCCTCGGAGAGGGGGTCGACGGCACGGCGCGAGCGGAAGGCCGCGAACAGTACGGCGAGCAGCAGCAGCATCGACATGACGTTGATGAAGACGTCCACCCAGCCGGGGGTGGTGATCGTGCGGTAGGCCTTCGCGTCCGGGTCCAGGGTGATCAGGCGCATCACCCCGTACCGCCAGCGGGACAGGAAGGTCGCCTCGGAGGCGGCCGCGGCGGTGTTGGTGGCGCCGACGAGCAGGGCCGCCACCAGCGAGGTGACCAGCAGGCCCGCGGCCGCCACGATGGTGGCGAGCGCCGGGTTGGAGCGGTCGCCCTTGGCGTAGAACTCGCGGCGGCCCAGCAGCAGGGCGCCGACGAACAGGGCGGTCAGGACGAGCGAGACCCAGTTCTGCGCGTGCTCGCGGAACTCCGGGTAGCACAGGTTGAATTCGCCCCACTGGACGCAGGGGGCGAAGGCAGCCCGCAGGAACGCCAGCAGCAGCATCCCGCCCAGCACCAGGTTCAGGATCCACGCGGCGCGTTTGCGGCGGCCCATGGTGACGGCCAGCATCAGCGAGAACAGGCCCGAGGCGAAGCCCGCCGTGAGCAGATACGGGGTGTAGAAGTCCTCGATGTTGTGCTGGCGCAGGTCCTGGCCGAGCGAGACCCACACCGCGCTGAGGAAGTTGACGAAGGTGACGGCGCGCAGGTACCAGACCGCGAACGCTGCGCTGCGCCGTGAGCGGGTGCTCCCCCGGCCGGTCTCCCGGCCGCCCCCCGCCGCCTTTCCGGCGGAATCGCCGCCGGTCTCTTTCCTTCCGGATGCCGGCCCGGGCGCCGGTACGGCGCCGCGGTCGGTTTCTGCGCTGGTCAAACGGACCTCTCCCATAAAAAGCGATCATATGGGGCGTCGCGTTCCATAGTGGGCCAGTCCAGGGACTGCGGCCTGGTCAGGACCGCGGGCCCCGGTGGCTCACGCTGTTGGCTCCTGCGCCACCCTCCCCCAGACTCCGTCCGGGGGTACCCCCACCGGGAGTTCCGCCGCGAGTGCGGCGGCCGCCTGGACCAGGGGGAGTGCCAGCAATGCCCCGGTACCTTCGCCCACTGTGACGCCGTGGTCGAGCACAGGGTTGAGTGCCATCCGGTCCAGTGCCTTCGCCTGGCCGGGCTCGCCGCTCGCCTGGCCGGCGAGCCACCAGTCGGGCGCCCGGAACGCGGCCCGCTGGGCCACCAGCCCGCAGGCCGCCGAGACGACCCCGTCGAGGATGACCGGCGTACGGCGCACCGCGCACTGGAGCAGGAAACCGGTGATGGCGGCCACGTCGGCGCCGCCCACCGCGGCCAGCAGCGCGACCTGGTCGCCGAGGACCGGCCGGGCCCGGCGCAGCGCGTCGCGGATCGCCGCGCACTTGCGCATCCAGGCCAGGTCGTCGATGGGCACGCCGCCGCGGCCGGTGACCACGGAGGCGTCGGTGCCGCACAGGGCGGCGACCAGGGTGGCGGCGACGGTGGTGCCGCCGACGCTCAGATCGCCGAGGACGACCAGATCCGTACCGGAGTCGGCCTCCTCGTCGGCGATCCGCATCCCGAGCCGGAGCGCGGCCTCGGCCTCCTCGGCCGTCAGCGCGTCCTCCACGTCGATCCGGCCGCTGCCGCGCCGCACGCGGTGGCGGACCACGTCCTCGGGCAGCAGCTCCGGGTCGCAGTCGAGCCCCGCGTCGACGACCCGCACCGTGGCGCCGAGCCGGCCGGCCAGGATGGCGACGGGGCTGGTCCCGTCGAGCACGGCCCGCACCAGCTCGTGGCCGGTGGACGCGGCCCGGGCGGAGACACCCTCGGAGGCGATCCCGTGGTCGGCGGCGAACAGCACCACGCGGGCGTGCTCGATCGGCTTGACCGGCACCCGCCCCTGAGCGGCGGCGAGCCACTCGGCGAGCTCGTCGAGCCGGCCCAGCGCGCCGGGCGGCACCGAGAGGCGTTCACGGCGTTCCTCGGCATCACGCCGGACGCCCCCGTCGGGGCGCTCGATCAGATCGGAGAAGTCGTCGAGATTCAGCGTGCTCATCTGCCGAAGCGTACAGCCGGTGAGGCCCTCCCCTCAGGGGGTGTCCCGGTGCCGGCCGGGGCTCAGCGCACCGAGGTGGACGCCCGCCATCACGAGGGGCGCGCCCAACAGGAGACCCACCGTCAGCTCCTCGTCGTCGAGCCAGGCGGAGAGCAGGATCGTGATCACCGGGATGACGACGAAAACGTAGGCCGCGCGCGACGCGCCCCAGTGGCGCACCACCACCAGATAGAAGACGAACGTCAGCACCGAACCCGCCAGCACCATGTAGGCCAGCGCCCACCAGGTCGCCGTCCGCTCCGGCGGCCGCCAGGAGTCCCCGGCGGCGAAGGACCCGGCGAGCAGCACCACCGTCGCGGCCGTCATGCCCACCGCGTTCATCGTCACCGGGTGGACCGGCGGCAGCCGGCGCACGAGCACGGTCGCCTCGGCGAAGGACAGTACGGCGCCCAGCATCGCCAGCAGGGACAGCACCGGCACACCGCCCTGCAGCGGGGTCCGCGAGGCCAGCGCCACCCCGGCGGCCGCGACGAGGGTGCCCGCCAGCGCGGACTTCCGGAAGGGTTCCTGCCGTTGCGCCACCACCAGCAGCAGTGCCACCAGCGGAACCAGCGCCAGCAGGGTCTGCCCCAGCCCCGCGTGGACGCGGACCAGCGCGTAGTAGGCCAGCGCGAAGGTCACCCCGAAGTTGAGGACTCCGTACAGGACCGCACCCGCCAGGGCCCGTCCGCGCGGCAGCGCGAGGCGCATGACCGCCATGACCGCGAGCAGTACCACCGCGGCCGCCCCGAACCGCACCGACGCGCCCCACAGCGGGTCCAGTTCGCGGTTGCTGAACCGCACGCCCACCGCGTTGCCGCCGCCCAGCAGACAGCACCCGGCGAAGGCGGCCAGTCCGGTCCTCTCTCCAGCGGACCTCGAGGGTTTCACGGCGTCACCCCTGCCATTCCTTGGGGCCCCGCCATCCCTTGGGGCCCTGCCATCCCTTGGGGCCCCGCTATCCCTTGAGTACGAGCACCTGCCCCGCGACGACCAGCAGCACGTGCTCGCACTCGCCCGCCACCGCGGCGTTGAGGCGCCCCAGCTCGTCCCGGAAGCGGCGGCCCGACGCGGTCGCCGGCACGATCCCGGCCCCCACCTCGTTGCTGACCAGCACCACCGGGCGGCGGGTCGCGCGTACCGCGGCCACCAGCTCGGCGACCCGGTCGGCGAGCTTGTGCTGCCCGCTCCTGGCCCACTCCTCGTCGTCCCAGGCGCCCGCCCGGTCCATCGCGTCCGTCAGCCACAGCGCCAGGCAGTCGATCAGCAGCGGCGGACCGGTCTCCGTCAGCAGCGGCACCAGATCGCAGGTCTCCGCCGTCCGCCAGCTCGACGGCCGGCGCTCCCGGTGCAGGCCGACCCGCTGCGCCCACTCCGCGTCCCCGTCACGGGTGCCGCCGGTGGCCACGTAGACCACCCCGGGGAAGCCCTCCAGCCGCCGCTCGGCCTCGTAGGACTTGCCGGAGCGGGCCCCGCCCAGCACCAGCGTGCGGCGCGGCAGGTCCGGCACGGCGTGGTACTCCCCGACGATCAGGGTGGTCCCGTCCGGCACCGCCCGGGCCCCGGCGGCCGCGCACCGGCGCTCCAGCTCCCGGCCGGGCGGGGTGTCGTGGTCGAGGTGGACGGCGATCACGTCCGTGGCCGGGCCGACCGCGCCGCTCGCCCGGAGCCGTGCCAGGGCCTCGGGGCGGCCCAGCACATCGGCGAGGACCATGTCGTACGCGCGCTGGCCGGTCGTGCCGTTGGTGCCTGCCGGGGCACCGCCGGGCGGCAGGTACAGCAGCCGGCCGCCGTCCGGGCCGGTCACCTCGTAGCCGGTGCCCGGCGCGTCCATCGGCACCGCCCGCACCCGGTGCCCGGAGATCACCGACAGCTCGCGCCCGTCGGGCACCCGCCCGGCGGCCGGCAGCCCGGGCGGCAGCTCCACCGCGGGCCCGTCGTGCGGGTGGGTCAGCAGGACCTGCCGTACGCCGGTCAGCGAATGCCCGGCCCGGGCGCCGGCCAGCACCGCCCCGGGCGTCAGGTCGAGCAGCAGCGCCCCGTCGACGAGGAGGGCCGTTGCGGCGCGGGAGCGGGTGCCGACGGAGACCGCGCAGGCCGCACAGGGACAGCCGGGGCGCGGCAGGCCCTCGGGTGTGCCGGTGCCGAGCAGAGTGAGTTCCACAGGATGATCCTCCCGCGTCGCCGAGAGTGGTGCGCGCCCGGCTACTCTGCGGGCAGACTCAAGGCGAGCAGCGTGCGAGCAGCGGACGAGCAACGGAGGCGGACATGGCGTGGACGTGGCGGTTCGAGACGGCCGATGGCGCGGAGACGAGCCCGTCGGTGGTACCGGAGGAGTTCACCACGCAGGGGGACGCGGAGTCCTGGATCGGTGAGTACTGGAAGGACCTGCTGGAGGGCGGCGTCGAGCAGGTCAAGCTGTCCGACGACGCGGGCACCGAGCTCTACACGATGAGCCTGCGCGAGGCCCTTGGGGCGTAGCCCAGCCTTTTGCGGCGGGGCCGGGGGCAGTTTCAGCCTCGCCGGCACCCCCAGCCCCGCCGGCGTTTGAGGCGCGGGGTCTGGGGCGGAGCCCCAGGTCCCGGCGGAGCCGGGCTCCCCAGCTGTGCGCAGCGGCCCGGGGTTCGCCGGAGCCGGGCTCCTCGGCTCCGCGCAGCCGCCGGGTTCCGCCGGGGCCGGGCGTGCGCCGGGGCACCTCCTCGGGCGCCGAACGTGACCAGGGGTCGGAGAGTGGCAGCCTTGTTGCGTTCGGCGCCCTGCGGGGGCGCCCCGCCACACACCCGGCCCCGGCGGCGTTCGGCTTCGACGGAGTCCCCGCAAAGCCCCACGCAGCGGACGGGCTAGCCCCGCACCCCGCAGAAGCGCGGTACCCCCCGCCCTGCGGGGGCGCCCCGCCACACACCCGGCCCCGGCGGCGTTCGGCTTCGACGGAGTCCCGCCAAGCCCCGCGCAGCGGAAGGGCTAGGCAGTGTCTGATGGCTCTTTGATGAGATCGCGGAGCCAGATCACGATGGCTGCTGTGGCCAGGGTGCCGTTGAAGATGTAGTCGCGT
>NZ_JBHWUO010000063.1:0-14724 GCF_042736975.1 Streptomyces sp. NPDC059989
GTCGCTTCGCGATGGCCTTCGGCCACCCTTGACAGGCCGTCCCGCCACGGAAATACGAAGACTGCCGGGAACCCCCCAAAAGAACGGCACGGGTCGGAGGAGACAGGGGCAGGGAGATCAGGGAGCGGCCGCCCGATTCCAGGGGCCAGCCAATGCCCACCACCCAGGCCGGGCCGGGGTGGGGGCGCGGGCACCAGGAAGATCCGGGCCCGGGGCCGACAGGCATGCATGTTCCGGGTCGGGGGCGGCTCTACCTGCACGAAACAGCGGCGAGAAGCCCATCCGGAGACGCAGACGCGTCAAATCGCTACGCGCTCCTCGCGGCTTGGCGTCCGGCGGCCGTCTGGGGCTGGGAATAAGCCGCCACCAATCGCTACGCGGCTGAGGTGAGTGGGCGGCGATCAGCCCGGCATGGGCTGGACATAAGCCGCCCGAGATCGCTACAAGCGTCCCCGAGACGGCGACAGCGGGTAGTTTGTGGCGATTTGGTGGCGGATTGGAGGCCGCCAAGCGGCTTGGCGGAGTGTGAGGTTGAAGAGTCCGGCACCAGACTCCATCTGGGCACTTCTCCACGACAAAACCAGCCGCAGACGCACCCAACACTCCGTCTCACGACTGCGACCGCCACCAACCAGCCGCAGGCACCCATCACGGGGACTCCTGGCGCCCGTGAGTGCCCGCCAACCACCCGCAGGCGCCCACCCACCGCACTTGCACCTACCGGTGGGCGCCGCCCACCCCTGGGTGCTGCCCTGAGGTCGGGCGCCACGAGGGAAGGGCCGCCCGAGGGTGCTGGCCCGGGGGCCTGGGCTGTGTGGGTGGTGGGGCTCGCACCCTTGCTGTGGTGGCGGTCGTTGGTCGGCCGGGGGCTGATCAACGACGCGCCCCCGCACCCGACCAGAGGTGAACCGGAATGATCCGCAACATCGTCCGCCGCTCCAGTGTCCGCCGCCGGGCGCTGGTGGTCGGCGCGGCCTTGATGGCCGCCATCGTGCCGACGGCCACCGCCGAAGCGGCCGCACCGTCAAACTCCGATCTGCAGGTGGTCCAGTTGGACCCGGACGCCACCGCACCCGGCGGCACCACGACGGTGCACGGCTACATCTCCAACATTGGTCCGGAGCGGACAGCCTCGCCGTTCACCGTGGTGATCACCCTGCCGGAAGGGGTCACGGCGGAGGGACCGTTCTTCCCGGAGGACTGCTCCGAGTCCCAGGACCGCCGCCAACTGAGCTGCACCTTCCCGGCCGGGCTCGCCGTGTTGCGCAGTGCAACCGCCCAGATCCCGGTCAAGATCGCCCCCAGGGTGCCCATCGGCAATCTGGAAGGCGGCTCCGTCGCGGTGACGAGCGACGACGACCAGAACCCGGCCAACAATCGGCAGCCCTTCGTGATCCAGGTCGTATAGGCCGCCTGATCGGGACGGAGGCTTCCCGGACGGCGGTGATGCCGATCCCGAATTCTGGCTCTGGCCGGAGTTCCGTGATTTCTCAGGTCAAGGCCCGCGTGCGGGAACGTTCCGGCAGGGCATGCCTGGTTGGTGGGGGTCTGCTCGCTGGATGATGTGTTGTTCCCGGACATCGATGTGCGCTTGGAATCCGTGGAGTTCACCGCGGAGGTCTTGGTCGTCGTGGCGGCCGCGTGCGGCCCGCCGCCCAGATGCCGGGTTGCCGTGCCCGGGCCCGGAGAGTCCACTCCTGCTATGAGCGGGGCCTGGCCGAGCGCCCCTTGGCCGGGAGAAGACTGCTGGTCAGGCTGAGGGTCCGGCGGTTCTTCTGCGACCGGGCCACCTGCCGGCGTCGGACGTTTGTCGAGCAGGTCAGCGGATTGAGCGAGCGGTATCGGCGCTCCAGCCTCGGGCTGAAGAGCTGGCTGCGCCAAGTAGCGGTCGAGCTCGGCGGCCGGGCCGGCGAACGGCTGTGCCGCCGCCTGCACCTCGTCGCAGGACGCACACGCCTGCTGGAACTCCTGGATCCTCCGACGGCGCCGGAACGGTCCCCGCGGGTCCTCGGCGTCGACGAGTTCGCCTTCCGCAAGGGCCGCACCTACGGCACCCTCCTGGTGGACGTCGAGGCAGGCATTGTCGTGGACGTCCTGCCCGACCGCACTTCCGAGACCTTCGCCGCCTGGCTGCGCGAACACCCCGGCGCCGAGATCATCTGCCGCGACCGGGCCACGGCCTACACCCGCGCGATCAAGGAAGCAGCCCCCGACACGGTGGAAGTCGCCGACCGCTGGCACCTGCTGCAAAACCTCGCAGCCGCGGTGGAGAAGACCTGCCACCAACACCGCGCCTGCCTGCGCAAACGCGCCGACGAAGAGACCGCCCGCATACCCGAGGCGCCCCCGCTGATGCAGTTCCCACTGCACGAACTGCCGCGGACGCAGATCATCGAACGGACCCGCCACCGCCACGCCGACGTGCACAAACTCGTCGCGGCCGGCTGGACCATCAGCGCCATCGCCCGACGGCTCCACCTCGACCGCAAGACCGTCCGGCGCTTCCGTGACACCGACCTCGACCAGCTCCTGGCCTCCGCCAACGAACGCCGACCGGCCGGAGTGCTGGAGCCGTTCAAGCCCTACTTGAACACCCGCTTCACCGAGAACCTTGGCCAGGTCAGCGGCAACCGTCTCTTCCTGGAGATCCGCGAACGCGGCTACCGCGGCAGCCGCCAGGTCGTCCGCAAACACCTCGCAGCCCTCCGAGCTGGCAACGCCGAACCCGTCCGCGCCGACATCCCCAGCCCCCGCAAGATCACCGGCTGGATCATGCGACCGCAGGACACCCTCCCGCCCGACCTCGCCCGCAGTTTGCTCGACGTGCGGATCGCCTGCCCGGACATCGCCCGAGCCTGCGACCTCGCCCGGGCCTTCGCCGAACTCCTTCGGAACCGACGCGGCTTCCTGCTGACCGAATGGATCCGCCAGGCCGAGAAGGACGCACCCAAGCCCATCAGCGGATTCGCTGGCTTCCTCCGCGGCGACCTCGACGCCGTCACCGCAGGACTCACCTTCCACTGGAGCTCAGGCATCGTCGAAGGCCACGTCAACCGCGTGAAAACACTCAAGAGAGCCATGTACGGCCGAGCGTCCTTCACCCTCCTCCGCACACGCATCCTCACCCGACTATGAGATTCACGGGACCCGGTCAGAGCCCGTTTCAAAGACCGCCATCAGCGGCGTCAGAAGAGCTGGCTGGCAACTTGGTGCAAGGTGCCGGCAGCCTGCGTAAGTTGAGTCGACGCTCCAGCCGCACTGGTGATCACGGCCATAGCGGCCCTGGCGCGGCTGAGACTGCGGGGCGCGTCTGGCGCGGCCGCCGCGTCGGCGATGTCAGCGACATTGTCCAGCAGCTGGGCGCGCTGATCATCGGCCAGTTCGGAGGCTTGTTGAATGGCTTGGGTCAGTGCGCGGATGGCGACTGCGAGGTCGGTGTCGCCGCGGCCCGCGAGCGCCTCGGTGGCGGTACCGATGTTGGTAACCGTCTCGGCCACGGAGATGTGGCTCTTCGACACCGAGCCGATGACCCCGACGTTCCCGTGGACGGTGACTTGATCGTGTTTGCTCTGTCCGGACGCCTCCGCGTAGTCGGGCAGACGATCCATCAGTTCCTCCAAGTACTCCAGAGCGATTGCAAGATAGGCACGGCCGAGGGCCGTGGGATCTGGGACGATCGACGCACGGCAGGCTTCAATGCCTTCCATCAAGTCGTGGGCCCTGAATATGGTGGCCCTACGCGTCGAATCCCTCCACGACTCCAGGGCGGGCAACGGCGGCAAGCCTGCGGCAAGGTTCGCGTGGAGTGCCCGGCCTTGGGCGATGGCCGCAGTGATGTCCTCGGCAAGGTTCCGCGCGATCACGCCGTCGGGAAGCTTGCCATGCCGGGGTGGATGAACGTCGTCGGGAAGGTGCAGGACAGGAGCCACCGAGGCTTCCCGGCACGTCTCAGCAAGCTCCCGAAGAGCCCAGTGCAAGTTTTCGATGCTGTTGTCGGCTTTGCCTGACCTGATCTGCTCATGCAGCCTATCCGAACGCCTCTTCGGATAGCGGTCGAGGTCAAGAGGGGCATACGTGGTGGCACGAGGGCGGCCCGACGGGTCTTTCGAAGTAACGATGGAGTATCTGAGTGCTCCTGGCACCGTGTTCGCTCCGCCTTCAAGCCACTCGTAAGCGTCGTAGAAGGCCTTGAGTGCGCCCGGTTTCGTGGCCGTCCCCCAGAGGTTGGCCGACCGGCCGCCTCGCCACGGTTCGAGTGCGTCGGCAAGAGCCTGGGCTTTGTGGCCATGAGCACGTATGGCCTCCTCGAGGCGCAGCCGGGTGCGCTCCTCCTGGGAGCGGATGACTGCTCTAGCTTCCTCCCCGTTCATGATGCCATCGTCCATGCATCCCACTGGTGTTACAAGGAGAAGCCCTCGAACCACCGGGACTGAGAGGTTCTTGCCGGTCTGGATGCAGAGCAGGGCGGCGTGCCCCGGGCACGGCGCCCCTCCCCACTGTTCAGATACCGGTGCAGGCGTGCGTATGCCCCCGGGCCAGATCGGCGCAGAGGATCCCACCTCCAGGGTGCCACTCCATTACGGACTCAGCGGCCGCCCGTGCTCCGGGCACCAGGACACCGGAAGAACGCGGCCGTAGTCGTGCGCTAGCACACGCACTCCTTCCCCAGGCCCGCGTACGTCACGCCGTGCCGGACCACCCTCGCCGAGCCCACCGCAGTACCCCGCAGGCGGGTCGGGCACGACAGCCCCACGCGCAGGCCCCCCGACCCCGACCGGAAGCGGTCCAACACCCGCACATCCCCCAGCGCCGCCGTACCAGGCGCGGTCAGCCGCTTCACGGTCAGCCCGGACTCCCCCGCCGCCAGCTCGGCCAGCGCATCGGCTGCGGCATCGGTGGACCAGCCGAACAAGCGGTCCTCGCCCTCGGCCAGGCACCGCGCATAACAGGAGTGCACCCGACGAGCCCTGAGGCACGACATCCCGGGCATCTGGGCAGAGGCCCACACGCGATCGCCACCACGACCAGCGCCTCCGCCGTGAAGTCCACTGCCTTCAGCCGCACATCAACGTGCTGGAACAGCACATCATCCAGCGAGCCAACCCCCACCAGTCACGCATGCCCTGCCGGAACGTTCCTTCACTCGACCCCTGAGCTGGGAATTCACGGAACTCCGGCCAGAGCCCGAATTCTCCCCAGTGCTGCTCTTCGCCTCAGTTGGTTCAGGAGCTGTGCGAGGACCCCTACGCCCCGTGGCCCACGATGGGAGGATCGGCCTTGCCGGTAGCGGGTCGGCCGGCCACCCGATGACCTCGACGAGGTGAGCCGGCTCCGCCGGGGACCGCCCCGGATCCGACCGCCTGCTCGTCGTGCTCGGTCGGCACGGCAGACCCTGACGGCACCGGCTCAGTCCGGGGTGGGCAGATGGATCGAGGCGAGTTTGTCCGGGTCGACGACGATGTGGATGCCGGTGATCCGGCCTTCGGTGACGGTGAAGGCGATGAGGGAGAGAGGGCTTCCGTCGGGGCGCCAGGACATGTGGCCGGGGATGCCGTTGACCAGCACGGGTCGATGGTGGGCGGCCTCGCCTGAGAACATGCGGGCGCCGGCGGCGACCTTGGTGGCGCCGAGGGTGACGACCACGCCGTCGGGGGTGTCGACGGTCAGCTTCACGTTCGGGTCGAGGACACGCAGGAGCGCTTCGAAGTCGCCGCTGAGGGCGGCTGCGCTGAATGCCTGCACGACCTCTCGGTGCTCGCGGCCGGGGCCCGCCGGCCGGTCCGTGGCTTGGACCTTGCGGCGGGCGCGGCTGGCGATCATCTTGGTGGCGTCGGTGGATTTGCCCAGGATCTGGCCGATTTCCTGGAACGGGACCGCGAACATGTCGTGCAGGACGAACGCCAGGCGTTCGCTCGGGGTGAGCGAGTCGAGCACGACGAGCAGGGCGAGCCCGACCGAATCGGCCAGCGCCACCTGCTCATCCGGCGCGGGGTCATCGTCGGGCAACACCACGAGGTTCGCGAACTCTTGCTCGTAGGCCGTTTCGGGGTGGGCTCGGCGGGATCTCAGGAGGTCCAGGCTAATTCGGCCGACCACGGTCGTCAGCCAGCCCGCCAGATTGCCGATGGCCGCCTCGTCCTGACGGACGAGGCGCATCCAGGCTTCCTGGACCACGTCCTCGGCATCGGCGTGCGAGCCCAGCACGCGGTATGCGACGGCGCGCAGCCGATCGCGCTGGGCCTCGAACGCCTCGATCACGAAGCCGGACGGGTGGGCGGTCACGGCTTTCGCTGCTGACGGAGCGAGACCCGGTTGCCGTCCGGGTCCACCGCCTCGATGCGGACCCCGAACGGATAGTCCACGGGTTCGGACTCTTCGAAGACAACGCCTCGACGGCGCAGGATCTCGAAATCCTTCCGCAGGTCCTCGGATTCGAGGATCAGCGGACCGGGCGCGCCCGCGCCGCCCGGCTGTCCCGCGGCCGCCGCATGCGACCACAGGATGATCTGCACCGGGCTGTCGGGAACACCGACAGTGAGGAAACGTCCGTCGGGCCCCGGAAAGTCGATCCGCCTCTCCAGGCCGAGTCCCTCGGTGTAGAACTCCAGCGCACGGTCCTGATCGGTGACGTAGATCGTCACGTACATGATGTTGGTCAGCATCCGGTTCCCGATTCACTCGTTGGCGCGACGACCATTCCTGTTCGGCCGTCACACCTCTGACGAATGCCGGCGGGAGAAGGTAACAGGAGCGGTCCATCCGAGCGGATGCCGGACGCCTGCGGTGTAGCTCGGCAATACGAGTACAGCCCGGCACGCCGAGGAAGATCAGGCAAAGGATGAGGAGATCAACTGAGCAGGTTTAGCCCCAACGAGAGCGCCCCCTGAGGAGATTCCAAGAGCGCCATCAGCGGTAAAGGACCGCCGTCCGGGGCCGTCTCGAACCGCCGCACTCGTCAGGTAGGCGCTGCCGACTACGCGCAGGCGCCCGCCACGGGACTTCTTCTGCTGGCGGGTCCGCCAACTGGCCCCAGACGCCTGCCCACGGCACGTCGTCTGCAGGCGGGCGCCCCGCCGACCGCCCGCAGACGCCCACCAGCCCCCACACCCACCCCATCGTGGGCGGCCTATGCCCAGCCCATGCCGGTCTGATCGCCGCCCACTCACCTCAGCCGCGTAGCGATTAGTGGCGGCCTATTCCCAGCCCCAGACGGCCGCCGGACGCTAAGCCGCGAGGAGCGCGTAGCGATTTGAGGCGTCTGCGGCTCCGGATGGGCTTCTCGCCGCTGTTTCGTGCAGGTAGGGCCGCCCCCGACTCGGAACATGCATGCCTATGGGCCCGGGCGCTCGTCAGGATGAACCGGGAACCGGGCGGTCGCTCCCTGATCTCCCCGCCCCCGGTCCCTCTGACCCGTGCCGTTCTTTTGGGGGGTTCCCGGCAGTCTTCGTATTTCCGTGGCGGGACGGCCTGTCAAGGGTGGCCGAAGGCCATCGCGAAGCGACGCGACCGCAGGGAGCGCCCTTGACAGGCCGGCCCGACACGGAGAGACGATGAGACTGACGGGAAACCCCCAAACCCTCCCTGATGCCCCCCGCTTGGGTCCCGACCCCCGAAGCCACCGACCAGCAGAATGGACCCGCCCGCCCGGCTCCCGTCTACCGCCCCCCGCCCCGCCTCCAACGCACCAGGCCGCGTACCAGCGCCCAGAGCAGCGTCGCGTTCAGCAGGGCGCCGACCAGGATCACGCCGTAGAAGCCGAACCCCATCCACGCATCGACCGGCTCGGCGATGGATGGATCCGGTGTCCAGTCGGCCGGAGGCGGAGGCGGAGGCGGAGGCGGAGGCGGAGGCGGAGGCGGAGGCGGAGGCGGAGGCGGGGCCAGTTCCAACGGCAAGGGTGTGGGCGGCTCCGGGCCGGTGTGGACGAGCCCCTCCGGCGGTTCGACGGGCGCCTCGGGAACGGGCGCGGAGGGCACCAGTGCCAGGATGCTGAACGGTGCTATGGCGAGCAGCGTCCAGACGCCGGCGAAGCCCGCGTCCCCGGTCCGGCTGAGCACCTCCACCCAGACCTGCAGCCCGATCACCACGGCCAAGTAACCGCCCGGCACCCACACTTCGAGCCTTGACCGGACTCTTCCTCGTCCCACTGGCTGCCCCGTTCACCGTTCACCGTTCACCGTTCGTCGTTCGTCGTTCGTCGTTCGTCGTTCATCGTTCGTCGTTCGTCGTTCGTCGTTCGTCGTTCGTCGATCGCCGTTCATCGTTCGTCGTTCGTCCGAGCCAGTATTGGGACCCCCCAGCCCCCGCACCTGAGTACGACTACTCAGCCCGACCTGCCCCCCGCACCCAGCCCGAGCCGGGCGGATGTCACGGCCCCGGCCATCGCCCGAAAATCCCCCCGCCCCCTTGCCGCCCCATCCCCTAGGGTCGCCAGGGACTGGGACCATGCCCTCCCATGCCATGGCAGGGCTCGTGGCACGACATGACCTGGAGGACGACCGTGCACTACCGCAACCTGGGACGCAGCGGACTGTCGGTGTCGGAGATCGGCTACGGGGCCTGGGGCATCGGCGCGTCCGGTTGGGTGGGGGCCACCGAGGACGAGTCGCTGCGCGCCCTGCACCGCTCCATCGACCTCGGCGTGAACCTCATCGACACCGCTCGCGGCTACGGCGACAGCGAGCGCATCGTCGGCCAGGTGGTGCGCGAGCGGGCCGGCGAGCAGGTGTACGTGGCGACCAAGGTGCCGCCCAAGAACCGCGTCTGGCCCGCCCCCGACGGGCTCGACCCCTCGGAGGCCTTCCCCGGCGCGCACATCCGCGAAAGCCTGGAGACCAGCCTGCGCGCCAGCGGCCTGGACCACTTCGACGTCCTGCAGTTCCACGTCTGGAGCGACGAATGGGTCGGCCGCGGCGACTGGCTGGAGACCATCGCCGAGCTGAAGCAGCAGGGCAAGATCCGCCTCTTCGGCGTCTCGATCAACGACCACCAGCCGGAGAACGCCCTCGCCCTGGTGCGCAGCGGTGTGGTGGACACCGTGCAGGTGATCTACAACATCTTCGACCAGTCCCCGGCCGACACCCTCTTCCCCGCCTGCGAGGAGGAGGGCGTCGGCGTGATCGTCCGCGTGGCCCTCGACGAGGGCGGCCTGACGGGGCGCGTCACGGCCGGGTCCACCTTCCCCGAAGGGGACTTCCGCAGCCGCTACTTCCGCGGCGACCGCCCCGCGCAGGTCGAGCGGCACATCGACGCGATCACCGCCGACCTGGGCATCTCCACGGGCGAGATGGCGGAGACCGCGCTGCGCTACGTACTGAGCGCGCCGGCCGTCTCCACCGTCATCCCCGGCATGCGCACCGTCCGCAACGTGGAGCGCAACACGGCCGTGAGCGACGGCCGCCCCCTGACCGCCGAGCAGCTCGCCGTACTCGCCAAGCACCGCTGGGAGCGGAACTTCTACGCCCGGCCGTAGGGCCGGGGCATTGTGCCACGCCGGCGGGCGGGAGCCATGTCCCGAGGTCCCGGGACGTGTCCCCAGGCCCCCGGGCGGGCGCAATGGAGGGCAAGAGGCCGGGCGGATCCGCCGCCCGGCAGCCCGAAAGGAGGACAGCCATGGCTGCCCTTACTCCCATCCGCAAGATGGTCCTCGTGGCGGTCTCCGCCGCCGCCGCGCTCATCGGTGCCGGATCGGCCATGGCCGCACCCAGTTCCGCTTCCCTGGCCGGCGATCCCTCAGGAGCCCGGGTCGAGCGGAGCTCGGTACGGCACGTGCTCGGAATGTCCGATCCGAGTGACAGTTCGTATTATTACTACTACGCACAGGAACTCTGACCCATGCGGTCGGCCTCCATTCCCCCCGGTCCCGTCGGGACCGGGGGGCGGGGCGCGATGCGCGCCTTCGAGCGCGATCGGCTCGGCTTCCTGCTCCACCAGCGGCAGTACGGCGACCTGGTCCGCTTCGACGATGAGCTGTACATGGTCAACTCACCGGTCCTGGCGGAGGCGGTCCTCAAGCACACCAACAGCACCTACGCCATCACCCGGGACCTCCTGGGCGAGGAGGCCGACGGAGGCTCCGCGTCGGAAGACCTGGTCCGGTGGATGCGGGCCCGCAAGCTGGCGGGCCACGGACTGAACCGAACCGGTGTACGCGCCGCCGAGGAGCGCCTCGCGGCGACGGTGGTCCGGCATGCGGAGAGCTGGCGGGCCCTGGGCACGATCGACGCGATCCCGGCGCTGGAAGAGCTCAGCGCCCACCTCATAGCCGAGTTCTGCCTGGGGCCCGAGGTCGGCAACGTTCCCGCCCTGGTGGCCCGTCTGCAGGATGCGCTGCTGCCCGGCACGGTGTCGCTGCCCGCCCGCTGGCCGTCACTGCGCAAGCGGCGTCTTCATCGTGTCGGCCGGGAGCTGGCCTCCGAAGTGTCCCGCCTGATCGAGGGGCGCAGAACGCGGCAGGAGGGCTGCTCCGGAGTGGTCGCGGACCTCCTCAACGCTGCGTGCGACGAGGGAGCGATCACCCCCAGGGGTGCGGCCAGTATCGTCGTGGCGATCCTTTTCGCCGCCCATGAGACCACCGCGGCCGCGCTGGCCTGGCTCTTCCTCCTCCTCGACCAGCAGCCTGACGTACACAGCCGGGTACGGGACGAGGTCGACGGGGAGCTGACGGGCCGGCTGCCGACCGCGTCCGATGTGCCCCGCCTGGTCGTCACCGAGGCCGTCGTGAAGGAGACGCTTCGGCTCTATCCGCCGCTCTGGATGCTGGAGAGGACGGTCGAGCAGCCCACCGAGCTCGCTGGCCACCCCCTGCACCCCGGTCAGCGAGTGGCCGTCAGTCCCTTCGTGCTCCACCGGGACCCGCGCCACTACGACCAGCCGACGGCTTTCCGCCCCGACCGCTGGATCGAGCGGTCCACTGCCACCCCGCTGCCCAAGTACGCCTTCATGCCGTTCGGCGGCGGGCCCCGGAACTGTCTGGGGGCGCACTTCGCGATGGTCGCGATGGTCGTCGCCACCGCGACGCTCGCCGGCCGCTACCGGCTCAGCCGTACGGCGGGCACAGTGCCTGTGTTCAGCACGCGCACCATCCTGCAACCCCGCGGGCTCGCCTTCGACGTGGCCACCCGCTCCCCGTAAGGAGGCGAGTGCATGACAGCGGCCCGAGCCCCCGCACGCCCGCGCGGCCGCTACGCCACCCGCCGCAGCAGGGCCAGGTACATCGCGTCCGTCCCGTGCAGGTGCGGCCAGAGCTGGACGTCCGGCCCGTCGCCCAGGGCGGGGACGCCCGCCATGTACGGGCGGGCGTCGATCAGTTCGGCGGCGACCGGGGAGTTGCCCGCGCCGCGGCCCTTCAGGACGTCCTCGACGACGACGCGGGTCTCCGCCAGGTGCGGGGAGCACGTCGCGTAGCCCACGATGCCGCCCACCCGGACGGCCGACAGGGCCTCGCGCAGCAGGGACCGCTGGAGCGGGGCGAAGCCCTCCAGGTCCTCGGGGCGGCGGCGCCAGCGGGCCTCCGGGCGGCGGCGCAGGGCGCCGAGGCCGGTGCAGGGCACGTCCATCAGGACGCGGTCGAAGGAGCCCGGCAGCCACGGCGGCCGGGTGCCGTCGGCCGCGATGACCTGGTACGGGCCGGGGTTGCCGGCCAGGGCGTGCTCCACGAGGCGCGCCCGGTGCGGCTGCTTCTCGGAGGCCAGCAGGAACGCCCCGCGCTGCGCCGCGAGCGCCGCGAGCAGGGCCGCCTTGCCGCCGGGGCCCGCGCAGCCGTCCAGCCAGCGCTCGTCGCGGCCTTCTACGGGCGCGGCCGCGAGGGCCATGGCCACCAGCTGGCTGCCCTCGTCCTGGACGCCCGCGCGCCCGTCGCGCACGGCCTCCAGTGCGCCCGGCTCGCCGCCCTCGGCCATCCGGACGGCGTACGGGGACCAGCGGCCCGGCAGCGCCGAGTCCTCGCCGACCGCCTCCACCAGTTCCTCCGGCGTGGACCGGCCCGGCCGTGCGACCAGGGTGACCTCGGGCCGTTCGTTGTCGGCCTCCAGCAGGTCCTCGATCCCGGCGCGTCCGCCGCCCAGGGAGTCCCACAGGGCGCTGACGACCCAGCGCGGGTGCGAGTGGTAGACGGCGAGGTGTTCCTCGGCGTCGTCCTCGTACGGCGGTGCGACCCGCTCCAGCCAGCCGTCCAGGTCGTGCGCGGCGATCTTGCGCAGTACGGCGTTGACGAACTTCGCGCGCCCGTCGCCGAGCACCACCCGGGCGAGCTCCACGCTCGCCGAGACGGCCGCGTGCGTCGGGATGCGGGTGCCGAGGAGCTGGTGGGCGCCGAGCGAGAGCACGTCCAGCACCGGCGGGTCCACCTCGCGCAGCGGCCGGTCGATGCACGCCTTGATGACCGCGTCGTACGTGCCCTGCCGGCGCAGCGTCCCGTAGACCAGTTCGGTGGCCAGTGCCGCGTCGCGCGCCTGGAAGCTCTCGTCCTGGCGGGCCTTGCGCAGCAGCGGGGGCAGTACGAGGTTCGCGTACGCGTCGCGCTCGTCCACCGCCCGCAGCACCTCGAAGGCCAGCATCCGGACGGGGTCCTTCTGCGGCCTGCGGTACGGCTTGGCCTGCTTGGCCTGGCGCGGCGGCTTGCCACCCGCGCCTGCGGCGGCGGGACGACGACGGGGCTGTTCGCTCACTGAAAGGTGCTCCGGATTTACGAGTGCTACGGGAGTGACGAGGTACTGCGGGTGCCGGCGGTCAGGCCGGCACGGCTACACGGTTCAGCCTACGTCCGCCCCGCCGAGCCGCTCGCCGGGGGCGATCCGCACCCCGCGCGCCCAGTCGGCGCCGCGCATCGGCTTCTTGCCCTGGGGCTGTACCCAGAGCAGCTCCACGGCGTGCGAGCCGGTGCCGACGTAGACGTTGTTCTTGGCGGGGGCCAGCACGCCGGGGGCGAGGTCGGTGCGGTCGGTCACCAGGCCGACCGAGATCAGCTTGAGCCGCTCGCCGCGGAATACGGTCCAGGCGCCGGGGGCCGGGGTGCAGCCGCGTACGACGCGGTCGGCGCGCATCGCGGGGGCCGTCCAGTCGATCCGGGCGTCCTCCACGGTGATCTTGGGCGCGACGGAGATCCCGTCGACGGGCTGCTCGACCGCGCGCAGGGTGCCGTCCTCGATGCCGTCCATGGTGGCGGCGAGCAGGCCGGCCCCGGCGAAGGCGAGGCGGGTCAGGAGGTCGCCGCTGGTGTCGGTGGGACGGACCTCCTCGGTGAGGATGCCGTAGACCGGGCCGGAGTCCAGGCCCTCCTCGATCTGGAAGGTGGAGGCGCCGGTGACCTGGTCCCCCGCCATGATCGAGTGCTGGACCGGCGCGGCCCCGCGCCAGGCCGGCAGCAGCGAGAAGTGCAGGTTGACCCACCCGTGGCGGGGGATCTCGAGGGCGCTCTTGGGCAGCAGGGCCCCGTAGGCGACGACCGGGCAGCAGTCGGGGTCGATCTCGCGCAGCCGGGCCTGGAACTCGGGGTCGCGCGGCCGGGTGGGCTTCAGGACCTCGATCCCGGCCTCCTCGGCGCGCTCGGCGACCGGGCTGGCGACGAGCCGGCGACCGCGGCCGGCCGGTGCGTCGGGCCGGGTGACGACGGCCGCGACCTCGTGCCGCCCGGAGGCGATCAGGGCGTCCAGGGCGGGCACGGCGACCTCGGGGGTGCCTGCGAAGACGAGCTTCACTGGGTCCTACCTCGCTATCTCGGCTGTCAGCAGCGCACCAGTCTATGGGGCGTACGCCGGGCCACCCACCTGTGGTGTCGAGGGGGCGTACGCACACACACGCGCCTCTCGCATATGCCGACACGCCCCCACAGCGTGACCTGGGCGCCGGGTGGCGCGTTGGTCAAGAGAGATTGACCAAAACGGGCCGCGTTGTGAACGGTGTCTGCGGCCCGATCCGCCCTTCAGCACCGGTTCGAGAGGCTTCTTCATGGCCGACCACGCCACCCACGACGCCCAAGCCCGGGCCAGCCTGCACCTGTTGGTGCGGGACATCGAGCGGGTTCGCCGGCAGGTGGATGCTCTGCGTACGCTCACCGCCCAGCTCGGCAACGTGTACCGCCCGCGCCGCTCAGGCCCCTCCACGGGCTTCGTCGTCTACGGCCGGGCGCCCGCGCCCACCGTCCGCCTCGCCCAGGAGCTGCGGGACAGCGTCGAGACGCTGGTCACCGCCGCGGTGGACTTCGACCGCTCGCTCGGCTTCTCGTGGGACGCGGTCGGTTCGGCGCTCGGCGTCACCAAGCAGGCCGTGCACCGGCGGTACGGTGCGCGGCGCGCGCAGGCGGCGGAGTCCGTCGAGCCGCCGGCCGAGGGCACGACGACGCGGACGCTGGGGCCGCTGCCCTCGATTCCGGCGGCGCGCTCGGTGCCGCCGCAGCCGCTGCGCGAGGAGTCCCAGGCCGCGGCGGGTGCGGCGGGTGCGTCCCGCCCGGCCGCCTTCCCCGGTCCCCGGAACGGCTGACCGTTCGGCCGCCGCCGGGACGCCGACCCCTGACGGCAGGACCGGACCGCCGTGCCTGACCCCGCCCCCGGTGGGAGCGCCCCACCCGGCCGCTCCCACCGGGGGCGTTCGGCGTCCCGCCGCGGTCCGCTGCCCTGCGGGCGGCTTCCCCCACCCCGCCCCTTCCCGCTGTGCCGCATTTGCGGCTCCGCCGCGCGGCGGGGCTTGCGACCCCGGCCGCCGCTCCCGGGGCTCCGCCCCGGACCC
>NZ_JBHWUO010000063.1:14734-32628 GCF_042736975.1 Streptomyces sp. NPDC059989
CGCGCCTCAAACGCCGGCGGGGCTGATTCCAGCCCGCCCGGCGTTTGAGGGCACGGGCGCGGAGCGCACGTACGGGGTCTGGGGCGGAGCCCCAGGGAACGGAGGAAGGGCGGGTAGGGGAAAGCCCCGCGCAGCGGCAGCCCGACCGTCAGCCGATGTCCGGCGGGTCGATCCGGACCCGGACCGCCTCCGAGGCCGGGACGCCCCGCGCGAGGCGAGCGGCCTGCGCCGACTTCAGCGCGGCCGCCAGCGCGGCACCGCTGCCCGGGGGCACGCGGACCAGCGCCCGCTCCCCCGGAGAGGCCTCACCCCGCCGCCCCGCCACCGGCACCGGCCCCAGGACCTCCGCGTCCGCCGGCAGCCCGGCTCCGGCCAGGAAGGCCTCGATGGCCTCGCCCCGCCCGGCGGCCACGGCCGCCATCCGGGAGACCGGCGGGAAGCCTAGCTGTGCCCGCTCCGCGAGCTCCCGGACCGCATGCCCGACGGGGTCCCACCGCACCAGCGCCTGGACCGGCCGCAGCGTCGGCTCGGCGACGACCACGACCTGGCCGTCCCCCCGTACCAGCGAGGCGGCCGCGATCCACCGCCGCAGCGCGTCCTCGCCCGCCCGCAGGTCGGGCCGGGTCAGCATCGCCCAGCCGTCGAGCAGCAGGGCGGCCGCGTATCCGGCGCCGGCCGCGACCGGTTCGGCCCCGGGGGTGCACACCACCAGCGCGGGCCGGTCCGGTACCTCGTCGAGGATGTGGTCGCGACCGGAGGTCCGTACGGGCACGGCCGGGAAGACCCGCCCCAGCTCCTCGGCGGTCCGCCGCGCTCCGACCACCTGGGCCCGCAGCCGGAAGGACCCGCACTCCTCGCAGTGCCAGGCCGGCTCGGCCCGCCCGCACCACCCGCAGTGCAGGTCCCGCGCGTCGGGGGCCTCCAGCGGCCCGGCACAGACGGTGCAGCGGGCCGGCGTACGGCACCGCTCGCACGCCAGCCGCGGCACGTAGCCGCGCCGCGGCACCTGTACCAGGACGGGCCCGGTCCTCAGCCCCTCGCGTACGGTCTCCCACGCCAGGCTCGGCAGGCGCGCGGCGCGGGCCGCCTCGTCCCGGGCCAGCAGTTCGTCGCCCACGGTCCGGATCCGGGGGGCGCACTCCCGGACCGTCTCGCGGCTCGCGACCAGCGGCCGGGCCCAGCCGGACTCGACCAGCTGGGCGGCCTCGACGGTGCAGCTCGTGCTCCCGGCGAGGAAGGCGCAGCCGTCGGTGACCGCGCGCAGTTCCAGGACCTCGCGGACGTGCGGGAAGGGGGCGCGGTCGTCGCTGTGGCTGGAGTCGCCGTCGTCCCAGATGGCGACCAGCCCGAGGTCGCGTACGGGGGCGAACATCGCGGCCCGGGTGCCGACGACGGCGCGCACCGAGCCCCGGCTCACGGCCAGCCACTGGCGGTAGCGCTTCTCGGGGCCCGATTCGGCGGTGAGCAGCGCGTGCCGCCCCTCGCCGAGCAGGGCGGTGAGCGCGGCGTCGACGCGGGCGGCGGTCCGTCCGTCGGGGACGACGGCGAGGGCTCCGCGTCCGGAGGCGAGGGTGGCGGCCATGGCGCGGGCGAGTTCGTCGGCCCAGCCGGGGCCGGGCAGGGCGGTCCAGACGGCGCGCGGGGTGCCGCCGCCGGCGAGGGAGCGGAGGAAGGCGGGGCCGGCGCCGTAGCGCTCCCAGCCGGCGGGCTCGGGCGCGGCGGGCGGGGGCAGCGGTTCGGGTGAGGGCTTGGCCTCGGCGCGGGCGCTCCGCGCGGGCAGGGCGAGCTGGAGTACGTCGGCCAGGCTGCCGGCGTACCGGTCGGCGACGGCCCGGGTGAGGGCCAGCATGGCAGGGCCGAGGACCACTTCGGGCGAGACGACCTGGGCGAGGGCGGCGAGGGCTCCGTTGTAGTCGGAGTCGGCGCGGCGTTCGACGATGAAGCCGTCGATGAGCCCGCCGCCCTCGCGGCGGCCGCCGTGCACCCGGTGGGAGCCCGCGCCGAAGCGGACCCGGACGCGGACGCCCGGCTGGGCGGACTCGGAGAGCTCGGCGGGAACCGCGTAGTCGAAGAGCCGGTCGAGGTGGAGCACGCCCTTGTTCACGAGCACGCGGGCTACGGGCAGCTCCTCGGCGACGGCGGCCCCGCGCCAGGTGCGGGGCTTCGCCTTGGGCGCCTTGGCCTTCGCCTCGGCGACCATCTCCCGGATCAGCGCGAGCTGCTCCGGCGGGCCGCCGGGACTCTCGTCCCCGCCCCGCTGCTCGGAATCGTTCGTGCTGCTCACACCCGCATTCTTACCAAACCCCACCGACAGCGGACGGGCCCGAGGCGGCGGGCATGCGAACGGCCCCGGACCGAGGGTCCGGGGCCGTTCGTCTCAAGCGGTGGTGCCTACGGTGGTGCTTACAGGCCGGCGGCCGCGCGCAGCGCGTCCACGCGGTCGGTGCGCTCCCAGGTGAAGTCCGGCAGCTCGCGGCCGAAGTGGCCGTAGGCGGCGGTCTGGGCGTAGATCGGGCGCAGCAGGTCCAGGTCGCGGATGATCGCGGCCGGGCGGAGGTCGAAGACCTCGCCGATCGCGTCCTCGATCTTCTGGACCTCGACCTTGGCGGTGCCGAAGGTCTCGACGAACAGGCCGACGGGCTCGGCCTTGCCGATGGCGTACGCGACCTGGACCTCGCAGCGCGAGGCGAGGCCGGCGGCGACGACGTTCTTCGCGACCCAGCGCATGGCGTAGGCGGCGGAGCGGTCGACCTTCGACGGGTCCTTGCCGGAGAAGGCACCGCCACCGTGGCGGGCCATGCCGCCGTACGTGTCGATGATGATCTTGCGGCCGGTCAGACCCGCGTCGCCCATCGGGCCGCCGATCTCGAAGCGGCCGGTCGGGTTCACCAGGAGGCGGTAGCCCTCGGTGTCCAGCTTGATGCCGTCCTCGATGAGCTGGGCCAGCACGTGCTCGACGACGAACTCGCGGATGTCGGGCGCGAGCAGCGAGTCCAGGTCGATGTCGGAGGCGTGCTGCGAGGAGACCACGACCGTGTCGAGGCGGACGGCCTTGTCGCCGTCGTACTCGATGGTGACCTGGGTCTTGCCGTCGGGGCGCAGGTACGGGATGGTCCCGTTCTTGCGGACCTCGGACAGCCGGCGGGAGAGCCGGTGCGCCAGGTGGATCGGGAGGGGCATGAGCTCGGGGGTCTCGTCGCAGGCGTAGCCGAACATCAGGCCCTGGTCGCCGGCGCCCTGCTTGTCGAGCTCGTCCTCGTCACCCTCGACGCGCGTCTCGTACGCGGTGTCGACGCCCTGCGCGATGTCCGGGGACTGCGCGCCGATGGACACCGACACGCCACAGGAGGCGCCGTCGAAGCCCTTCTTGGACGAGTCGTAGCCGATCTCGAGGATCTTCTCGCGGACGAGCTGCGCGATCGGCGCGTACGCCTTCGTCGTCACCTCTCCGGCGATGTGCACGAGACCCGTGGTGATGAGGGTCTCCACCGCGACACGCGAGGTCGGGTCCTCGGTGAGAAGTGCGTCGAGGATCGTGTCGCTGATCTGGTCAGCGATCTTGTCAGGGTGGCCCTCGGTCACAGACTCCGAGGTGAACAGACGACGGGACACAACGCTCCCTGGGGTTGCAGCGGCTGCTGGCTGATCATTTGGCGGAACCACATCGGGGGCTGCGCCCGATCACGTTCCGAATGCAGTTTATCGGTCGCCACCGTTTGCCGGACCACCCGTCTCGCCCTATGAATCGGGTGTGACCTGCGGCACTCCATTCTGGCCTACGAAAGTGACCATGAGAAGGCATACCGGTCAGGCGCGTCGCGCGGCGAGCCGGGGCGCCACCTGGTCCCAAATCACCTCCGCCAGGGCTTCCTTCGGGCCGTAGGGCACCTGGGTCTCCGACCCGTCCGAAGCCAGGATGACGGCCTCGTTCTCCTCGGAACCGAAGGTCTTGGTCTCGCCGACCTCGTTGACGACGAGAAGATCACATCCCTTGCGCCGGAGCTTGGCGCGGCCGTTGGCGAGCACGTCGTCGGTCTCCGCGGCGAATCCGACCACGATCTGCCCCTCCCGGGCCCGCTCGGCCGAGATCTCCGCGAGGACGTCGGGGTTGCGCACGAGGGCGACCGGCGCGGGCTCCTGCCCGTCCTTCTTCTTGATCTTCCCGCCGGCGTACTCGGCGGGCCGGAAGTCGGCCACGGCCGCCGCCATGACCACGGCGTCGGCGTCCGCGGCGGCCTTGAGCACGGCTTCCCGCAGCTGTACGGCCGTCCCCACGCGTACGACGTCCACCCCGGCCGGGTCGGCCAGCGCGGTGTTGGCCGCCACGAGGGTGACCCGGGCCCCGCGCGCGACGGCGGTGCGGGCGAGCGCGTAGCCCTGCTTGCCGGAGGAGCGGTTGCCGAGGAAGCGGACCGGGTCCAGGGGCTCGCGCGTGCCGCCGGCGCTGATCACCACGTGCCGCCCGACGAGGTCGGGCTCGGCCACGCCGCGCGCCAGGACCCCTCGGCACACCTCGAAGATCTCCTCGGGGTCGGGCAGCCGGCCCTTGCCGGTGTCCTTGCCGGTGAGCCGGCCCACGGCGGGTTCGATGACGAGGGCGCCGCGCCGCCGCAGGGTGGCCACGTTCTCCTGGGTGGCGGGGTGCTCCCACATCTCGGTGTGCATGGCGGGGGCGAAGACCACGGGACAGCGCGCGGTGAGCAGGGTGTTCGTGAGCAGGTCGTCGGCGAGCCCGTGGGCGGCCTTGGCCAGCATGTCGGCGGTGGCCGGGGCGACGACGACGAGGTCGGCCGTCTGCCCGATGCGCACGTGGGGGACCTCGTGGACGGTCTCCCAGACCTCGGTGGAGGCCGGGTTCCCGGACAGGGCGGCCCAGGTGGCCTCGCCGACGAAGTGGAGCGACGCGGCCGTCGGCACCACCCGCACCTCGTGCCCGGACTCGGTCAGGCGGCGCAGCAGCTCGCACGCCTTGTAGGCGGCGATCCCGCCGCTGACCCCCAGCACGACCTTCGGCTTAGCCACCACGCACTCCCCTTCGACACATCCGTCGTACCTACCCATGACACACCACAGGCCCGGCAGATGTTCTGCCGGGCCTGTGGTGAAAGGAAATCGCCGTGCCTTACTGAGCCGGGGCCTCGATGGCCTCGGAGGTCAGCAGACCCGCGTTGATCTCGCGCAGCGCGATCGAAAGCGGCTTCTCGTGGACGTGGGTGTCCACCAGCGGGCCGACGTACTCCAGCAGGCCCTCGCCGAGCTGGGAGTAGTACGCGTTGATCTGACGCGCGCGCTTGGCCGCGTAGATCACGAGGCTGTACTTCGAGTCCGTGGCCTCGAGCAGCTCGTCGATCGGCGGGTTGATGATGCCCTCGGGCGCAGTGATGGAAGAGGACACGCTCTACCTTCCGAAGATGGGTGAAAGATCAGGCATTGATCGAATCGAAACGATCGATCAACGATCAGACAACTTCCATCAAGGCTAGCAGCTCACGCGCCACGTCCTCGACGGAGGTGTTGACCAGGGTGGTGTCGAACTCGGACTCGGCAGCGAGTTCGATCTTGGCGGTCCCCAGCCTGCGCTCGATGACCTCGGCCGATTCGGTGCCCCGGCCGGTCAGCCGGCGCACGAGCTCGTCCCAGCTCGGCGGGGCCAGGAAGACCAGCTGGGCGTCGGGCATCGACTCGCGTACGAGCCGTGCGCCCTGGAGGTCGATCTCCAGCAGTACCGGCTCGCCGTTTTCCAGGCGTTCCAGCACCGCGCCGCGTGGTGTGCCGTAGCGGTTGCCCGCGAACTCGGCCCACTCCAGCAGCTCGCCGTTGGCGATCAGCTTGTCGAACTCGTCGTCGTTGACGAAGAAGTAGTGGACTCCGTGTCGCTCACCGGGCCGCGGCTTGCGGGTGGTGGCCGACACCGAGAGCCAGACCTCGGGGTGAACCTTGCGCATATGCGCGACGACCGTGCTCTTGCCGACCCCCGAGGGGCCGGAGAGCACGGTCAGCCGCGGACGAACCTCTGCTGCCATAGAGCGATTATCCAGGTTCCCGGGACTGCCTGAGAACGCCGGAAGAACTTCAGGCGACGCGTCAGCCGGCAGGAGTGCCGAACTCACGCTCCAGAGAAGCGATCTGGTTGGAGCCGAGACCTCGGACACGCCGGGATTCGGAGATGCCGAGGCGCTCCATGATCTGCTTGGCGCGCACCTTGCCCACGCCAGGCAGGGACTCCAGCAGGGCGGAGACCTTCATCTTGCCGATGACGTCGTTCTCCTGGCCCGTCTTGATGACCTCTTGGAGCGAGGCGCCGGAGTGCTTGAGTCGATTCTTCACCTCGGCCCGCTCCCGGCGAGCCGCGGCGGCCTTTTCGAGCGCGGCTGCGCGCTGTTCAGGGGTAAGGGGCGGAAGAGCCACGCCTACGTCACCTCGGATGTCGAACTGTCGGATACGGACCGGTGGGGAACCCAAAGGCACCACACCAGGCGAGATCCCGAACAGCGCTGGAATTCGTTCGCTGCACGTTCACTCTGGTCGGAGACTAGCGGCCATGGCCGCTCCAGTCAGCGAGAACGGACGAAAAGTCCTGGTCAGCCTCCACTGAACCGTACATCACGGACAAAGTACCCCTGTTTTGTCCGGTGAAAGACGTTCGAATTTCGTCAGGTCGTGCGACACGCGTGTCCGACGGCGTCCTTGAACGCACCGAATCCGTGTGCGGCGAGGGCCGCGCGCCGTTCTCCGCCGATTCGCGGAGAACGGCGCACGCCACGATGGAATCCGTGACGCGGATCACATCCGGCCGGCCTCGCTACGCGGAAACCGCCTCGCGGATCTCGTCGGCGAAGGCGGCCGCACTGGCGCGCAGGGCCGAGACGTCCGGACCGTGCTTCAGCACGCCCCGCGACACGTTCGGGACCACGTTGTGCACGGCCTTGCCGAAGACCGCCGGGAGGTCGGCCGCCGTCGCGCCCTGGGCGCCGATCCCGGGGGCGAGCAGCGGGCCGTTGATGTCCAGGTCGAAGGAGGACAGGTCGCCGAGCGTGGCGCCGACCACCGCTCCGAAGGAGCCCATGGGGCTGGCGCCCTCGTTCTCCGCAGCCAGGTGGGCCAGCATCGTCGCGCCGATCGTCCGGCCGTCCGAACGGACCGCCCGCTGGACCTCCGCGCCCTCCGGGTTCGAGGTGAGGGCCAGGACGAACAGGCCCGCGCCCGACTCCCGCGCCAGGTCGACCGCCGGCTTCAGGGAGCCGTAGCCCAGGTACGGGGAGACCGTCAGCGCGTCGGAGAAGAGCGGGGAGGACGGCGAGAGGAAGGTCTCGGCGTACGCGGCCATCGTCGAGCCGATGTCGCCCCGCTTGGCGTCCATCACGACGAGCGTGCCCGCCGACCGCGCGTCCGCCACCGTCCGCTCCAGCACCGCGATGCCCCGCGAGCCGAACCGCTCGAAGAAGGCAGCCTGCGGCTTGAAGACCGCCACCGACTCGGCCAGCGCCTCCACGACCGTACGGGAGAAGCTCTCCAGGCCCGCGATGTCGTCGTTCAGGCCCCACTGCGCCAGCAGCGCGGCGTGCGGGTCGATGCCCACGCACAGCGGGCCGCGGGAGTCCATCGCCTCGCGGAGGCGGGTGCCAAACGGGGTCAGGGTCACTGCGCGGCCTTTCGGGTCTCGGCGCCCACCGCTTCGGCGAGCGTCGCGTACGGGCTGGTGGCCAGGCGCGCGGCCAGGCCCTTGTGGATGGCGCGGGCGTAGAAGGGGCCCTCGTAGATGAAGGCGCTGTAGCCCTGGACCAGCGTGGCGCCCGCCAGGATCCGCTGCCAGGCGTCCTCGGCGTTCTCCACGCCCCCGACGCCGACGAGGACCAGCCGGTCCCCCACGCGGGCGTACAGGCGGCGCAGGACCTCCAGGGAGCGCTCCTTGACCGGGGCGCCGGACAGTCCGCCCGTCTCCTTCACGAGGGACGGGTCGGAGCGCAGGCCCAGGCCCTCCCGCGCGATGGTGGTGTTCGTCGCGATGATGCCGTCCAGGCCGAGCTCCAGCGCCAGGTCCGCCACCGCGTCGACGTCCTCGTCGGCCAGGTCCGGGGCGATCTTGACCAGGAGGGGGACGCGGCGGTCCGTCACGGTGCGGTCCGCGGCCTTGCGGACCGCCGTCAGCAGCGGGCGCAGCGACTCGGTCGCCTGGAGGTTGCGCAGCCCCGGGGTGTTCGGGGAGGAGACGTTCACGACGAGGTAGTCGGCGTGGCGGGCCAGGCGCTCGGTGGAGGCGACGTAGTCCGCCACCGCCTCCTCCTCCGGCACGACCTTGGTCTTGCCGATGTTGACGCCCACGACCGTCTTGAAGACCGCCTCGCGGGCCGCCAGGCGCTCCGCGACGGCCGCCGAGCCCTCGTTGTTGAAGCCCATCCGGTTGATCAGCGCGCGGTCCGGGACGAGGCGGAAGAGGCGCTTCTTGGGGTTGCCCGGCTGCGCCTCGGCCGTGACCGTGCCGATCTCGATGTGGTCGAAGCCGAGCATCGACATCCCGTCGATGGCGACGGCGTTCTTGTCGAAGCCGGCCGCCAGCCCGAAGGGGCCGTGCATGCGCAGGCCGAGCGCCTCGGTGCGCAGCTCCTTGTAGCGGGGGGCGAGCCAGGCGGCGATGAAGGTGCGCAGTACGGGGGTGCGGGCCGCGAGGCGGATCCAGCGGAAGGCCGTGTAGTGGGCCTGCTCCGGGTCCATGCGCTTGAAGACCAGGTTGAAGAAGAGTTTGTACATCGGGGGGAGGCTCCTCCGTGCGGTCATGAGAAGGGGGACACCCGTCGCGTCAGCGAAACCGGTGTCCCCCTACCTCGTTCGGGCTGCTAGTCGCGGGCCGCGGTCAGGTGTTCAGCGTGCTCCTGGAGGGAGCGCACGCCCACGTCGCCGTGGTTGAGCGCGTCGATGCCCTGGACGGCCGCGGCGAGTGCCTGGACCGTGGTCAGGCAGGGGACACTGCGGGCCACGGCCGCCGTGCGGATCTCGTAGCCGTCGAGGCGGCCGCCGGTGCCGTACGGGGTGTTGACGATCAGGTCGACCTGGCCGTCGTGGATGAGCTGGACGATGGTCTTCTCGCCGTTCGGGCCCTCGCCCTCGCTGAGCTTGCGCACCACGGTGGCGTTGATGCCGTTGCGGCGCAGCACCTCGGCGGTGCCGGAGGTGGCCATCAGCTCGAAGCCGTGGGCGACGAGCTCGCGGGCCGGGAAGATCATCGAGCGCTTGTCGCGGTTGGCGACGGAGATGAAGGCGCGGCCCTTGGTGGGCAGCGGGCCGTAGGCGCCGGCCTGCGACTTGGCGTACGCCGTGCCGAAGACGGAGTCGATGCCCATGACCTCGCCGGTGGAGCGCATCTCCGGGCCGAGGACGGTGTCCACGCCGCGGCCGTGGATGTCGCGGAAGCGCGACCACGGCATGACGGCCTCCTTGACGGAGATCGGCGCGTCGAGCGGCAGGGTGCCGCCGTCGCCGGTCTTCGGCAGCAGGCCTTCGGCGCGCAGCTCGGCGATGGTGGTGCCGAGCGAGATGCGGGCGGCGGCCTTCGCGAGGGGGACGGCGGTCGCCTTCGAGGTGAAGGGGACGGTCCGGGAGGCGCGCGGGTTGGCCTCCAGGACGTAGAGGATGTCGCCGGCCATCGCGAACTGGATGTTGATCAGGCCGCGGACGCCGACGCCCTTGGCGATGGCCTCGGTGGAGGCGCGCAGGCGCTTGATGTCGTAGCCGCCGAGGGTGATCGGGGGCAGGGCGCAGGCGGAGTCGCCGGAGTGGATGCCGGCTTCCTCGATGTGCTCCATGACGCCGCCGAGGTAGAGCTCGGTGCCGTCGTAGAGGGCGTCGACGTCGATCTCGATGGCGTCGTCGAGGAAGCGGTCGACCAGGACCGGCCGGGTGGGGCTGATCTCGGTGGACTCGGCGATGTACGACTCCAGGCGGGCCTCGTCGTAGACGATCTCCATGCCGCGGCCGCCGAGCACGTAGGACGGGCGGACGAGGACCGGGTAGCCGATCTCGTCGGCGATGGCCTTCGCACCCGTGAAGGTGGTGGCGGTGCCGTGCTTGGGGGCGGGCAGGCCGGCGTCGGCGAGGACCTGGCCGAAGGCGCCGCGGTCCTCGGCGGCGTGGATGGCCTCCGGGGAGGTGCCGACGACGGGGACGCCGTTGTCCTTGAGGGCCTGGGCCAGGCCCAGGGGGGTCTGGCCGCCGAGCTGGACGATGACACCGGCGATCGGGCCCGCGAGGGACTCGGCGTGGACGATCTCCAGCACGTCTTCGAGCGTCAGCGGCTCGAAGTACAGGCGGTCGGAGGTGTCGTAGTCGGTGGAGACGGTCTCCGGGTTGCAGTTGACCATCACGGTCTCGTAGCCGGCGTCGCTGAGCGCGAAGGAGGCGTGGACGCAGGAGTAGTCGAACTCGATGCCCTGGCCGATGCGGTTCGGGCCGGAGCCCAGGATGATGACCGCGGGCTTCTCGCGCGGGGCGACCTCGCTCTCCTCGTCGTACGAGGAGTAGAAGTACGGGGTCTTCGCGGCGAACTCGGCGGCGCAGGTGTCGACCGTCTTGTAGACCGGGCGGACGCCCAGCGCGTGGCGGACCTCGCGGACGACGTCCTCGCGCAGGCCGCGGATCTCCGCGATCTGGGCGTCGGAGAAGCCGTGGCGCTTGGCCTCCGCGAGCAGCTCGGGGTGGAGCTTGTCGGCGGCGGCCAGGTCGTCCGCGATCTCCTTGATGAGGAAGAGCTGGTCGACGAACCAGGGGTCGATCTTCGTGGACTCGAAGACCTCTTCCTGGGTGGCGCCGGCGCGGATGGCCTGCATGACGGTGTTGATGCGGCCGTCGGTCGGGCGGACCGCGGTGGCCAGCAGCTCGGCCTTGTCGCCGGGCTCGCCGACGAAGGTGAACTGCGAGCCCTTCTTCTCCAGGGAGCGCAGGGCCTTCTGGAGGGCCTCGGTGAAGTTGCGGCCGATGGCCATGGCCTCGCCCACCGACTTCATGGTGGTGGTGAGGGTGGCGTCGGCGAGCGGGAACTTCTCGAAGGCGAAGCGCGGGGCCTTGACGACGACGTAGTCGAGGGACGGCTCGAAGGAGGCCGGCGTCTTCTCGGTGATGTCGTTGGGGACCTCGTCGAGCGTGTAGCCGATGGCCAGCTTGGCGGCGATCTTGGCAATCGGGAAGCCGGTGGCTTTCGACGCGAGCGCCGAGGAGCGCGAGACGCGCGGGTTCATCTCGATGACGATGACGCGGCCGTCGACCGGGTCGATCGCGAACTGGATGTTGCAGCCGCCGGTGTCGACGCCGACCTCGCGGATGATCGCGATGCCGATGTCGCGCAGCCGCTGGTACTCGCGGTCGGTCAGCGTCATCGCCGGGGCGACGGTGATGGAGTCGCCGGTGTGGACGCCCATCGGGTCGAAGTTCTCGATGGAGCAGACGACGACCACGTTGTCCTTGGTGTCGCGCATCAGCTCCAGCTCGTACTCCTTCCAGCCGAGGATGGACTCCTCCAGGAGCACCTCGGTGGTCGGGGAGAGCATGAGGCCCTGGCCGGCGATGCGGCGCAGCTCTTCCTCGTCGTGGGCGAAGCCGGAGCCGGCGCCGCCCATGGTGAAGGAGGGGCGCACGACGACGGGGTAGCCGCCGAGGGTGTCGACGCCCGCGATCACGTCGTCCATCGAGTGGCAGATGACCGAGCGGGCGGACTCGCCGTAGCCGATCTTGGCCTTGACGGCCTCGACGACGCCCTTGAAGAGGTCGCGGTCCTCGCCCTTGTTGATGGCCTCGACGTTGGCGCCGATGAGCTCGACGCCGTACTTCTCCAGCACACCCTGCTCGTGCATGGAGATCGCGGTGTTCAGCGCGGTCTGGCCGCCGAGGGTGGGGAGCAGCGCGTCGGGGCGCTCCTTCGCAATGATCTTCTCGACGAACTCGGGGGTGATCGGCTCGACGTACGTGGCGTCGGCGATCTCCGGGTCGGTCATGATCGTCGCGGGGTTGGAGTTGACCAGGATGACCCGCAGGCCCTCGGCCTTGAGGATGCGGCAGGCCTGGGTGCCGGAGTAGTCGAACTCGGCGGCCTGGCCGATGACGATCGGGCCGGAGCCGATGACCAGGACGGACTGGATATCGGTGCGCTTAGGCACGCTCGGCCTCCATCAGGGCGGTTTCCATCAAAGACGTGAAACGGTCGAAGAGGTACGCGGCGTCGTGCGGGCCCGCGGCGGCTTCGGGGTGGTACTGGACGGAGAAGGCCGGCTGGTCGAGCAGCTGGAGGCCTTCCACGACGTTGTCGTTCAGGCAGACGTGCGAGACCTCGGCGCGGCCGTAGGGGGTCTCGGAGACCTTGTCGAGGGGCGCGTCCACGGCGAAGCCGTGGTTGTGCGCGGTGATCTCGACCTTGCCGGTGGTGCGGTCCTGCACCGGCTGGTTGATGCCGCGGTGGCCGTACTTCAGCTTGTAGGTGCCGAAGCCGAGCGCGCGGCCCAGGATCTGGTTGCCGAAGCAGATGCCGAAGAGCGGGGTCTTGCGGGCGAGCACGCCCTGCATGACCGAGACCGCGTGGTCGGCGGTGGCCGGGTCGCCCGGGCCGTTGGAGAAGAACACGCCGTCCGGGGAGACCGCGTAGATGTCCTCGGCGGTCGCGGTGGCGGGCAGCACGTGCACCTCGATGCCGCGCTCGGCCATGCGGTGCGGGGTCATGCCCTTGATGCCGAGGTCGACGGCGGCCACGGTGAAGCGCTTCTCGCCGATGGCGGGGACGACGTACGTCTCCTTGGTGGCGACCTCGGCGGAGAGGTTGGCGCCCTTCATCTCGGCGGACTGGCGCACCTTGGCGAGCAGCATGCCGTCGTCGGAGATGGCGTTGCCGGAGAAGATGCCGACGCGCATGGCGCCGCGCTCGCGCAGGTGGCGGGTCAGGGCGCGGGTGTCGATGCCGGAGATCCCGACGACGCCCTGCTTGACCAGCTCCTCGTCCAGCGAGCGCTGCGAGCGCCAGTTGGAGGGGATGCGGGCGGGGTCGCGTACGACGTAGCCGGACACCCAGATGCGGGAGGACTCGGGGTCCTCGTCGTTGACGCCGGTGTTGCCCACGTGCGGGGCGGTCATCACGACGACCTGACGGTGGTACGACGGGTCGGTGAGGGTCTCCTGGTAGCCGGTCATGCCGGTGGAGAACACGGCCTCGCCGAAGGTCTCCCCGTGGGCGCCGTAGGCGCGGCCGCGGAAAATCCGACCGTCCTCCAGGACGAGTACGGCGGGAGTTTTGTCTGCTCCCCTGGTGGAGGTCGTCATCGTTCGGCGCCTTCCGTCGTGATGGATGAGTTCATGAGATTGACGGCTTCGACCCAGGCGGCGTGTTCGGCCGCGCGGTCGGAGCGGAATCCGGAGTCGATCAGCTTGTCGCCGTGCGCCCATGTGACGACGAGCAGACCGCCTTCGGTCAGTACCTTGCCCGCGATTCCCTTGTCCAGGCGGGCGCCGCGCAGCTGCGCGGCCGGTACGAAGAAGTCGGTGGCACCCGGTCGGACCACGTCGAGGCCCGCGTCGGTGAGCGTGAGCTCGACCCGGCTGCGGACGCCCAGACCGTGGGCGACGATCCGGTCGAGCCACTGCCCGGCGGTGGTGGACCCGTGGTACCGGCCGGTCAGGGCCAGCCGGTGCTCGGGGAGACCGTCGGGGGCGGCGGGCAGCTCGGGCAGGTCGTTCTGCAGAGCGCCGCGCCATTTCCAGCCCTGCCGCATCAGCCAGTACACGAAGGCGATGAAGACGGCCAGGCCGATCACCCACGCGATGCGGGCTCCGAAGCTGGTCACCTCCGCCGACTGTCGTTCGGCGGCCTCGGCGGCCAGTTGGATTACTGCAGGTGTCACGCCAGCGTCCCGTCCACGACCGTTGCCCGGCCCCGCAGGAAGGTGTGAGTGACGCGCCCCGGCAGCTCACGGCCCTCGTAAGGCGTGTTGCGGCTGCGGGAGGCGAAGTGTGCGGGGTCCACGACACCACGGTACGAGGTATCGACCAAGGTCAGGTTCGCGGGTTCACCTGCCGAGACGGGACGGCCGTGGTTGTCCAGGCCGCCGATGCGCGCCGGAGCGAAGGACATCCGCTCGGCGACGCCCGCCCAGTCGAGCAGCCCGGTCTCGATCATCGTCTGCTGGACGACGGAGAGCGCGGTCTCCAGGCCGACCATGCCCATGGCGGCCGCGGCCCACTCGCAGTCCTTGTCCTCGTGCGGGTGCGGGGCGTGGTCGGTGGCGACGATGTCGATGGTGCCGTCGGCGAGCGCCTCGCGCAGGGCCAGCACGTCCTTCTCGGTGCGCAGCGGCGGGTTGACCTTGTAGACCGCGTTGTACGAGCGGACGAGCTCGTCGGTGAGGAGGAGGTGGTGCGGGGTGACCTCGGCGGTCACGTCGATGCCGCGGGACTTGGCCCAGCGGACGATCTCGACGGAGCCGGCGGTGGAGAGGTGGCAGATGTGGACGCGGGAGCCGACGTGCTCGGCGAGGAGCACGTCGCGGGCGATGATCGACTCCTCGGCGACGGCCGGCCAGCCGCCCAGGCCCAGCTCGGCGGAGACGACGCCCTCGTTCATCTGGGCGCCCTCGGTGAGGCGGGGCTCTTGGGCGTGCTGGGCGACGACGCCGCCGAAGGCCTTCACGTACTCCAGGGCGCGGCGCATGATCACGGCGTCGTCGACGCACTTGCCGTCGTCGGAGAAGACGGTGACGCGGGCGGCGGAGTCGTGCATGGCGCCCAGCTCGGAGAGCTGCTTGCCCTCCAGGCCGACGGTGACGGCGCCGATGGGCTGCACGTCGCAGTAGCCGGACTCCTTGCCCAGGCGCCAGACCTGCTCGACGACGCCGGCGGTGTCGGCGACGGGGAAGGTGTTCGCCATGGCGAAGACGGCGGTGTAGCCGCCGCTCGCGGCGGCGCGGGTGCCGGTCAGGACGGTCTCGGAGTCCTCGCGGCCGGGCTCGCGCAGGTGGGTGTGCAGGTCGACGAGGCCGGGGAGAAGGACCTGGCCCTCGGCCTCGATGACGGTCGCGCCGTCGGCGGACAGGTTCCGGCCGACCTCGGCGATGGTCTCGCCGTCGATCAGGACGTCCTGCGCCTCGCCGCCGAGTACCTTCGCGCCACGGATAAGGATCTTGCTCATGGTTACTTGGTCTCCTCGGTACGGGCGGCGGCGTGGGTGGGGGTGACGGCGGGCTCGGAGCCTCCGAGCAGCAGGTACAGGACGGCCATCCGGGTGGAGACGCCGTTGGCGACCTGCTCGACGGCCGTGCAGCGGTCGGAGTCGGCGACCTCGGCGGTGATCTCCATGCCGCGGTTCATCGGGCCGGGGTGCATCACGATGGCGTGCTCGGGCATCTTCGCCATGCGGTCGCCGTCGAGCCCGTACCGGCGGGAGTACTCGCGCTCGGTCGGGAAGAAGGCGGCGTTCATGCGTTCGCGCTGCACACGCAGCATCATCACCGCATCGGACTTCGGCAGCACCTCGTCGAGGTTGTACGAGACCTCGCAGGGCCAGCTCTCGACGCCGATCGGGACCAGGGTCGGCGGGGCCACCACGGTGACCTCGGCGCCGAGGGTGTGCAGCAGCTGGACGTTGGAGCGGGCGACGCGGCTGTGCAGGACGTCGCCGACGATGGTGATGCGGCGGCCGTTCAGGTCCTTGCCGAGGCCGGCGTCGCGGCCGACGAGGCGGCGGCGCATGGTGAAGGCGTCGAGCAGGGCCTGGGTGGGGTGCTCGTGGGTGCCGTCGCCGGCGTTGACCACGGCGGAGTCGATCCAGCCGGAGGTCGCGAGCCGGTAGGGGGCGCCGGAGGCGTGGTGGCGGATGACGACCGCGTCGGCGCCCATCGCCTCCAGGGTCAGCGCCGTGTCCTTCAGGGATTCGCCCTTGGAAACCGAGGAGCCCTTGGCGGAGAAGTTGATGACGTCGGCGGAGAGCCGCTTGGCGGCCGCCTCGAAGGAGATCCGGGTGCGGGTCGAGTCCTCGAAGAAGAGGTTGACGACGGTGAGGCCGCGCAGGGTGGGCAGCTTCTTGATCGGCCGGTCCGCGACGCGGGCCATCTCCTCGGCGGTGTCGAGGATCAGGACGGCATCGTCGCGCGTGAGATCTGCGGCCGAGATGAGGTGGCGCTTCATCTGGATGGCTCCGTAGGTCAGGAGGGCAGGCAGGCTGGCTGGCTGGCTGGGTTTCGAACACGGCAGCCGGACGGGGCGGCCGGGCGGGGCGACCCGATCGGGCAGGGCAGGCTTCGGCGCGGACCCGCGCGGGGCCCGGTGCTTCGTACGGGCTACTGCCCGGCTGCCTGGGCGGTCCGCTGGCCGAGCAGCACGGCGTCACGGCCGTCCTCCTCCTGGAGCTGGACCTTGACGGTCTCCCGCAGCGACGTGGGGAGGTTCTTGCCGACGTAGTCGGCGCGGATCGGCAGTTCGCGGTGGCCGCGGTCGACGAGGACGGCGAGCTGCACGGCGCGGGGGCGGCCGAGGTCGCCGAGGGCGTCGAGGGCGGCGCGGATGGTGCGGCCGGAGAAGAGCACGTCGTCGACGAGGACGACGAGGCGGCCGTCGATGTCGTCGCCGGGGATCTCGGTGCGGCCGATCGCGCGGGCGGGCTTCATGCGCAGGTCGTCGCGGTACATCGTGATGTCGAGGGAGCCGACCGGGATCTTCGTGCCGGTGATCTCTTCGAGCTTGGCGGCCAGCCGGCGGGCGAGGTACACACCGCGGGTGGGAATGCCGAGGAGCACCACGTCGTCGGCGCCCTTGGCGCGTTCGACGATCTCGTGGGCGATCCGGGTCAGGACCCGGGCGATGTCCTGCGCTTCGAGAACGGAGCGCGCGTCATCGGTGTTCTGCTGGGTGTCCATGAAAAGGACCTCCTTCTCCGCCTCACGGGACGGACCTTAAAGGACGTCTGATGTACGTCTCACACGGTACCAGGGGATGGCGGCGACCCCGCACCGGGCTGGGGCGCGGGGGCCCTCAAGGGGCTCCTGGGGCCGTTCCCGAGGGGGCGATGGTGACCATTCGGCTTGACGCATCCAAGTAACGCTGCGTAACCTCACAGTGAGTTACCAGCCGCGCGGCGGAGCCGCATGTCAGCCATGTAGTCACAGCGTCACAGCGTCCGGGAGCGTTATGTCCAGCGAATACGCCAAACAGCTCGGGGCCAAGCTCCGCGCCATCCGCACCCAGCAGGGCCTCTCCCTCCACGGTGTCGAGGAGAAGTCCCAGGGCCGTTGGAAGGCCGTGGTGGTCGGTTCCTACGAGCGCGGAGACCGCGCCGTGACCGTCCAGCGTCTTGCCGAGCTGGCGGACTTCTACGGGGTTCCGGTGCAGGAACTGCTGCCGGGTACGACGCCCGGCGGGGCGGCCGAGCCGCCGCCGAAGCTGCGTCTGGACCTGGAGCGCCTGGCGGGCGTGCCCGCCGAGAAGGCCGGCCCGCTCCAGCGCTACGCGGCGACGATCCAGAGCCAGCGCGGCGACTACAACGGCAAGGTGCTGTCGATCCGCCAGGACGACCTGCGCACCCTGGCCGTCATCTACGACCAGTCCCCCTCGGTCCTGACCGAACAGCTGATCAGCTGGGGCGTGCTGGACGCGGATGCGCGCCGCGCCGTGGCCCACGAGGACATCTAGTCCCCGGTCCCAGGACCAGCAGAAACGTTACCGGCGGGTGCCGGGAGCCCGAGAGGGTTCCCGGCACCCGCCGTTTTCGCGTCCGGACGCCGCGGGGCCGGAATCGGACACAAACGGAGGGGCCCGCCCCGCGGGCGCGGCGGGCCCCACCGGTTCGCCGCAACCCCGGAGGCGTCGCGCTACACGCGGCGCCGGCGCGGCTTCAGGTCCTTGTAGCGGGCCCGCAGCCCGTTAACGAACGAGGG
>NZ_JBHWUO010000063.1:32638-35523 GCF_042736975.1 Streptomyces sp. NPDC059989
AAGGTGGGGTCGGGCTGGGTGGGCGTGTGCGGCTGAAAGATCGGGGCTCCGCCCCGGGCCCCGGGGGGCCCCCCCCCCCCCCGCGTTTGGGGGGGCGGCCGGCGGGGGGGCCTAAACCCCACACACCCGGGGGGCCCCGCGGGTGGGGGGGGGCGCGCCCCTCCGTTTCGCCGAACCGCCTGAGGCTTCTCGCTACTCGCGGCGCAGGCTCGGCTTCAGGTCCTTGAAGCGGGCCAGCAGCCCGTTCACGAACGAGGGGGACTCGTCCGTCGAGAACTCCTTGGCCAGCTGCACGGCCTCGTCGATGGCCACGGCGTCCGGGGTGTCGTCCACCCAGATCAGCTCGTAGGCACCGAGCCGCAGGATGTTGCGGTCCACGACCGGCATGCGGTCGAGGTCCCAGTCCACGGCGTAGGTGACGATCAGGTCGTCGATCCGGTTCACCTTGTCGGCGTAACCCTCGACGAGATCCATCGTGAAGGCGCTGACCGGCGGCTGCCGGTCGTCCGACCGGGCGTGGCGGATCCAGTCCGCGAGGACCTCGCGCACGGGCACCCCGCGCTGGTCGGCCTCGAACAGGATCTGGAAAGCGCGCTTGCGCGCGTTGCTCCGGGCAGCCACGGTTAGCTGTTCACCCGGCCGAGGTAGTCGCTGGTGCGGGTGTCGACCTTGACCTTCTCGCCGATGTTGACGAAGAGCGGGACCTGGATCTCGTGGCCCGTCTCCAGCGTGGCCGGCTTGGTGCCGCCGGTGGAGCGGTCGCCCTGGACGCCCGGGTCGGTGTGCTGGATGACCAGCTCGACGGCGGCCGGCAGCTCGACGTAGAGCACCTCGCCCTCGTGGCGGGCCACGGAAGCGGTGAAGCCCTCGATCAGGAAGTTGGCGGCGTCGCCGACAGCCTTCTTGTCGACCATCAGCTGGTCGTAGGTCTCCATGTCCATGAAGACGAAGTACTCGCCGTCCATGTACGAGAACTGCATGTCGCGGCGGTCGATGGTGGCCGTCTCGACCTTCGTGCCGGCGTTGAACGTCTTGTCGACGACCTTGCCGGACATCACGCTCTTCAGCTTGGTGCGCACGAAGGCCGGGCCCTTGCCGGGCTTGACGTGCTGGAACTCGACGACGGACCAGAGCTGGCCGCCTTCGAGCTTGAGCACCATGCCGTTCTTGAGGTCGTTCGTGGAAGCCACGGTTGCGGAATCTCCTGCACTGGAAGACCACGGGTGCGCGCACAGTCCGGCGACGCGGACTAGAGCGCGAGCAGCTCCTTGGTCGTAATGGTGAGTAGCTCGGGACCGCCGTCCGCCTCGGGGCGTACGACGAGCGTGTCATCGATCCGGACACCTCCCCGGCCCGGGAGGTGAACCCCCGGTTCGACGGTGACCGGCACGCAAGCGTCCAGTTTACCCATTGCCGTCGGTGCAAGCTGCGGGTCCTCGTCGATTTCGAGGCCGACGCCGTGTCCGGTCGACGGAGCGAGGGCTTCGCCGTGGCCTGCGGAGTCCAGTACGGAGCGCGCGGCGTGGTCCACGTCCCGGTACGCGGCCCCCGGCAGCAGGGCCTCGCGCCCTGCGCGCTGCGCGGCGAAGACGAGGTCGTACAGCTCGATCTGCCAGTCCGCGGGGGTGGTGCCGATCACGAAGGTGCGGCCGATCTCGCACCGGTAGCCGCGGTAGTTGGCGCCGAGGCAGACGGAGAGGAAGTCGCCCTCCTCTACCCGCCGGTCGGAGGGCCGGTGCCGGGAGCGGCCGGAGTGCGGGCCGGTGCCCACGGAGGTCGGGAAGGCGGGCCCGTCGGCCCCGTGGTCGACGAGGCGGCGCTCCAGCTCCAGGGCGAGGTGCCGTTCGGTGCGTCCGACGAGGATGGACTCCAGCAGCTCGCCGAGGGCCTGGTCGGCGATCTCGGCGGCGATGCGGAGGCAGGCGATCTCCTCCTCGTCCTTGACGAGGCGCTGCTGTTCGACGGCGGTGCCGAGGTCCGAGAGGCGGAGCTTGGGTGCCACGGAGCGCAGGGCCCGGTGCCGGGCCACGGTGAGGTGGTGCTCCTCCACCGCCAGGGACTCGGCCCGCAGTGAGGCGGCCATGTCGCCGGCCGCGACGGCCGGGTCGCCGCCGGCACTCGCCAGCACGGAGACGCGGAGCCGGTCGTCGAGGCGGCCCTCGTCGGCCTCGCCGGTGGGTGCGGTGCCGCAGAACATCACGTCCTCGACGGGCCCGACGAACAGCACGGCGCCGAGCGGGGAGGCCCCGGAGAGGTAGCGGACGTTCGCCGGACGCGTGATCAGTGCGGCGGCGTTCCCCGCGGCGGCGCAGCGGTCGCGAAGCATGTCCCGGCGGGCGGCGTACACGTCTGACATGTCTTCGAGCGTACGAGTGCCTCGCGCATCCGGCCTGATGAGCGCGTCCGGACGGGGCCGGTGGGGCTTCGGCGGGTCTTGCGCCTCAAACGCCGGCGGGGCTGGGTTTGTCCCCCTCGGGCGGGGCCGGAGCGGGGGTTGGGGCGGTGCCCCTCCGGAGTGTCTCCTCGTCCTCGCGCACGAAGGCCGGCTGCGTGGCGTAAGCCCAGGTTGCGCGCTCGTCCTGCGGGGACCCTCCTGCGTGTCCCCACCCCAACCCCCACTCCGCCCCCGCCCGGCCCGCGCTTCGAATCGACTCCCCCCGCACCGGGCCCGGGCCTGCGTGTCCCCACCCCAAGCCCCACTCCGGCCACGCCCGGCGCGGCTTCGAATCAACTCCCCAGCACCCGGGACGGGGTCCTGGGGCCTGCGGGGGGAGCGGGGGCGCGCAGGGACGTCCCCGCAGGACGAGCGCGCAACCAAAGCAGCACGCCGTGACAGGGCTTGGTGCGCGAGGACGAGGAGACGTCCCGGAGGGACCCCGCGGACA
>NZ_JBHWUO010000064.1:0-33839 GCF_042736975.1 Streptomyces sp. NPDC059989
CGCCTCAATCGCCGGCGAGGCTGGATTTGGCTGGACTCGGCCCGCAGGTGCCGCGCGGCGGTTGGCAAGCCGCACCCAAAGGTCTACGGCGGCCAAAATCAAGCCCCGCCGGCGATTGAGGCGCGGGGTCTGGGGCGGAGCCCCGGGAGCGGCGCCGCAGGGGCCCGAAACACCCGCACGCGATCGATAAGGCAGAGTGACACCGTGAACTGGGACGACGAGACCGACGCCGAGACCGAGCGCCTGGTGGCGGCGGCAGCCGACGGCGAGGACACCGCCGTCGAGGCGGCGCTGCGCCCCAAGGACCTCGGCGAGTTCGTCGGGCAGGAGAAGGTCCGCCAGCAGCTGGACCTCGTCCTGAAGGCGGCCCGCCAGCGCGGCGCCACCGCCGACCACGTCCTGCTCTCCGGCGCGCCCGGCCTCGGCAAGACCACGCTGTCGATGATCATCGCGGCCGAGATGGGCGCGCCCATCCGGATCACCTCCGGCCCCGCCATCCAGCACGCCGGCGACCTCGCCGCCATCCTCTCCTCCCTCCAGGAGGGCGAGGTGCTCTTCCTCGACGAGATCCACCGCATGTCCCGGCCCGCCGAGGAGATGCTGTACATGGCCATGGAGGACTTCCGCGTCGACGTGATCGTCGGCAAGGGCCCCGGCGCGACGGCCATCCCGCTGGAGCTGCCGCCCTTCACCCTCGTCGGGGCGACGACCCGCGCCGGGCTGCTGCCGCCCCCGCTCCGCGACCGGTTCGGGTTCACCGGGCACATGGAGTTCTACGCCCCCGAGGAGCTGGAGCGCGTCATCCACCGCTCCGCCCGCCTCCTCGACGTCGAGATCGACACCGCCGGCGCCGCCGAGATCGCCGGCCGCTCCCGCGGCACCCCGCGCATCGCCAACCGCCTGCTGCGCCGCGTCCGCGACTACGCGCAGGTCCGGGCCGACGGTGTGATCAACCGCGAGGTGGCCGGTACCGCCCTCCAGGTCTACGAGGTGGACGGGCGCGGGCTCGACCGGCTGGACCGGGCCGTGCTGGAGGCCCTGCTCAAGCTCTTCGGCGGCGGCCCCGTCGGACTGTCCACCCTCGCCGTCGCCGTCGGCGAGGAGCGGGAGACCGTGGAGGAGGTCGCGGAACCCTTCCTGGTCCGCGAGGGCCTGCTCGCGCGGACCCCCAGGGGGCGCGTCGCGACGCCCGCCGCATGGGCTCACCTGGGACTCGTACCGCCCCAGCAGCACGGGAGCGGATCAAGCGGACAACAGGGCTTGTTCGGGGCCTGACGGCGCGGAGGTTCGCGCCCTCAGGAACTGCGGTGCCATGCTGGGCGTTGTTCCATCGGTGCGGACTCGCCTAGACTCCGCCGATGCCGACCCTTCGGGTCGGCGTGCCCACCCCCGTAGAAAAGGCCGCCGTCCGCGTGCGGTCGTGCGAAGGAACTCCGTCCCGTGAGTCTCATGACACTCCTCCCGTTCATCGTGCTCATCGGCGCGATGTTCCTGATGACCCGCTCCGCCAAGAAGAAGCAGCAGGCGGCCGCGCAGATGCGCGACCACATGACGCCCGGTACCGGCGTCCGCACCATCGGCGGCATGTACGCCACGGTGAAGGAGATCGGCGACGACACCGTCACCCTTGAGGTGGCTCCTGGCGTCCACGCGATCTACGCGAAGAACGCCATCGGCGCCGTCCTGGAGGACGCGGAGTACAACCGCATCGTCCACGGCGTCACCGACGAGGCGGAGACCGACACGCCGGTCGTCCCCGACGACGCGTCCTCGCTGACCGAGGCCCCGAAGACGGACCTCACGAAGGACGAGGACGAGGCCCCCAAGCTCGACCTGGGCAAGAAGGACGAGCCCAAGGACGACGAGCCCAAGGACGACGAGCCCAAGGACGACGAGCCCAAGGACGGCAAGGCCGACGGCGAGGCCGGCGCGAAGTAGCGCGCGGTCGGGGACCGCGGGGCGCCTGACCGGCGGCTTCCGCGGTCCCTGCCAGTGACACTTCTGCGGGGGGCAGGGGTCCCCACCACACATTTCGTGGCCGTCCGCGCGCTGACCCGGCGCGGGGCGGTTGGACAGGGAGAAACGACAAGGTGGCAGCACCGAAGAAGGGCCGGCGGCCCACGGGGGCTCAGGGGAGGCCGGGGCGCGCCCTGGCGATCATCCTGATCGCGATGGTGGCGCTCACCGCGGGGATGTTCCTCTCCAAGCAGACGACTCCCCGGCTGGGCATCGACCTCGCAGGCGGCACGAGCATCACGCTCAAGGCCAAGAGCGAGCCCGGCAAGCCGAACGCGGTCAACGAGACCAACATGAACACGGCGATCGGGATCATCGAGCGCCGCGTCAACGGTCTCGGCGTCTCGGAGGCCGAGGTCCAGAAGCAGGGCACGGACCACATCATCGTGAACATCCCCAAGGGGATGAACGAGCAGCAGGCGCGCGAGCAGGTCGGCACCACCGCCCAGCTGTACTTCCGCCCGGTCCTCGCCTTCGCGGACGGCTCCCCGGCCGCCCCCGAGGGGACGCAGAGCCCGAGCCCCTCCGCGAGCGGCTCCGGCGCCCCCAAGGCCCCGGACGGCAAGACGCCGTCGGCAACCCCGTCGTCCAGCGCCACTTCCCAGGGCCGTGCGCTCAGTGAGGCCCTCAAGGCCCCGAACGCCCCCACTCCCACGCCTTCGGCGAGCGAGTCGAAGAAGGCAGACGACAGCAAGGCCGCCCCGTCCCCGTCGGCGTCCACGCCCCCGTCGGCCGACGAGGCCGCCGCGGCGGACCTGCAGGCCAAGTTCGCGGCGCTGAACTGCGCCGACGAGGCCCAGCGCGCCGCCGCCGCCAAGGGCGCCAAGCCCGAGGACCCGATGCTCGCCTGTGGCAAGCGCGGTGCCGCCTGGGGCAAGTGGGTCCTCGGCCCGGCCCAGGTCAACGGTCAGGACGTGAAGAACGCCAAGGGGATCATCGACCCCCAGCGCGGTGCCTGGATCGTCACGATGCAGTTCACCGACAAGGGCGCCGACAAGTTCGCCAAGATCACCGGTGAGCTGGCCACCAAGCAGATGCCGCAGAACCAGTTCGCCATCGTGCTCGACGGCGAGGTCATCTCCGACCCGTCCGTGAGCCAGGCGCTGACCGGCGGCAACGCCGAGATCTCCGGCGGCTTCACCCAGCAGTCCGCCCAGGACCTGGGCAACATGCTCTCGTACGGCGCCCTGCCGCTCTCCTTCAGCGAGGACAGCGTCACCACCGTCACCGCCGCGCTCGGCGGCGAGCAGCTGAAGGCCGGCCTGATCGCCGGCGCGATCGGTCTGCTCCTCGTCGTGATCTACCTGCTGGTGTACTACCGGGGCCTGGCGTTCATCGCCATCATCAGCCTCCTGGTCTCCGCGATCCTCACCTACACGATCATGGCGCTGCTCGGAAAGGGCATCGGCTTCGCGCTGAACCTGCCCGCCGTCTGCGGTGCGATCGTGGCGATCGGCATCACGGCGGACTCGTTCATCGTGTACTTCGAACGCATCCGCGACGAGATCCGCGAGGGCCGCACCCTGCGTCCGGCCGTCGAGCGCGCCTGGCCGCGCGCCCGCCGCACCATCCTGGTCTCCGACTTCGTGTCGTTCCTGGCCGCCGCGGTGCTGTTCATCGTCACCGTCGGCAAGGTGCAGGGCTTCGCCTTCACGCTGGGTCTGACCACCCTGCTCGACGTGGTCGTGGTGTTCCTGTTCACCAAGCCCGTGATGACGCTGCTGGCCCGGACGAAGTTCTTCTCCAGCGGTCACCCCTGGTCCGGCCTCGACCCGAAGCGGCTCGGCGCCAAGCCCCCGCTGCGCCGGTCCCGCCGCACCGGCTCCGCCCCCGTCCCCGTCGACGCAAAGGAGGCGTGAGAGATGTCGAAGCTGGGAGATCTCGGCGCCAAGCTGTACCGCGGTGAGGTCGGCTACGACTTCATCGGCAAGCGCTTCCTCTGGTACGGCGTTTCCATCCTGATCACCATCACGGCGATCGTGGCCCTGGCCGTTCAGGGCCTCAACATGGGCATCGAGTTCAAGGGCGGTGCCGTCTTCACCACCCCGAAGACGGCCGTCTCCATCGCCAAGGCGACCGAGGACGCGGAGAAGGCCTCGGGCCACGACGCGATCGTCCAGGAGCTCGGCACCGGCGGCCTGCGGATCCAGATCTCCGGTCTGGACACCGACGCCGCGGCCGACGTGAAGAAGCAGCTGGCCACGGACCTCAAGGTCACCGAGGCCGACATCAACGCGGACCTGGTCGGCCCCAGCTGGGGCGAGCAGATCGCGAACAAGGCCTGGACCGGCCTCGGCATCTTCATGGTCCTCGTGGTGATCTACCTCGCCATCGCCTTCGAGTGGCGGATGGCGGTCGCGGCACTGATCGCCCTGATCCACGACCTCACGATCACCGTCGGCGTGTACGCGCTCGTCGGCTTCGAGGTCACCCCGGGCACGGTCATCGGTCTGCTGACGATCCTCGGTTACTCCCTCTACGACACCGTCGTCGTCTTCGACGGTCTCAAGGAGGGCTCGAAGGACATCACCAAGCAGACCCGCTGGACGTACAGCGAGATCGCCAACCGCAGCATCAACGGCACCCTGGTCCGCTCGATCAACACCACCGTCGTGGCGCTGCTCCCGGTCGGGGCCCTGCTGTTCATCGGCGGCGGCTTCCTGGGCGCCGGCATGCTGAACGACATCTCGCTGTCGCTGTTCGTCGGCCTCGCGGCCGGTGCGTACTCCTCGATCTTCATCGCGACCCCGCTGGTCGTCGACCTGAAGGAGCGCGAGCCGGCGATGAAGGCGCTGAAGAAGCGGGTGCTCGCGAAGCGGGCGGCCGCGGCGGCGAAGGGGGAGTCCCCGGACGACGGCCACGAGGCCGGCGCCGAGGACGAGCCGCAGGTCGTGGCGCAGGGCAGGCCGGGGCGGCGCCGGTGAGCGGGCCGCTGACCGAGGACGTACGGGCGCTGCTGCTCAGCCGGATCAAGGACGTACCGGACTACCCGAAGCCGGGCGTGATGTTCAAGGACATCACCCCGCTGCTGGCGGACCCGAAGGCGTTCGCCGCGCTGACGGACGCGCTGGTGGAGCTGGCCGGGCGGTACGGCGCGACGAAGATCGTCGGGCTGGAGGCGCGGGGGTTCATCCTCGCGGCTCCGGTGGCCGTACAGGCCGGCATCGGCTTCGTGCCGGTGCGGAAGGCCGGGAAGCTGCCGGGGGCGACCCTGGCGCAGTCCTACGAGCTGGAGTACGGCACCGCGGAGATCGAGGTCCACGCGGAGGACCTGTCGGCCGGTGACCGGGTCATGGTCATCGACGACGTCCTGGCCACCGGTGGCACCGCCGAAGCGTCGCTCTCGCTCATCCGGCGGGCCGGGGCCGAGGTCGCCGGGGTGGCGGTCCTGATGGAGCTGTCGTTCCTCCCGGGCCGCGCCAAGCTGGGCGCGGCGCTGGGCGAGGCCCCTCTGGACGCGCTGATCGTGGTCTGACGTTCGCTTGCCGAGCGGCGGGTATCCGGGTTCCCCCGGGTGCCCGCCGCTTTCGTCATTCCAGCCCCGCCGGCGTTTGAGGCGCGGGGTCCGGGGCGGAGCCCCGGCAGTGGACCGGTGGTGGATGCCCAACGCGTGGGCTCGGGGAACGAGGGGGCGGAAGGCTCGCTACGATGGGTTATCCGGACCGGAACACGGGCACCGGATCCGCTGAGGAGCGCTCTTGCCAGACGAGGTCCAGCCACTCTCCGCCGCGCAGCCCGACCCGCAGGCCGAGCCGGCCGCGGCGCCCGCCGCCACGCCCCCGCCCGCCCCGCCGGTCAAGCCCGTGCCGGTGAAGTCGGCCGGGTCGTCCAACCGGGTGCGGGCCCGTCTCGCCCGTCTCGGCGTACAGCGCTCCAACCCGTACAACCCGGTACTGGAGCCCCTCCTCCGCATAGTCCGCAGCAACGACCCGAAGATCGAGACGTCGACGCTGCGCCAGCTGGAGCAGGCCTACCAGGTCGCCGAGCGCTGGCACCGCGGCCAGAAGCGCAAGAGCGGCGACCCGTACATCACCCACCCACTCGCGGTGACCACCATCCTCGCCGAGCTCGGCATGGACCCCGCCACCCTGATGGCCGGTCTGCTGCACGACACCGTCGAGGACACCGAGTACGGCCTGGAAGACCTGCGCCGCGACTTCGGCGACGCCGTGGCCCTCCTCGTCGACGGCGTCACCAAGCTCGACCGGGTCAAGTTCGGCGAGGCCGCCCAGGCCGAGACCGTCCGCAAGATGGTCGTGGCCATGGCCAAGGACCCGCGCGTCCTGGTCATCAAGCTCGCCGACCGCCTGCACAACATGCGCACCATGCGCTACCTCAAGCGGGAGAAGCAGGAGAAGAAGGCCCGCGAGACCCTCGAGATCTACGCCCCGCTGGCACACCGCCTGGGCATGAACACGATCAAGTGGGAGCTCGAAGACCTCGCCTTCGCGATCCTCTACCCGAAGATGTACGACGAGATCGTCCGCCTGGTCGCCGAGCGGGCGCCCAAGCGCGACGAGTACCTCGCCGTCGTCACCGACGAGGTGCAGGTCGACCTGCGGGCCGCCCGGATCAAGGCCACGGTCACCGGCAGACCCAAGCACTACTACAGCGTCTACCAGAAGATGATCGTCCGCGGCCGTGACTTCGCGGAGATCTACGACCTGGTGGGCATCCGCGTCCTCGTCGACACCGTACGGGACTGCTACGCCGCCCTCGGCACCGTGCACGCGCGCTGGAACCCGGTCCCCGGCCGGTTCAAGGACTACATCGCGATGCCGAAGTTCAACATGTACCAGTCGCTCCACACGACGGTCATCGGGCCCAGCGGCAAGCCGGTCGAGCTGCAGATCCGCACCTTCGACATGCACCGCCGCGCCGAGTACGGCATCGCCGCCCACTGGAAGTACAAGCAGCAGACCGTCGCCGGCACCTCCAAGGTCCGCACCGACGTGCCGCAGGCCGCCAAGGGCAGCGCCGGCCAGGACACCGTCAACGACATGGCCTGGCTGCGGCAGCTGCTCGACTGGCAGAAGGAGACCGAGGACCCGGGCGAGTTCCTCGACTCGCTGCGCTTCGACCTCTCCCGCAACGAGGTCTTCGTCTTCACGCCCAAGGGCGACGTCATAGCGCTGCCCGCCGGCGCCACCCCCGTCGACTTCGCGTACGCCGTCCACACCGAGGTCGGCCACCGGACCATAGGGGCCAGGGTCAACGGCCGCCTCGTCCCGCTGGAGTCCACCCTCGACAACGGCGACCTCGTCGAGGTCTTCACCTCCAAGGCCGAGGGCGCGGGCCCGTCCCGCGACTGGCTCGGCTTCGTCAAGTCCCCGCGGGCCCGCAACAAGATCCGCGCCTGGTTCTCCAAGGAGCGCCGCGACGAGGCCATCGAGCACGGCAAGGACGCCATCGCGCGGGCCATGCGCAAGCAGAACCTGCCGATCCAGCGCATCCTCACCGGCGACTCGCTCGTCACCCTCGCCCACGAGATGCGCTACCCCGACATCTCCTCCCTGTACGCGGCGATCGGCGAGGGCCACGTGGCCGCGCAGGGCGTCGTACAGAAGCTGGTGCAGGCCCTCGGCGGCGAGGAGGCGGCCAACGAGGACATCGAGGAGAGCATTCCGCCGGCGCGCGCCCGCAGCAAGCGGCGCGCCAACGCCGACCCGGGCGTGGTCGTCAAGGGCGTCGACGACGTGTGGGTCAAGCTGGCCCGCTGCTGCACCCCGGTACCGGGCGACCCGATCATCGGATTCGTCACCCGGGGCAGCGGCGTATCGGTTCACCGCGCGGACTGCGTCAACGTCGACTCGCTCTCCCAGCAGCCCGAACGGATGCTGGAGGTCGAATGGGCGCCCACCCAGTCCTCGGTCTTCCTCGTCGCCATCCAGGTCGAGGCCCTGGACCGGTCCCGGCTGCTGTCGGACGTCACCCGGGTCCTGTCGGACCAGCACGTCAACATCCTCTCGGCGGCCGTACAGACCTCCCGCGACCGGGTGGCCACCTCGCGCTTCACCTTCGAGATGGGCGACCCCAAGCACCTGGGTCACGTCCTGAAGGCCGTTCGGGGTGTGGAGGGCGTCTACGACGTCTACCGTGTGACTTCTGCAAGGAGGCCCTGACCGAGGCCTGACCGCCGCTCTCTGACGCCACCCCGGGGGGATCACGTGGCCGCCGTCTTTCCGCGCGGGCTCGCTCCGCGCTTCGAACCCGTACGGCTGGTCGGCCAGGGTGGCATGGGCGCCGTCTTCGAGGCCGAGGACACGAAGCTGCAGCGGCGCGTCGCCGTCAAGGTCCTGACGGCCTACGGAACCGTCAGCGAGCCGGCGGCCAGGCGCTTCGAGAGCGAGGCCCGCGCCCTCGGCCGCATCACCCACCCCAACGTGGTCAGCGTGTACGACACGGGCATCGACGAGGGCACGCCCTGGCTCACGATGGAGTTCCTGGACGGATCGGACGTCTCCGAACTCGTCGGATCCGGCGGCGCGCTGTCCGTGGGCGAGGCCTGCCGGATCGCCGCCGACACCCTGGCCGGCCTGGGCGCCGCGCACCACAGCGGGGTGCTCCACCGCGACGTGAAGCCCGCCAACATCCGGGTCACCGCGAACGGCCGGGTGGTCCTCTACGACTTCGGACTGGCCAGGCTGACCGGCGAGGTCGCCCACACCAGTGCCAGCGATCTGCTCGGAACCCCCCAGTACATGGCCCCGGAACGCATCAGGGGCCAGCTGCCCGAGCCCGCCTCCGACGTCTACGGGGTCGGCGCCTGCCTCTACTTCATGCTGACCGGCGCCTCCCCGTTCGGTGAGGCACACCACGTGGACGTGCTGCTCAACCAGATCATCCGCGAGGGAATGCCCTCGCTGCGCGACAGCCCGGCGGCGGTACCCGCCGGGCTCGCGCACGCGGTGGACACCCTCAGCGCGCGGGACGTGACGGCCCGCACCCCCAGCGCCGCCGCCGCGGAGGCCATGATCCGGCCCTGGGCGGACGAAGAGGACGTCACGCTGAACCACGACGCCGCCAAACTGCACCTCCGCCCCCTGGACAACCACGCCGCCGGCCGGGACGCCGGAACCCTGGACGACCACCCTTCCGTGCCGCCCGTTCCGACGTACCCGCCCACGCCGTGGAGCCTCGACGACGATGCGGGGGAGGAACCCGAGTACGACTGGGGCCAGGTCGACGTCCTGCCCGCTCAGGACCGCGCGCGCCGGACCGACCACGTCAATCTCAGCCAGAGCACCCGCCGCCTGGTACGCAGCCGGATGACCGAGCAGACCGCGCTGTCCCGGCAGCGCGAGGCGGTCGGTCTGATCCAGCGCGGGAACCTGCGGGAGGCCGTGGACCTGCTCAGCGGACTCGACGCGTTCTGCGCGGAGACGCTGGGCCCGGCCCATCCGACCACGCTCGCCTGCCAGTACTGGCAGGCAGTGTGCCTGGCCCGGCTGGGCAAGGCACCACAGGCGCTGGAGCTGTTCGCCCGCGTCAGCGCACACCACGGACAGGGGAGGGGCACAGAACATGCATGAGTACGCATTACAGGTGGACCCGCACAGGGCGGGGCAGGGCCCGGAGACCGAACTGCGGTCCCTGCTGCTCTGGCTGACGGAGGACGAGTCGCTCCGCCGCGGCGTACGCGGACGGATCCGCAGCGGCGAGCCGGCCCAGGCAGAGGACGGCACGCCCATGGGCTCGCCCGGCTTCGACCTCCTCCAACTGGCCGTCGGCAGCGGCCTGTCCACCGGATCGCTGGTGTTCGCCGTGCTCCAGTGGCAGGCGTCGCGCCGCCGGCCTCCCGCACTCACCGTGCGCCGGGGCCCGTACGAGATCACTCTCACCGGGGACGAGGCCGGCGACGCCGAAGGCCTGCGGCGCATCGTCGCGGCGCTGGAGAATGGAAGCGGGGACTCGGACGGGGCCGATGACGGGACTGCCTGACCCGGCGGCCTCGCGGGCGGTCCTCATCGGCAGCGCAGGCTACCGGCACCTGGCCGCGCTCCCGTCCGTCGAGGCCAACGTGAAGGACCTCGCCGCCGAGCTGTGCGACGCGACGATCTGGGGACTCCCCGAGCAGAACTGCACGCTCGTCCTCGACCCCCAGCACCCCGCCGAGGTGCTCGACCCGGTCAACCGCGCGGGGGAGGAGGCCGCCGACACGCTGCTGGTCTACTACGCCGGGCACGGCATGCGGGACGCGGCGACGGCCGACCTCTACCTCGCCCTCCAGGGCTCCCGCGAGCACGTGGGCTACACCGCCGTCGCCTACCAGCACCTGCGGGCCGCCCTGCGGGACTCGTCCGCCCGGCGCAAAGTGGTGGTCCTCGACTGCTGCTTCAGCGGCCGGGCCGCCAGCACCCTCGCCGGCGAGGAGGACGCGCTGGCCGCCCAGGCCGCGGTCGAGGGCGCGTACGTCCTCACCGCCTCCCCGCGCGACGCCGTGGCCCTGGCCCCCTACGGCGAACGGCACACCGCCTTCACCGGCGAACTGCTGACCATCCTGCGCGACGGGATCCACGACGGACCCGAACTGATCGACCTGGACACCCTGTGCCGCACCATGGAGGCCCGGCTGCGCGGCAAGAACCGTCCGCTTCCGCAGCACGCCCAGGAAATGGGCGTCGGCCGCCTGAAGCTCGTACGCAACCGGGCGCGCGCCGTGCGCGGCACCCCGGCCGGACCCGTCCTGGCCGCGGACATCCGCTCCGCCATGGTCGTCGCCGGTCTCGGCCTCGCCCGGACCCTGCGCTCCGCGGGCCGCACCCGCGACGCCCTGCCCGTGCTGCGCCTCGCACTCCAGGAACGGGCGCCCGACGGCGAGGGAGACCCGCTCGCCGTACAGCTCGAACTCTCCGACATGCTGGAGGAGACCGGACAGACCCGCGAGGCCATGGAGGTGCTGGAGCAGGCCTTCCAGCAGGTGCACCGGTTCTACGGGCCCGAAGCCGTGCAGGTGTGCCGCCGCCTGGCCTCGCTGCTCCAGGAGTCCGGCAACCACATCCAGGCGTGCGAGGTGCTCGAACACGCCCTGGACCTGCTCCAGGACGGCAGCCGGGCCCTCCCGTGACCACCTGAACACGGAGAACACGGAGAACACGGAAGAGCCCCGGTACGGAAACCCGTACCGGGGCTGCTCCGGAGTGCCGTGGCCGTCAGCCGCCGAACTCCTCCAGGCCCTTCAGCGCCTGGTCCAGCAGGGCCTGGCGGCCCTCCAGCTCACGCGCCAGCTTGTCGGCCTTGGCGTTGTTGCCCGCCGCGCGCGCCGCGTCGATCTGCTCGCGCAGCTTGTCGACCGCCGCCTGGAGCTGGCCCGTCAGACCGGCCGCACGCGCCCGCGCCTCCGGGTTCGTACGGCGCCACTCGCCCTCCTCGGCCTCCTGGATGGCCCGCTCCACCGTGTGCATCCGGCCCTCGACCTTCGGCCGGGCGTCCCGCGGCACGTGGCCGATGGCCTCCCAGCGCTCGTTGAGGGAGCGGAACGCGGCACGGGCCGCCTTCAGGTCCGTGATCGGGACGAGCTTCTCGGCCTCGTCGGCCAGCTCCTCCTTCAGCTTCAGGTTCTCCACCTGCTCGGCGTCGCGCTCCGCGAAGACCTCGCTGCGGGCCGCGAAGAACACGTCCTGCGCACCGCGGAAACGGTTCCACAGGTCGTCCTCGGACTCGCGCTGCGCCCGGCCCGCCGCCTTCCAGTCCGCCATCAGCTCGCGGTAGCGGGCGGCCGTCGGACCCCAGTCGGTCGACTTCGACAGCGACTCGGCCTCCGCGACCAGCTTCTCCTTCACCTTGCGGGCGTCCTCGCGCTGCGCGTCCAGCGAGGCGAAGTGCGCCTTGCGGCGCTTGGAGAAGGCCGAGCGGGCGTGCGAGAAGCGGTGCCACAGCTCGTCGTCCGACTTGCGGTCCAGCCGGGGCAGACCCTTCCAGATGTCCACCAGGGCACGCAGCCGCTCACCGGCGCTGCGCCACTGGTCGCTCTGCGCCAGCTGCTCGGCCTCGACGACCAGCGCGTCCTTGGCCGCACGGGCCTCGTCCGTCTGCTTGGCCTTCTGGACCTTGCGCTCCTCGCGCCGCGACTCCACGGTCTCGACCAGCTTGTCCAGCCGCACGCGCAGGGCGTCGAGGTCGCCCACCGCATGGTGCTCCTCCACCTGCGTGCGCAGGTGGTCGATGGCCGTCTGCGCGTCCTTGGCGGACAGATCAGTGGTCCGCACCCGCTTTTCGAGGAGGCCGATCTCGACCACCAGGCCCTCGTACTTGCGCTCGAAATAGGCCAGGGCCTCCTCAGGGGTGCCCGCCTGCCACGAGCCGACGACCTTCTCGCCATCGGCAGTACGCACGTACACGGTGCCCGTCTCGTCGACTCGGCCCCACGGGTCGCTGCTCACAGCGCCTCCTCCACCTGATGCCTGCGAGGGGTTCACCCCCTGGGCATCGTCCACAGTTTCCTGGGGCGGGCAGCGCCCGCCCTGCACAACGCCAACATAGGCGACCGCCGGGCCGGCTGTCCGCATCCCGCACGACGGAATATCGGCGTACGGGCGGGAGGCCGGCCGTGACCGGGGCCGCCGCGCCTCCCCGTCAGTTCTGGGTGACGGTGCCCTTCTCGATCTTGACCTCGGTCTTCGGGGCCCCGTCCTGGCCGCCGTCGGCCGGACCGGCCTTGGCGACCTCCTCCAGGACCTTCAGGCCGGCCGCGTCGATCTTGCCGAACGGCGTGTACGAGGGCGGCAGCGGGCTGTCCTTGTAGACGAGGAAGAACTGGCTTCCGCCCGATCCGGGCTGGCCGGTGTTGGCCATCGCCACGGTGCCCGCCGGGTAGACGACCTGACCCTGCTCGTTCGGCTTGCCCAGCGAGTCCAGGTTCTCGTCCGGGATGGTGTAGCCGGGGCCGCCCATGCCGGTGCCCTGGGGGTCGCCGCACTGGAGCACGAAGATCCCGCCCGACGTCAGCCGGTGGCACTTGGTGTTGTCGAAGAAGCCCTTGTCGGCGAGCGACTTGAAGGAGTTCACCGTCTGCGGGGTCTTCGCCGCGTCCATCGCGAAGTTGATGTCGCCCGCGGTGGTCTTCAGGGCGAAGGTGTACTTCGCCTTCTGGTCGATCGCCATCTCGGGAGACGGGGACTGCTTGGGGGTCGGCGAGGCCGACGGGTTCGCGGCCGGGTCCGCCGCCTGGTCCTTCTTGTCCTTGTCGAAGACGCCGCCCACGATGAGGCCGACCAGCGTCGCGACGACCACGGCCACCGCCGCGCCGATCACCGCCGCCCGCCTGCGCGCCTTCTGCCGGGCCTCGGCCCGGCGCTGCTGCTGGCGTTCGTACTTCTCCCTGGCGAGCTGTCGCCGCCGCTGATCGCTCGTGACCACCGGGTCGTCTCCTTGTGCGTGTCTGGTACCGCTGTCCGGGCTGGGTTAGGCCGTACCGTATATGGGTTCGCTGTGTAATGAGCGGCGCCGGTAGGCTCTGAGCAGCAGCATTCCGATCTGCACCCTCCCGCCGGACGACGATTGAGGACGAACGTGCTGATTGCCGGGTTCCCCGCAGGGGCTTGGGGCACCAACTGTTACGTGGTCGCCCCCGCCGCCGGCGAGGAGTGCGTCATCATCGACCCGGGCCACCAGGCCACCCAGGGTGTCGAGGAGACGCTGAAGAAGCATCGGCTCAAGCCCGTCGCGGTCGTGCTGACCCATGGCCACATCGATCATGTGGCCTCGGTCGTCCCGGTGTGCGGAGCACACGACGTACCGGCCTGGATCCACCCCGAGGACCGCTTCATGATGAGCGACCCGGAGAAGGCCCTCGGCCGCTCCATCGGGATGCCGCTCATGGGCGAGCTGACCGTGGGGGAGCCGGACGACGTCCGCGAGCTGACCGACGGCGCCGCGCTGAAACTGGCCGGAATGGACTTCTCCGTGGCGCACGCGCCGGGGCATACCAGGGGGTCGGTGACCTTCAGGATGCCCGAGCTGGCCGACATCCCGCCGGTCTTCTTCTCGGGCGACCTGCTCTTCGCCGGCTCCATCGGACGCACCGACCTGCCCGGCGGCTCCCACGCCGAGATCCTCGAGTCGCTGGCCCGCGTGTGCCTGCCGCTCGACGACTCGACCGTGGTGCTGTCCGGCCACGGTCCCCAGACCACCATCGGCCGCGAGCGCGTGACCAACCCGTACTTGCGGGAGGTCGCCGCCGGCCTGGCAGCGGACCCGACCGCCGCTCCACGACGAGGAATGTGACGAGAGTTTCGTGGCTACTTTTCAGGCCCCCAAGGGCACGTACGACCTGATCCCGCCGGTATCCGTGAAGTACCTGGCGGTACGTGAGGCCATCGCGGCCCCGCTTCGGAATTCCGGCTACGGCTACATCGAGACGCCCGGCTTCGAGGACGTGGGCCTCTTCGCCCGAGGCGTGGGCGAGTCCACCGACATCGTCTCCAAGGAGATGTACGCCTTCGAGACCAAGGGCGGCGACCAGCTGGCCCTGCGCCCCGAGGGCACGGCCTCCGTGCTGCGCGCGGCGCTGGAGGCGAGCCTCCACAAGAAGGGCAACCTGCCCGTCAAGCTCTGGTACTCGGGCTCGTACTACCGCTACGAGAAGCCGCAGGCGGGCCGCTACCGCCACTTCTCGCAGGTCGGTGCCGAGGCCATCGGCGCCGAGGACCCGGCGCTGGACGCCGAGCTGATCATCCTGGCCGACCAGGCGTACCGCTCGCTGGGCCTGCGCAACTTCCGGATCCTGCTGAACTCGCTCGGCGACAAGGAGTGCCGCCCGGTGTACCGGGAAGCGCTCCAGGACTTCCTGGGCGGGCTGGACCTCGACGAGGAGACCGTCCGCCGTGCCGAGATCAACCCGCTGCGCGTGCTCGACGACAAGCGGACCGACGTGCAGAAGCAGCTGGTCGGTGCACCGATGCTGCGGGACTACCTGTGCGACGCGTGCAAGGCGTACCACGAGGAGGTGCGGGCGCTGGTGACGGCGGCCGGCGTGGCCTTCGAGGACGACGAGAAGCTGGTGCGCGGCCTGGACTACTACACCCGGACCACCTTCGAGTTCGTGCACGACGGTCTGGGATCGCAGTCCGCGGTCGGCGGCGGCGGCCGCTACGACGGCCTGTCCGAGATGATCGGCGGACCGGCGCTGCCGTCGGTGGGCTGGGCGCTGGGTGTGGACCGTACGGTGCTCGCGCTCCAGGCCGAGGGCGTCGAACTCGACATCCCGGCGTCGACGTCGGTGTTCGCGGTGGCCCTGGGCGAGGCCAAGCCGGTGCTGTTCGGGCTGGTGACGCAGCTGCGCAAGGCGGGAGTCGCGGCGGACATGTCGTACGGCGGCAAGGGCCTCAAGGGCGCCATGAAGGACGCGAACCGTAGCGGTGCGCGCTTCGCGATCGTCGCGGGAGACCGGGACTTGGCCGACGGCGTGGTGCAGCTGAAGGACATGGAGTCCGGCGAGCAGGCCGCCGTGCCGGTGGCCGAGCTGGTCGCCACGGTCCAGGCCCGCCTGGCCTGAGGCCACAGCACGTGAGGGGCGGGGGAGTTCATCCCCCGCCCCTTCCTTATCTCCATCGAACGGTCGCCACACAGCTCGGTACGGCACAATGGCCCCTGCTTGACGACCTTGTAGATGTGGAGCGGGCGGGATGACGACACGAGGCACGGACGCGGACACCGCCCCGAGGACGATCGGGGGCAGCCGCGCGCTGGCCCTGCTGCTGGTGATCACCGGGGCCGCGGGACTGCTCGCCGCCTGGGTGATCACGCTCGACAAGTTCAAGCTGCTGGAGGACCCGAACTTCACCCCGGGCTGCAGCCTGAACCCGATCGTCTCCTGCGGCAACATCATGAAGAGCGACCAGGCGGCCGCCTTCGGCTTCCCGAACCCCATGCTGGGGCTGGTCGCCTACGGGATCGTGATCTGCGTCGGCATGAGCCTGCTGGCCGGGGCCCGGTTCCGCCGCTGGTACTGGCTGACCCTGAACGCGGGCACCCTCTTCGGCGTCGGGTTCTGCGCCTGGCTGACGTACCAGTCGCTGTACAACATCAACTCGCTGTGCCTGTGGTGCTGCCTGGCCTGGGTCGCCACGATCCTGATGTTCTGGTACGTCACCTCGCACAACGTGCGCGAGGGCCTGCTGCCCGCTCCGGCCTGGCTCAAGGGCTTCCTCGACGAGTTCACCTGGGTGCTGCCGGTGCTGCACATCGGGATCATCGGGATGCTGATCCTGACGCGCTGGTGGGACTTCTGGACCTCGTAGGGGCGGCGGGCACTGTCGGTGGGCTCGCATAGGCTTCCGGTGTGGAACCAGACCTGTTCACCGCCGCTGCCGAAGACCGCCGGGAGAAGGACCCCGCGAGCTCCCCGCTCGCCGTCCGGATGCGCCCGCGCACCCTGGACGAGGTGGTCGGACAGCAGCACCTGCTGAAGCCGGGTTCGCCGCTGCGGCGACTGGTGGGCGAGGGGGCCGGGGGACCGGCCGGCGCCTCGTCGGTGATCCTCTGGGGGCCGCCGGGCATCGGAAAGACCACCCTCGCCTACGTGGTCAGCCAGGCCACGCAGAAGCGCTTCGTGGAGCTGTCGGCCATCACGGCGGGCGTCAAAGAGGTACGGGCGGTCATCGAGGGCGCCAAGCGGGCGGCCGGCGGCTACGGCAAGGACACCGTCCTCTTCCTCGACGAGATCCACCGCTTCAGCAAGGCGCAGCAGGACTCGCTGCTCCCGGCCGTCGAGAACCGCTGGGTCACGCTGATCGCGGCGACCACGGAGAACCCGTACTTCTCGATCATCTCCCCGCTGCTGTCGCGCTCCCTGCTGCTGACGCTGGAGCCGCTGACCGACGAGGACCTGAGCGCGCTGATGCGGCGGGCGCTGACGGAGGAGCGGGGCCTCGGCGGCGCCGTGACCCTGCCGGCGGACGCGGAGGCGCACCTGCTGCGGATCGCCGGCGGCGACGCGCGGCGGGCGCTGACGGCGCTGGAGGCGGGGGCCGGATCGGCCATCGCCAAGGGCGAGGACGAGATCACCCTCCAGACGGTGGAGGAGGCGGTCGACCGGGCGGCGGTCAAGTACGACCGGGACGGCGACCAGCACTACGACGTGGCGAGCGCGCTGATCAAGTCGATCCGCGGCTCGGACGTGGACGCGGCACTGCACTACCTGGCCCGGATGATCGAGGCCGGGGAGGACCCCCGGTTCATCGCGCGGCGCCTGATGATCTCGGCGAGCGAGGACATCGGCCTGGCGGACCCCACGGCCCTGCCGCTCGCGGTGGCCGCGGCCCAGGCGGTGGCGATGATCGGCTTCCCCGAGGCGGCGCTGACCCTTTCGCACGCCACGATCGCCCTGGCGCTGGCCCCGAAGTCGAACACGGCGACGACCGCGATCGGTGCGGCGCTGGCCGATGTCCGGGCGGGACTGGCGGGGTCGGTGCCGGCGCACCTGCGGGACGGGCACTACAAGGGGGCGAAGAAGCTGGGGCACGCGGTGGGGTACGTGTACCCGCACGACGTGCCGGGGGCGATCGCCGCCCAGCAGTACGCGCCGGACGAGGTCCACGGCAAGCGGTACTACGAGCCGACGCGCTACGGAGCGGAGGCCCGCTACGCGGATGTGGTGGAAAAGGTCCGGGAACGCCTCCGGGGCGCCGGCTCCTGATCAGCCCCGCCGGCGTTTGAGGCGCGGGCGCGGAGCGCCGTGTAGTGAGCCGCGCCGGCGATTGAGGCGGGAACGGGCGAAGGGTGGGTAGGGGACCGCTCCGCGCAGCGGCGCCGTGTCGGCGGCGCCGGGCGAGGGGGCCGGGCCTAGGCTCCCCGCATGGGACGCCGGGCTCTGTTCACCGTCGCCGCGGCAGCGCTGCTGGCCAGCGGGTGCCATCACGGCGACGCCGAAAGGGCGCAGGCCGGCGCAGCGCAGCTGGTCGCGCAGGTGCCGCTCGCCGGCGCCGGGTTTCCGCCGGACGCCGCCACCGCCAAGGCCCGGCTGGCCACGCTCAAGGTCGAGTGGGGCAAGAACTGGGAGACGTACAAGCGGGAGAACTTCGGCCGGTACTGGTCCGACGAGACCGACGGCGTCGGCGGGCGCAACGGCTGTGACACCCGCGACGACGTGCTGCGCCGGGACCTGAAGGAGCTCCGCGAAGGGGACCGGAACCCGTGCGTCGTGCTCTCCGGGGTGCTGCACGACCCGTACACGGGCAAGGAGCTCCCCTACACGTACCGGCGCGCCTCGCAGATCCAGACCGACCACGTCGTCGCGCTCGGCGCCGCCTGGCGGGGCGGCGCGTACGCGTGGACCCCGCAGCGCAGGCTGGAGTACGCGAACGACCTCGACGTGCTGCTCGCCGTGGACAAGCAGACCAACTACGACAAGGGCAGCAAGACAGCGGACAAGTGGAAGCCGCCGGTGAAGGGCTACTGGTGCGAGTACGCGCGCCGCTACACCGGGATCAAGGCCAAGTACCGGCTGTCCGTCACGGCCCCGGAGAAGCTCGCGCTCCAGGACATGCTCGCCACCTGCGGCTAGCTGCTAGGGCCTGTCGTCAAACTCCTGTCTGCCTCGCGGCGTCTGGCACGCACTCTCGCCGCACCGGGCGAAAGCCCAAGTACGTCCAGTACGCGGGCTTCCGCCCGGCGCGCCGAGAGCACGCACCAGACGCCGCGAGGCCGCCCTTCGGGCGACGACAGGAGTTTGACGACAGGCCCTAGTGGCCCGCCGCCGCGAACAGGGTGTGCATCGCGCGGCGCAGCCCGCAGATGTCCGCCACCGGCTCCGGGAAGTCGAAGCGGGCGTCGAAGGAGCCGGGCGCGCCGCCGCTGAAGCGGACGCGCAGGCCCAGCCGGTCCAGGGCGAGCGGGACGGCCGTCATGCCGTCGGCCTCGCGGGGGCCCAGCAGACCGCACAGTTCGCCGATCCGGTCGCCGTGGGCGGCGTGCAGGTGCTGGAGCAGTTCCGTCTCGTGCGCGACCATCGGGTCCGGCTCGGCCGCGGCCAGGTCCTCGGGGTCCACGTGCTCCGCGCCCCACAGGTCGTCCACCGAGATCTCGCCGACCTCCAGGCGCAGCAGCCGCCAGCGGGCGTCGCTCAGCCCCAGCAGTTCGCCCACCGGATGGCGCTCGGCCAGCAGCGCCGCGCAGGCCGCGCGCTCGTCCCCGCGGACCGCCGTCAGCCACCCGGCGAGCCACGCGCGGCCTCGGATACGATGGGCCACGGACACCGGCGCCACATCCGTGATCTCGATCACGGCGGTGAGGTCGTCGTCCTGGGCGTAAGCGGCTGCCCTGGCAGCCGCGGATTCCCCTGATACCAGGAGAATCACGTCCCCGTCCGGGGTGACGGTCCGTGCGGCCGGCATCCCTGTCCCGAACTCTCCCTGGTCACGAGCACCTGGCAGCGTGAGGGATACTGAGGCGTTGGACTCTACGAGGGTTCGTACGCGTTCGGCTCCGGTGAGCTGCCGAACGCCTTCCCTGGGACGCGGCTGACCTTGCCTACCGTCGTCGAAAGCAGATCCTGTTTCGTTTGGATCTGAACTTCGACGCGCACTGGGCAGGGGGATCCCATGTGGTCGAGACATTACGTCCTCCTCGCTAAGGTAAGCCTCACCTAACTTACATGGAGGTAGGTTCCACGTGAACCAGAAGCGACCCAAGGTCAAGAAGTCGCGTGCCCTCGGCATTGCGCTGACCCCGAAGGCCGTCAAGTACTTCGAGGCCCGCCCCTACCCGCCGGGCGAGCACGGCCGTGGCCGCAAGCAGAACTCGGACTACAAGGTTCGTCTGCTGGAGAAGCAGCGTCTGCGCGCTCAGTACGACATCTCTGAGCGTCAGATGGCCCGCGCGTACGACCGCGCCAAGAAGGCCGAAGGCAAGACGGGCGAGGCGCTTGTCGTCGAGCTCGAGCGTCGCCTCGACGCCCTGGTTCTGCGTTCGGGCATCGCCCGCACCATCTACCAGGCCCGCCAGATGGTCGTTCACGGCCACATCGAGGTCAACGGTGGCAAGGTCGACAAGCCGTCGTTCCGTGTCCGCCCGGACGACGTCATCACGGTGCGCGAGCGCAGCCGCGAGAAGGTTCCGTTCCAGGTTGCCCGTGAGGGTGGCTACGCAGGCGAGGGCGAGACCCCGCGCTACCTGCAGGTCAACCTGAAGGCCCTGGCCTTCCGCCTGGACCGCGACCCGAACCGCAAGGAAATCCCGGTCATCTGCGACGAGCAGCTCGTCGTCGAGTACTACGCCCGCTGATCTTCCGGCAGGCGTAGCCCTCACAGGCTGGTCGGAAACCCGCCGTCCCCTTCGGGGGGCGGCGGGTTTCCGCGTTCCCGGACCGCGGTTACGCGGGATCCGGCTGGTCCGCCGCCGCCGTGCTGCGCGCGGACCGGGAGCCGCGCGCCCCGCCCCGCCCCGCCGGGCGCGGAACGGGAGCCGCCCCGCGCTGCGCGCGCACCACCAGCGCCTCCCGGCTCAGCTCCCGCCCCTCGGCCGCGTACGCCGCGTACCGCTCGGCGCCCAGCACCTCGCCCGCCTGCTCCTGGCACATCAGCCGCGGCGCGTTGAAGTACCCCGAGCCGAACAGCTGGAGCCCCACCCCGCCCCACATCGGCTCCGCCGCGCCCTGGAGCACCGCCGCCTCGGCCGGATCGCCCTCCACGACCGTGACCAGCGCGAGCAGCTCCAGCGCGAGGACCAGCCCCACCAGATCGTGGAAGGCGTGGTTGATCGCCACGCACTCCGTCAGCAGCCGCCGCGCCCGCTCCGTGTCCCCGGCGTCCAGCGCCCCGTACGCGAGGACGTACAGCGCGTACGCCTTCGTCCAGCGCTCCCCGCGCTCCTCGCAGATCTCCCGGACCTCCTCGCACAGGGTCCGCGCGCCCGCCGGCTCGCCCTGGAAGGCCAGCGCCATCGCCAGCTCCACCTGGCACATGAGCACATTGCTGTTCAGCTCCCCGGCCTCCCGGTACCCGCCGAGGGCCGAGCCCAGCAGCTCCCCGGCCCGCGCCATGTCGTCCGAGACCAGGGCCAGACAGCCCAGCCGGTGCACGGCGTAGGCCGCGGCCACCCGGTTCCCGCTCGCCGCGGCCCCGTCCCGGCACTCGTACAGGGCGCGCATCGAAGCCACCGCGTCCCCCTGGAGGGCGGCGACGTAGCCCAGCACCCACAGCGCCTTCAGCCGCGAGTCCTCGTACCCGGCCGCCCCCTGGTCCGCGGCCTCCAGGGCCCGGTCCAGCCAGTGCCGGCCCTCGGTGAGCCGGCCGCAGCCCGCCCAGTAGAACCACAGCGTGCCCGCCAGGTACTGGCCCAGGTGGACCTCGTCCGGCTCGTCCAGACAGCACTCCAGGGCGAGCCGCAGATTCGGCAGCTCCGCCTCCACCAGCGCGGCGACCTCCTCCTGCCGCGGGCTGAACCACTCCAGCTCGCACCAGGTCGCCAGGCCCACGTACCAGTCCCGGTGCCGGCGCCGCAGCCGCTCCGCGTCGCCCGTGGACTCCAGCCACCCCGCCCCGTACACCCGTACGGTCTCCAGCATCCGGTAGCGCACCCCGGCCGCGGTCTCCTCCCGGACCAGCAGGGACTGGGCCAGGAGCTCCCCGACCAGGTCCAGCACCTCCGCCACCGGCAGACCGGGCCCCGCGCACACGTACTCGGCGGCGTCGAGGTCGAACTGTCCGGCGAACACCGACAGCCGCGCCCACAGCAGCCGCTCCGCCGCCGTGCACAGCTCGTGGCTCCAGCCGATCGCCGTCCGCAGCGCCCGATGCCGGGGGAGCGCCCCGCGCGCCCCGCCCGTCAGCAGCGCGAAGCGGTCCTCCAGCCGGGCCAGCAGCTGGTCGGGGGAGAGCGCCCGCAGCCGACCCGCCGCCAGCTCCAGGGCCAGCGGGATCCCGTCGAGGCGGGCGCACAGCTCGACCAGCGCCGCCCGGTTCGCGTCCGTCACCGCGAAGGACGGGTCGGCGGCGGTCGCCCGGGCCGCCAGCAGGGCCAGCGCCTCCTCCGGGACCGGCGGGGCCAGCGGAAAGGTCAGCTCCCCGTCCAGGTCCAGGGGACGCCGGCCGGCGGCGAGCACCCGCAGCCCGGGGGAGCGGCGCAGCAGCTCCCGCACCAGCTCGGCGGTCTCCTCGACCAGCTGCTCGAAGCCGTCCAGCACCAGGAGCAGCCGACGACCCGCCAGATGCTCCGCCAGCACCGTCCGCGGCGGCCGGGTGGTGTGATCGGTCAGCCCGAACGCCTCCGCGAGCGCCAGCTCCAGCAGGGCCGGATCGCGTACGGTCGCCAGCTCGGCCAGCCACATGCCGTCGCAGTAGCGTTCCTGCGCCCGCTCCGCGGCCGCCCGGGCCGCCGCGAGCACCAGCCGGGACTTGCCCACTCCGCCCACGCCGGTCACCGTGACCAGCCGGGAGGACTCCAGGAGCCGCCCCAGCCCGGCCAGTTCGGCACCCCGCCCGACGAACCCGCCCAGCTCCGAGGGAAGATTGCCGCAGGCGGTGTAAGGAAGGCGTCTCTGGCGCATGGGACACGGAGGGTACTGCTCCGGAAGCGCTGCGTACAAGGCGATCACATCGGTCCCGGAATTCCGGTACGGCCGGGGATCTCCGGCGCGATAGGGTCGGAGGACGAATCTTCCGTGCAGTTCAAGTGCAGACAGAGAGCGGTGTGACGTGTCCGGTGGAGAGGTGGCCGGGATCCTCGTGGCCGTCTTCTGGGCCATCCTGGTCTCCTTCCTCGCCGTCGTGATGGTGAGGCTGGCCCAGGTGCTCAAGGCGACCACCAAGCTGGTGGCCGATGTGACCGACCAGGCCGTTCCCCTGCTCGCCGAGGCCTCCACGACCGTCCGCTCCGCGCGCACCCAGCTCGACCGGGTCGACGCCATCGCGAGCGATGTCCAGGAGGTCACCTCCAACGCCTCCGCGCTCTCCTCCACCGTGGCCTCCACCTTCGGGGGACCGCTGGTCAAGGTCGCGGCCTTCGGCTACGGCGTACGCAAGGCGCTGGGCAAGGCCGACGAGGTGCCCGCGAAGACAACCCGACGTAGCGTGATCGTCGGCCGTACGGTGCCGGCGGCCAGGCGCCGGAAGCAGAAGGGCTGAGACCACCGATGTTCCGCCGAGCCTTCTGGTTCACCGCAGGCGCCGCCGCAGGCGTGTGGGCCACCACCAAGGTCAACCGGCAGCTGAAGAAGCTGACGCCGGAGAGCCTCGCCGCCCAGGCCGCCGACAAGGCCGTGGAGGCGGGCCACCGCCTCAAGGACTTCGCCCTCGACGTCAAAGCGGGAATGACGCAGCGCGAGGACGAGCTGAACGATGCACTGGGACTCCACCAGGATCCCGACCGGCCCGACAACGTCACCGCCCTCCCGGGGCCGCGGCGGCTGCGGGCCATCGAGTACGACCAGCACGACAAGAACACCCGCCGATCGAACCGCTCGGCGGTTACGTACAACCGGAATGAGGACCACTGATGGAGTCGGCTGAAATCCGCCGCCGCTGGCTGAGCTTCTTCGAGGAGCGCGGTCACGCCGTTGTCCCTTCGGCGTCGCTCATCGCGGACGACCCGACTCTGCTGCTGGTCAACGCGGGCATGGTGCCCTTCAAGCCGTACTTCCTCGGCGAGACCAAGCCCCCGGCCCCGCGCGCCACCAGCGTGCAGAAGTGCGTCCGCACGCCGGACATCGAAGAGGTCGGCAAGACCACCCGCCACGGCACGTTCTTCCAGATGTGCGGCAACTTCTCCTTCGGGGACTACTTCAAGGAAGGCGCCATCAAGTACGCCTGGGAGCTGCTCACCAGCTCCGTGGCGGACGGCGGCTACGGCCTTGAGCCCGAGAAGCTCTGGATCACCGTCTACCTCGACGACGACGAGGCCGAGCAGATCTGGCGCGAGAAGATCGGCGTCCCCGCCGAGCGCATCCAGCGCCTGGGCAAGAAGGACAACTTCTGGTCCATGGGCGTCCCCGGCCCCTGCGGCCCCTGCTCGGAGATCAACTACGACCGCGGTCCGGAGTTCGGCGTCGAGGGCGGCCCCGCCGTCAACGACGAGCGCTACGTGGAGATCTGGAACCTGGTCTTCATGCAGTACGAGCGCGGCGCCGGCGACGGGAAGGAAGACTTCCCGATCCTCGGCGACCTGCCGTCGAAGAACATCGACACCGGTCTCGGCCTCGAGCGCCTCGCGATGATCCTGCAGGGCGTGCAGAACATGTACGAGACCGACACCCTGCGCGTGGTCATGGACAAGGCCACCGAGCTGACCGGCGTGCAGTACGGCGCCGCCCGGGGCACCGACGTGTCGATGCGCGTGGTCGCCGACCACATCCGCACCTCCGTCATGCTCATCGGCGACGGCGTCACCCCCGGCAACGAGGGCCGCGGCTACGTGCTGCGCCGCATCATGCGCCGCGCCATCCGCAACATGCGCCTCATGGGCGCCACCGGCCCGGTCGTCCAGGACCTGGTCGACGTCGTGATCGACACGATGGGGCAGCAGTACCCGGAGCTGGTGACCGACCGCAAGCGCATCGAGACCGTCGCGCTCGCCGAAGAGGCCGCCTTCCTGAAGGCCCTCAAGGGCGGTACGAACATCCTCGACACCGCCGTGACCGAGACCAAGGCCGCCGGCGGCACGGTCCTCTCCGGCGACAAGGCGTTCCTGCTCCACGACACGTGGGGCTTCCCGATCGACCTCACCCTGGAGATCGCCGCCGAGCAGGGCCTCTCCGTGGACGAGGACGGCTTCCGCCGCCTCATGAAGCAGCAGCGGGACCAGGCCAAGGCCGACGCCAAGGCCAAGAAGACCGGCCACGCGGACATGTCCGCCTACCGGGAGATCGCCGACAGCGCCGGCGGTACCGAGTTCACCGGCTACGCCACCACCCAGGGCGAGTCCACCATCGTCGGCCTCCTGGTCAACGGCGTCTCCGCGCCCGCCGCCTCCGAGGGCGACGAGGTCGAGGTCGTCCTCGACCGCACCCCCTTCTACGCCGAGGGCGGCGGCCAGCTCGCCGACCAGGGCCGCATCAAGCTCGACTCCGGCGCCGTCATCGTCGTCCGCGACGTGCAGCAGCCGGTCCCGGGCGTCTCCGTGCACAAGGGCTCCGTCCAGGTCGGCGAGGTGACGGTGGGCGCCTCCGCGTACGCCGCCATCGACGTCAACCGCCGCCGGGCCATCGCCCGCGCCCACTCGGCCACGCACCTGACCCACCAGGCGCTGCGCGACGCCCTCGGCCCGACGGCCGCCCAGGCCGGCTCCGAGAACTCGCCCGGCCGCTTCCGCTTCGACTTCGGCTCGCCGAACGCCGTTCCCGGCTCGGTCCTCACCGATGTCGAGCAGAAGATCAACGACGTGCTCTCGCGCGAGCTGGACGTCACCGCCGAGATCATGAGCATCGACGAGGCGAAGAAGCAGGGCGCCATCGCCGAGTTCGGCGAGAAGTACGGCGAGCGCGTGCGCGTCGTCACCATCGGTGACTTCTCCAAGGAGCTGTGCGGCGGCACGCACGTCGGCAACACCGCCCAGCTGGGTCTGGTGAAGCTGCTCGGCGAGTCCTCCATCGGCTCCGGCGTGCGCCGCGTCGAGGCCCTCGTCGGCGTGGACGCGTACAACTTCCTCGCCAAGGAGCACACGGTCGTCGCCCAGCTCCAGGAGCTGGTCAAGGGCCGTCCGGAGGAGCTGCCGGAGAAGATCGCCTCCATGCTCGGCAAGCTGAAGGACGCCGAGAAGGAGATCGAGAAGTTCCGCGCGGAGAAGGTCCTCCAGGCCGCCGCCGGGCTCGCCCAGAACGCCCAGGACATCAAGGGCGTCGCCCTGGTCGTCGGCCAGGTGCCGGACGGCACCGGCGCCGACGACCTGCGCAAGCTGGTCCTGGACGTCCGCGGCCGCATCCCGGGCGACCGTCCGGCCGTCGTGGCGCTGTTCACGGTGGCGGGCGGCCGCCCGCTGACCGTCATCGCCACCAACGAGGCCGCCCGTGAGCGCGGTCTCAAGGCCGGCGACCTGGTCCGTACGGCCGCCAAGACCCTCGGCGGCGGCGGTGGCGGCAAGCCGGACGTGGCCCAGGGCGGTGGCCAGAACCCGGCCGCCGTCCCCGAGGCCATCGCCGCGGTCGAGCGCCTCGTCGTAGAGACGGCCTGACCGATGACACTGCGCCGCGGCCGCCGGCTCGCCATCGACGTGGGGGACGCCCGGATCGGAGTCGCCTCGTGCGACCCCGACGGGGTGTTGGCCACACCGGTCGAGACCGTGCCGGGACGGGACATTCCGTTCGCCCACCGGCGGCTGCGGCAGCTCGTCGAGGAGTACGAGCCCCTCGAAGTCGTGGTCGGCCTTCCCCGCTCGCTCAGCGGGCGGGAGGGGCCGGCCGCGGCCAAGGTGCGCGCCTTCGCGAACGAACTCGCGAAGGGCATCAAGCCCGTGACGGTCCGACTGGTGGACGAGCGGATGACCACGGTCACCGCCGCCCAGGGCCTGCGGGCCTCCGGCAGGAACGCGAAGAAGGGCCGGTCGGTCATCGACCAGGCAGCCGCAGTGGTGATCCTCCAGAACGCTCTTGAGACCGAACGTGTATCAGGTAATCCGCCCGGTGAGTGCGTCGAAGTGGTTGTCTGATCGCGATACGGTAACGTTCCGCGCGATGAGACGGCATTCGAACAGCCGTCGCCCACGGAATGCCGGACTCCGTGGCCTTCGTCTCGCGGCTCTAGGGGACCGATGACTGAGTATGGCCGGGGCCGAGGCTCCGAACCGTGGCACCCCGAGGATCCCCTGTACGGGGACCAGGGGTGGACCGGGCACCAGACCCAGCAGGGCCAGGCGCCCTACGGTGGCGACCCGCAGCAGCAGTATCCGCAGGAGCCGCAGTACCAGCAGCCGTACCCGCAGCAGCCACAGCCGCAGCAGCACTACCCGCAGCAGCCACAGCAGCAGTACCCGCAGCAGCCGTACATGCAGCAGCCCCAGCAGCCCCAGCAGCCGCAGTACGTCGAGCAGCAGCACCAGGGTTACGCCCCGCAGCAGCCGGTCTACGACAGCCAGGGCTGGGACACCGGCCAGGGCCAGTACGTGGGAGCGGTGCAGGCCGACCCCTACGCCGGAGCGGACCCGTACGCCTCGCAGCCCGTCCCCGTGTACCCGGGCGGAGCCCCGGACCTGTACACGACGGAGGAGGCCTACCCGCCTCCGCAGCCCCCGGGCCGGCGCCACCTGGAGCCGGAGCCCGCCGAGGAAGCGGACGAGGAGCCCGACGACTCGTTCTTCGCCGGCGGCGGTGGCCGCGGCGACGACGACGGTGACGGCGACGAGCCCGGTGGCGGCCGCCGCTCCGGCCGCTCGAAGGGCGGCAAGCCCAAGAAGCGCAGCGGCATGGCCTGCCTGATCGCGGCCGTCGTGATCGTCGGCGTGGTCGGCGGTGGCGGCTACTACGGCTACAACTACGTCAAGGCGAGGTTCGGCGCCGCCGAGGACTACGCGGGCGAGGGCACGGACGAGCTGGTCGACGTGGAGATCCCCAAGGGCGCGCTCCTGGGGGAGATGGGTCGGATCCTGAAGGGCGCCGGCGTGGTCGCCAGCGCCCAGGCCTTCGTCGACGCCGCGAACGCCAATCCCAGGGGCAAGTCCATCCAGCCGGGCATGTACCCGATGAAGAAGAAGATGTCGGGTGCGGCCGCGGTCGCGCTGATGATCGACCCCAGCAAGCTGAACGTCATCACCGTCACCGAAGGCATGCGCAACGCCAAGGTGTACGAGGCGATCGACAAGAAGCTGGGCAAGCCGGAGGGCACCACCCGGGAGATCGCCCTGCGCGATGCCAAGAACCTCGGCCTGCCGGCCTGGGCCGGCAACAACCCCAAGATCACGGACCCGCTCGAGGGCTTCCTGTACCCGATGCGCTACGACCTCAGCAAGGACAGCACCCCCGAGTCGCTGCTCAAGCAGATGGTCAAGCACGCGAGCGACAAGTACGCGGAACTGGGCGTCGAGGGCAAGGCCAAGGAGCTCGGCCTGGACAACCCGCTCCAGGTGGTCACGGTCGCCAGCCTCGTCAACGCCGAGGGCAAGAACCACGACGACTTCCGGAAGATGTCCGAGGTCGTCTACAACCGCCTGAAGAAGACCAACGACGTCACGAACCAGAAGATCGAGTTCGACTCGACGTACAACTACGCCAAGGGCCAGAGCGAGATCAACTTCAACCTCAAGGAAGCCCAGGCGTTCAACAACCCCTACAACACGCACTTCATCAAGGGACTGCCCGTCGGCCCGATCGGCAACCCCGGCATGGACGCGCTGACCGCTACGCTCAACCCGGACCACGGGGGATGGATGTTCTTCGTGTCGGTCGACGGCAACACGACGACCTTCACCAAGACCTACGACGAGCACCTCCAGCTCGTCGCCGAGTTCCAGGAACGGCAGAAGCAGAAGAACGGCGGGTAGCAGGACATGTCACGGATACGGGCCGCGGTGCTGGGTTCGCCCATCGAGCACTCCCTCTCACCGGTGCTGCACCGCGCCGCCTACCAGGAGCTCGGCCTCGACGACTGGTCGTACGACCGCTTCGAGATCGACGAGGCCGCGCTCCCGGGATTCGTCGCCGGCCTCGGCCCCGAGTGGGCCGGGCTGTCGCTGACCATGCCGCTGAAGCGGGCGATCATCCCGCTGCTCGACGGGATCAGCGACACGGCCGCCTCCGTCGAGGCGGTCAACACGGTCGTCCTCACCGAGGACGGCCGCCGCCTCGGCGACAACACCGACATCCCCGGCATCGTCGCCGCGCTCCACGAGCGCGGCATCGAGAAGGTGCCGTCCGCCGCCGTCCTCGGCGCCGGCGCCACCGCCTCCTCGGCGCTCGCCGCGCTGTCGCGGATCTGCACCGGCGAGGTCACCGCGTACGTCCGCTCGCGCGCCCGCGCCAACGAGATGCGGCAGTGGGGCGAGCGGCTCGGCGTCCCCGTCCGCACGGCGGACTGGTCCGAGGCGGCCGGGGCGCTGGCCGCGCCGCTGGTGATCGCGACCACCCCGGCCGGTACGACGGACGCCCTGGCGGCCTCCGTGCCCGACGCGGTGGGCACCCTCTTCGACGTCCTCTACGACCCCTGGCCGACCGCCCTCGCCGCGGCCTGGGACCGCCGGGGCGGCAAGGTCGTCGGCGGACTGGACCTCCTGGTCCACCAGGCCGTGCTGCAGGTCGAGCAGATGACCGGCCGCACCCCGGGCCCCCTCGCCGCCATGAGGGCCGCCGGAGAGCGGGCGCTGGCCGCCCGGTAGGCTTTCCGCCTGCACATTTGATCTTGGGGGCGGCGTGGACCAGGCAGGGACCGAACAGACACTCGCATCGAAGTGGGACCTCCCCTTCGTCATCTTCAGCACCCTCAGAGTGGCGTTCGGCACCCTGCCGTGGTGGGCCAAGGCGATCGTGATCGGACTCGTCGGTTCCGTCGCCGTGTGGACGGCGATCACCTGGCTCCGCGAGCGCGGCCGCCGGGTCGCCTGACGGACAAGGCGTCCGATAGCTGGACCGGGGCCCCGTAGACCGGTCCGGACATGGGAGGATCAGTCATGGCGGGTCCGGGCCGCGCACCCCGATCGCGCCGTCGCTGTACCAGGCGCGAGCATGAGGAGCATCGTTGAGCAGGTTGCGTTGGCTGACCGCCGGGGAGTCGCACGGACCGGCACTGGTGGCGACGCTGGAGGGCCTTCCCGCCGGCGTCCCGGTCACCACCGAACTGGTGGCCGACCACCTGGCCCGGCGCCGGCTCGGCTACGGCCGCGGGGCCCGGATGAAGTTCGAGCAGGACGAGATCACCTTCCTCGGCGGCGTCCGGCACGGGCTGTCGCTGGGTTCCCCGGTGGCCGTCATGGTCGGCAACAGCGAGTGGCCCAAGTGGGAGACCGTCATGTCGGCCGACCCGGTCGACCCCTCGCTGCTCAAGGACACCGGCCGCAACGCGCCGCTGACCCGTCCGCGGCCCGGCCACGCCGACCTCGCGGGCATGCAGAAGTACGGCTTCGACGAGGCCCGGCCGATCCTGGAGCGCGCCAGCGCCCGTGAGACCGCCGCCCGTGTCGCCCTCGGCGCGATCGCCCGGTCCTTCCTCAAGGAGGTCGCGGGCATCGAGATCGTCTCGCACGTGGTCGAACTGGCCGCGGCCAAGGCCCCGTACGGCGTCTACCCGACCCCCGCCGACGTCGAGAAGCTCGACGCCGACCCGGTGCGCTGCCTCGACGCCGACGCGAGCAAGGCGATGGTCGCCGAGATCGACCAGGCCCACAAGGACGGCGACACCCTGGGCGGTGTGGTCGAGGTCCTCGCCTACGGGGTTCCCGTCGGCCTCGGCTCCCACGTCCACTGGGACCGCCGCCTCGACGCCCGCCTCGCCGCCGCGCTCATGGGCATCCAGGCCATCAAGGGAGTCGAGGTCGGCGACGGCTTCGAGCTGGCCCGCGTGCCCGGCTCCCAGGCGCACGACGAGATCGTCTCCACCCCCGAGGGCCTGAAGCGGACCTCCGGCCGTTCCGGCGGCACCGAGGGCGGTCTGACCACCGGCGAACTGCTGCGCGTACGGGCCGCGATGAAGCCCATCGCGACCGTGCCGCGGGCGCTGGCGACCGTGGACGTGGCGACCGGTGAGGCGACGGTGGCCCACCACCAGCGCTCCGACGTCTGCGCCGTCCCGGCCGCGGGCATCGTCGCCGAGGCCATGGTGGCCCTGGTCCTGGCCGACGCGGTCGTCGAGAAGTTCGGCGGCGACTCCGTCCCCGAGACCCGCCGCAACGTCCGCTCGTACCTCGACCACCTGCAGATCCGGTGACGGCCGGACCGGTCGTCGTGCTCGTCGGACCCATGGGGTCCGGCAAATCCACCGTGGGCGCGCTGCTCGCCGAGCGGCTCGGTGTCCCCTACCGGGACACCGACGCCGACATCGTCGCGGCCCAGGGCCGGGAGATCTCCGACCTGTTCGTCGACGAGGGCGAACCGTACTTCCGCGAGCTGGAGCGGCAGGCGGTCGCGGCCGCCGTCGCCGAGCACACCGGAGTCCTCGCCCTCGGCGGCGGCGCCGTCCTCGACGAGGGCACCCGCACGCTGCTCGCCGGCCTCCCCGTCGCCTACCTGTCGATGGACGTCGAGGAAGCCGTACGGCGCGTGGGCCTCGGCGCCGCGCGCCCGCTGCTCGCCGTCAACCCGCGCCGCCAGTGGCGCGAGCTGATGGACGCCCGGCGCCCCCTGTACACCGAAGTCGCGCGCGTCGTGGTGGCCACCGACGACCGCACCCCCGAAGAGGTCGCCCAGGCGGTCCTCGACGCTCTGGAGTTGAAGGACGTATGACAGACCAGGTGACGCGGATCCACGTCGGCGCGAGCGCCGGCCATGACGCGTACGACGTGCTCGTCGGCCGACAGCTGCTCGGCGAGCTCGGCTCCCTGATCGGTACGAAGGCCCAGCGGGTCGCCGTGATCCACCCCGAGGCCCTCGCCTCGACCGGTGAGGCACTGCGCGACGACCTGGCCGAACAGGGCTTCGAGGCGGTCGCCATCCAGGTGCCGAACGCCGAGGAGGCCAAGACGGCCGAGGTGGCCGCGTACTGCTGGAAGGCGCTCGGCCAGTCCGGCTTCACCCGCACCGACGTCATCGTCGGCGTCGGCGGGGGAGCCACCACCGACCTCGCGGGCTTCGTCGCCGCCACCTGGCTGCGCGGGGTGCGCTGGATCGCCGTACCGACCACCGTCCTCGCGATGGTCGACGCGGCCGTCGGCGGCAAGACCGGCATCAACACCGCCGAGGGCAAGAACCTGGTGGGCTCCTTCCACCCGCCGGCCGGCGTGCTCTGCGACCTGGCCGCGCTGGAATCGCTGCCGGTCAACGACTACGTCAGCGGCCTCGCCGAGATCATCAAGGCCGGATTCATCTCCGACCCCAAGATCCTCGACCTGATCGAGGCCGACCCGGCCGCCGCGCGGACGCCCGAGGGCCCGCACACCGCCGAGCTGATCTGCCGCTCCATCCAGGTCAAGGCGGACGTGGTCTCCAGCGACCTCAAGGAGTCGGGCCTGCGGGAGATCCTCAACTACGGGCACACCCTCGCGCACGCCATCGAGAAGAACGAGCGCTACAAGTGGCGGCACGGCGCGGCCGTCTCCGTCGGCATGGTCTTCGCCGCCGAGCTCGGCCGCCTCGCGGGCCGCCTCGACGACGCCACGGCCGACCGCCACAAGGAGATCCTCGCCGCCGTCGGCCTGCCGCTGACCTACCGCGGCGACCAGTGGCCCAAGCTGCTCCAGACCATGCAGGTCGACAAGAAGTCGCGCGGCAACCTGCTGCGCTTCATCGTCCTGGACGGCCTCGGCAAGCCCACCGTCCTGGAGGGCCCCGACCCGGCGCATCTGATCGCCGCGTACGGAGAGGTGTCCGCGTGAGCCGCAAGGTGCTCGTCCTCAACGGCCCCAACCTGGGCCGGCTGGGGTCGCGCGAGCCCGACGTGTACGGGGCCACCTCGTACGCCGGGCTCGTGGAGAGCTGCCGCGCGCTGGGCGAGGAGCTCGGCTTCGACGTCGAGGTCCGCGAGACCAACGACGAGGGCGAGCTGATCCGCTGGCTGCACGAGGCGGCGGACGGCAAGATCCCCGTGGTCATCAACCCGGGGGCCTTCACGCACTACTCGTACGGGATGAGGGACGCGGCCGCGCAGCGCACCGCGCCGCTCATCGAGGTGCACATCTCGAACCCTTACGCCCGCGAGGAGTTCCGGCACACCTCGGTCATCGCCTCCGTGGCGACCGGGACGGTGGCGGGCTTCGGCATCGGTTCCTACCGGCTGGCGCTGCGCGCCCTGGCGGACGAGATCTCCCTCTGACGCCGAGACCGACGCCCTGCCCGGCGGTGCTGGTGGACCGCCGGGCCGCCGCGGTCATATAACGTTCTCGCATCAGTAGCCGGAACGAGACGGAGTGGCAGCGGATGCACCAAGGAGTGGGGGGCGGGAGCGCGGGCTGGGGGCAGTCGGGACCCCATCCGGCGGCGCCTCCGCCACCGCCGATACCTCCGGCGCAGGGCTGGCCGCAGATGCCGCCCGCGCCGGCCCCGGTCGGGCCGCCGTCGCACCCGGTGGCGCCCGTACCGGAGGCCACCGGGCACATTCCGCTGCCGCCCGCGGTGCCGGGTACCGGGGCCGCGACCCTCGCGGTGCTGCTGATCGGCCCGGCCGGCGCGGGGAAGACCACCGTGGCCCGGCACTGGGCCAGCACCCGGCCGGTGCCGACCGCCCACGTCAGCCTGGACGACGTCCGGGAGTGGGTGTGCTCCGGCTTCGCCGATCCGCAGGCGGGCTGGAACGAGCACTCCGAGGCCCAGTACCGCCTCGCCCGCCGCACCTGCGGCTTCGCCGCCCGCAACTACCTGGCCAACGGGATCTCCTGCATCCTCGACGACGCCGTCTTCCCGGACCGGCCGGTGGTCGGCCTTGGCGGCTGGAAACGGCACGTGGGGCCCACGCTGCTGCCCGTGGTGCTGCTGCCCGGCCTGGAGATCGTCCTGGAGCGCAACGCGGCCCGCTCCGGCAACCGGCGGCTCTCCGACGAGGAGGTCGCGCGGATCCACGGGCGGATGGCGGGCTGGTACGGCTCCGGTCTGCCGATCATCGACAACTCGCACCTTGACGTGGAGGGGACGGCGCGAGCCCTCGACGAAACGTTGGCGCGGGCGCTGGCCTAGGCAGTCTCTCCGCCGCTGCTGGGGCTCTGCCCCCGCGCCTCAATCGCCGGCGAGGCTGGGTTTGGTGCCCCCGGGCGGGGTCTGGCCTGCCGGGCTCGGCGCCGCTGCTGGGGCTCCGCCCCAGACCCCGCGCCTCAAACGCCGGCGG
>NZ_JBHWUO010000065.1:0-33713 GCF_042736975.1 Streptomyces sp. NPDC059989
TGTGTTGGGGGGCCCCAGGGACTGGGGCCCGGGGGGCCCGGGGGGGCGCCCCTATCCCCCCCCCGGCCCGACACGGAGAGACGATGAGGCTGACGGGAAACCCCCAAACCCTCCCTGATGCCCCCCACTTGAATCCCGACCCCCGAAGCCACCGACCCCCGACCCGACAAACCGGACGAATATTCGGGTGCGCGCGCGGAGCCCGGCACGTAGCGTCGGCGTACGTGGAACCGCTCAGTGAGAACCAGATCCGCTCGTCCTTCGTGAACTGCACCAAGGGCGAGGCGTCGCGCCTGAAGATCCCGCTCGACTTTGCCGAACTCCCCTGGGAGGACCTGGACTTCCTCGGGTGGGTCGATCCGGGGGCGCCGCTGCGGGCGCACCTCGTGGTGCCGCGGTCCGAGGGGCCGGTCGGGATCACCCTGCGGGTGCCCGGCGCGGCCCGGACCAGTGCGGTGAAGTCCAGCCTCTGCCAGCTCTGCCTCACCGGGCACGCCTCGTCCGGCGTAACCCTGCTCACGGCCCCGCTGGCCGGTCCCCGGGGCCGCCAGGGCAACACCGTCGGCGTCTACGTGTGCGCCGACCTCGCCTGCTCCCTGTACGTACGGGGCAAGCGGCAGCCCAAGCTGCGCGCCGGCCGGTACGAGGAGAGCCTGACGGTGGAGGAGCGGATCGACCGCACCCTCGGGAACCTGGACGCCTTCGTCGCCCGGGTCACCCAGGGCTAGTCCGCCGCTCCGCGCGGCACGACCCAGCGCATCGGCTGGCCCGTGACTTCGGCGATCATGTCGTAGTCGCCGTCGTAGTGGAGGACGGTTGCACCGTGGCGCTCGGCGGTCGCCGCGATGATCAGGTCGACGGCTGACACCGCTTTCCAATTCCCCGCCTCGATGAGGTGTTGCTGGACCTCCAGAGCGCGGTCCCACGCCTCGTCGGGGGTCGAGAGCCAGGCGAAGGCGCCCATACCCTCCCGCACCCGGTCCGCGTCCGACTTGGAGCGGGCGCTGTGCATGATCTCGATCTCGACCGCACCGCATACAGCCAGCACCCCGGCGGTGTGCAGCGGGTGGACAACAGCGTGGACGGCCGGCTTGGGGTAGCGCGCGAGAGCCGACTTGTCGATCAGGTAGCGCTGCCTCATGCCGCCCTGTCCCGCACGTGCTCCGCCTCCGGGGCGGAGGGGGTGGGGGCGCCGGCGTCGGACGGCTCCACCGGGCCGGTCAGCTCGGGCAGTCCGCCTTCCGCGAGCCAGGACAGGAATTCCTCCCGCTTGCGCCGGTTGACCACGTCCTCAAGGGCCGCATTCACCGTCGCAACCTTCGTCTTCGTACCGAAGATCTCTGCGGCCTCCGCCAGCAGGGCATCGTCCACGTCGATCACAGTTCTGGCCATGCCGGACCTCCTGGAGAGGGGGGCAGGCTGCCCCGTCCACTTAAACGATATCAAGATCGGCGGCAAGAGATATCGTTTCTGCAGGCAGGCCACTCCCCAGCCCCCGGTCGGTCAGGCCGCAGTCAGGCCAACGTCACGCCCCCGGCCCCGCCCACAGCCCCTCCCCCGTAAGCCCCAGCAGGTCGATCGCGTTGCCGCGCACGATGCGGTCCACGACGTCCGGTGACAGGTGGCCCATCTGGGACTCGCCGACCTCGCGGGACTTCGGCCAGGTCGAGTCGGAGTGGGGGTAGTCCGTCTCGTAGAGGACGTTGGCGACGCCGATCGAGTCCAGGTTCTTCAGGCCGAAGGGGTCGTCGAAGAAGCAGCCGAAGACGTGCTCCGCGAAGAGCTCGGACGGCGGGCGCAGGACCTTGTCGGCGACGCCGCCCCAGGCGCGGTTCTCCTCCCAGACCACGTCGGCGCGCTCCAGGATGTACGGGATCCAGCCGATCTGGCCCTCCGCGTACATGATCTTCAGGTTCGGGAAGCGCTCGAACTTGCCGCTCATCAGCCAGTCGACCATCGAGAAGCAGCAGTTGGCGAAGGTGATGGTGGAGCCGACCGCCGGCGGGGCGTCCGCCGAGGTGGAGGGCATGCGCGAGGACGAGCCGATGTGCATGGCGATGACCGTGCCAGTCTCGTTGCACGCCTCCAGGAAGGGGTCCCAGTAGTCCGTGTGGACGGAGGGGAGGCCCAGGTGCGGGGGTATCTCCGAGAAGGCGACCGCGCGGACCCCGCGGGCCGCGTTGCGGCGGACCTCGGCGGCGGCGAGGTGCGCGTCCCACAGGGGGATGAGGGTGAGGGGGATGAGGCGGCCGCGGGCGTCCGGGCCGCACCACTCCTCCACCATCCAGTCGTTGTACGCCCGTACGCCGAGGAGTCCCAGCTCGCGGTCCTTGGCCTCGGTGAAGGTCTGGCCGCAGAAGCGCGGGAAGGTCGGGAAGCAGAGGGCGGACTGGACGTGGTTGACGTCCATGTCCGCGAGCCGTTCGGGAACCGAGAAGGACCCCGGGCGCATCTGCTCGTAGGTGATGACTTCCAGTTTGATCTCGTCGCGGTCGTACCCGACGGCCGTGTCGAGGCGGGTGAGCGGCCGGTGCAGGTCCTCGTACACCCACCAGTCGCCGATCGGGCCGTCGTCGCCCTTGGCCCCCATGACGGGGGCGAACTTGCCGCCGAGGAAGGTCATTTCCTTCAAGGGGGCGCGGACGACGCGCGGGCCGGTGTCCCGGTACTTGGACGGGAGCCGGTCCCGCCAGACGTGGGGAGGCTCAACCGTGTGGTCGTCCACCGAGATGATCTTCGGGAAGGTCTCCATACCCCATACGGTAGCGCTGATCTGACGAACCGTCAGCTAGTTGGAAGCGGATCGCTCCTGGACGGGCTGACGTGTACGCGCAAGACAGGGCAGACTGACCCTTAAACCAACGGAAGGCAGGGGGACGACAGATGGACGGCGTACCGGCCATCCCGCACCCGCGGAAGCACCCCGAGGCCCCTGCGGCTGCCGCCGCACCCGAAGCCATGGCCCCTGCGGTCGGCTCCGCACTCGACTCCGGCCCCACCGGCCGCCCCGGCGGGACTGCGGCAAGCGCCGCACGCACCGGCGCCACTGCCGCGGAAGCGGAAGGGGAAGCGGGGACCACCGCACGCCGCCCGTGTGCAACCGCCGCGCGCACCCCGGGCACCCCAGGCACCGCGGGAGCCGCAGGCACCCCGGAAGCCGTGGCCCCCGCACCCGAGGCCGCCGCGCGCGCCGCGGGCGAGTCCCGCTTCGCCGTCCTCGGCCCCATCCGCGCCTGGCGCGGCGCCGAGGCCCTGCCCTCCGGCACGCCCCAGCAGCGGGCCCTGCTCGCCGCGCTCCTGCTGCGCAACGGCCGCACCGCCACCGCGCCCGAGCTCATCGACGCCATCTGGGGCGAGGACCCGCCGCAGCAGGCCCTCGCCACCATCCGCACCTACGCCTCCCGCCTGCGCAAGGTCCTCGACCCCGGGCTGCTCGTCACCGAGTCCGGCGGCTACGCCATCCGGCTGCGCTCCGCCTCCACCCTCGACCTCGGCGTCGCCCGCAGCCTCGCCGCCGACGCCGAGGCCGCCCGCGCGGCCGGCGACCGCGCCCTCGCCCGTACGCTGCTCGCCCGCGCCCTGGACCTGTGGGACGGCGAACCCCTCGCCGGTGTCCCCGGCCCGCACGCCGAGACCGAGCGCACCCGGCTCGCCGAATGGCGCCTGCAGCTGCTGGAGACCCGCCTCGACCTCGACCTGGAGGTCGGCCACCACGCCGAGGCCGTCTCCGAGCTCACCGCCCTCACCGCCGCCCACCCCCTGCGCGAGCGGCTGCGCGAGCTGCTCATGCTCGCCCTCTACCGCAGCGGCCGGCAGGCCGAGGCCCTCGCCGTCTACGCCGACACCCGCCGGCTCCTCGCCCGCGAACTCGGCGTCGACCCGCGCCCCGAGCTGGCCGCCCTCCAGCAGCGCATCCTGAACGCCGACGCCGACCTGGCCCGCGCCGAGGACCCGGCTCCCGCAGCCGCGCCCGTCCCCGTGAGGCCCGCCCAATTGCCCGCGACCGTCCCGGACTTCACCGGCCGCAGCAGTTTCGTCGGCGAGCTCGGCGCGATCCTCTCCGGCGGGGCCGGGGGCCAGGTCATGGCCGTCTCCGCGCTCGCCGGCATCGGCGGCGTCGGCAAGACCACCCTCGCCGTGCACGTCGCGCACGCCGCCCGCCCGCACTTCCCCGACGGCCAGCTCTACGTCGACCTCCAGGGCACCGAGGCCCGCCCCGCCGAACCCGAGGCGGTCCTCGGCTCCTTCCTGCGCGCGCTCGGCACCCCCGACACCGCCATCCCCGACTCCCCCGCCGACCGCGCCGCGCTCTACCGCTCCACCCTCGACGGCCGCCGCGTCCTGGTCCTCCTCGACAACGCCCGCGACGCCGCCCAGGTCCGCCCGCTGCTGCCCGGCACCGCCGGCTGCGCCGCGCTCGTCACCAGCCGGGTCCGCATGGCGGGCCTCGCCGGGGCCCATCTCGTCGACCTCGACGTGATGAGCCCCGAGGAGGCCCTCCAGCTGTTCACCCGGATCGTCGGCGAGGAGCGGGTGCGCGCCGAGCGGCAGGCCGCCCTCGACGTCGTCGGCGCCTGCGGGTTCCTGCCGCTCGCCATCCGCATCGCCGCCTCCCGCCTCGCCGCCCGCCGCACGTGGACCGTTTCCGTCCTCGCCGCCAAGCTCGCCGACGAGCGCCGCCGCCTCGACGAGCTCCAGGCCGGCGACCTCGCCGTCAAGGCCACCTTCGAGCTGGGCTACGGCCAGCTGGAGCCCGCCCAGCAGCGCGCGTTCCGCCTCCTCGGCCTCGCCGACGGCCCCGACATCTCCCTCTCGGCGGCAGCCGCCGTACTGGACCTGCCCGAGTACGACACCGAGGACCTCCTCGAAGCCCTGGTGGACTGCTCGCTCCTGGAATCCGCCGCCCCCGGCCGCTACCGCTTCCACGACCTCGTACGGCTCTACGCGCGTGCGTGCGCCGAGCGCGACGAGCAGCCGCCGGGCGGGCGCGACGCGGCCCTGGACCGGCTGCTGGACTTCTACCTGGCCACCGCCTCCGGGGTCTACGCCCTGGAACGCCCCGGCGACCGGCTCCCCGCCCACCTCTCCGACACCCACTACCCCGGGCTGGTCTTCGGCGAGCCGCGCGCCGCCCTCGACTGGCTGTACGCGGAGGCCGACCCGCTGCTGGCGTGCGTCCGGCAGGCCGCCGTACACACCGACGAGACGGCCGGAGGGACGGCCGACGGGACGGCGGACGGGACGGCGGACGGAACGGCCGACGGGCAGACGAAGGTGCTGCGGCGGGCCGTGGACCTGCTGTGGGCGGCCAAGGACCTCGCCGAGTCGGGGGCCAACTCCAAGCAGTACGAGTCGGCCGCCGTAGCCGTGCGCGACGCGGCGCAGGCCGCGAAGGACCCGTACGCGGAGGGTCGGGCCCGCACCACCCTCACCAACGTCCACCTCGTCGCGGGCCGCTTCGCCGAGGCCGACGACGAGGCCCGCCAGGCCACGGCTCTCGCCCGCGAGGCCGGCGACCCGCTGCCCCGCTGCTGGGCGCCCAACGACCGCGGGATCATCGCCCTCTACCAGGGCCGGCACGCCGACGGCGAGCGGTACCTGCTGGAGGCCATCGAGAACTTCCGCGCCGACGGCAACAACGTGGGCGAGGCCAGCGCCCTGTGCAACCTCTCCCGCATCCACGTGGAGCTGGGCCGGCTGACGAGCGCCATAGACCTCGCCCAGCAGGGCATCACCATCTACGACCGGATGGGGCTGACCCTGCGCCTGGCCAACGGCCGCTACGCGCTGGGCATCGCCCTCACCCAGGCGGGACGGCTGGGCGAGGCCCTGGCGCAGCTCGCCGAGGCGCTGTCGCTGTTCCACGACAACCGCCAGCCCCTGTGGGAGGGCGTGACCCACTTCCGGCTGGCCGAGGCCCACCTGGCGGCGCGCCGGCCCACGCTGGCCGCCTCGCACGCGGAGCAGGCGATCGCGCTGCGCGGCATCGGCGGCGAGTGGCGGCGGGCGACCGTGCTGACGGTCCTGGGCAGGGCGCTGCGGCGGCTGGGACAGACGGACCGGGCGCGGGCGTGCTGGCGGGACGCGGAGTCGGTCTTCGCACAGCTGGGCTCGGCCGAACTGGCCGAGGTGCGCGCCCTGCTGGCTTCGGAGATCGCCGCCTGACCTGCGATGATGTCGGTTGAACGAGGCGTTCATCGTTCGTTTATCGCCGCACGGCACGATAGGTGCATCGACCCGGCGCGCCGGGGGAGGCGACTGGGTCGGTTGGAGGACTACCCGTTCGGCGGTCCGCGGGGGAATCGCCGAACGGGCCCTACCCATCCAACAGGAGAACCGATGACGACGAACGAGAACACCCTGCCGAACGACGGCACCGTCAAGCCGCTCGACAATCACGCCTCGGGCGTCGAGATCGAGACTCTGGACAACCACGCGTCGGGGATCGAGATCAAGCCGCTCGACAACCACGCTTCGGACGAGGAGATCCAGACGCTGGACAACCACGCGTCCGGTCCGCGTCCGTAACGCAGCAAGCACGCAGGCGCGCAGGTACGCAGGTACGTACGCGCGCTCGCGAAGACGTACGGGGGAAACGCACGGGGGACGGCGGTCGCGGTGGCCCGGAGGGGGAGCCACCGCGACCGCCGCCGTATGCCCGCGCCCGGCCACTCGATCAACGACGGCCCTACGGGGCGCCCGGGGATCTAGGCTGGAGCCGTGTTCACCAGCCACGGGCCCAGCGTCCGCGAACTCGCCGTGCAGGCCCTCTCCTCCGTCGAGCGCGGCTACGACCTGCTCGCGCCGAAGTTCGACCACACGCCCTTCCGCACCCCGGACCGGGTCCTCGACGCCGTCGAGGAGGCCCTCGCCGAGCGGGAGGGCTCTTTCGGTGCCGGGCTGGACCTGTGCTGCGGCACGGGCGCCGGGATCGGCATGCTGCGCCGGCTGTGCCGGGAGCGCGTGACCGGGGTGGACCTGAGCGCGGGCATGCTGGCCGAGGCCGAGCGCGCCTACGGGAACGGCGGCACCGGCGGACCGGGCGGCCCCGGTGGCCCCGGTCGGGCGGGCGACGCGCCCGTGGACTTCGTACGGGCCGACGCGCGGGACCTGCCGCCCGCGCTCTCCGACGCGTACGACCTGGTGGTCAGCTTCGGGGCCTTCGGCCACTTCCTCCCGGCCGAGCGGCCCGCGCTCTTCTCCGGGGCCTACGCCGCGCTGCGCGAGGGCGGGCTCTTCGCCTTCCCGATCGGCGCCCCGATCCCGCCGAGTTCACCGGTGTGGTGGGCGGTGGCCGGCTTCGACGCGGCGATGCGGGTGCGCAACGCCGTGTGGCGGCCGCCCTTCGTCATGTACTACCGGACCTTCCCCCCGAGCGGGGTCCTCGCCGACCTGCGAACGGCCGGCTTCGCGGTGGAGACCGTACCGCTGGAGCCCTTCGGGCGGCTGCCCTCGGGGGCCCCGCGGTGGCGGCTGGTACTGGCCCGCAAGGCCGGGCAACCGCGCCGGGCACCCGTACGGGAGGGCGCGGCCGAGTAGGCTGAGCCGACACCACTGGAGGACCCCCATGGCAGAAGAACTCCCCGAATGGATGCTTCCGCCACGCCCCAGCGGCTGGGAAGCGGATGACCTCGACCACTGGCCCCAGGCCCCCCGGCACACCGAGCTCATCGACGGAGCGCTGATCTTCATGATGTCCCCGCAGCGGTCCTGGCACTCCCGGCTCGTGGAGAACCTGACCTTCAGCCTCAGGCAGGCCGCGCCCGAGGGCATCGAGATCGAGCGGGAGATGACGGTCCGGCTCGACCGGAAGAGCCGCCCGGAGCCGGACATCCTGGCCTCAACCGTCGCCTACGACCCGGACCGCACCCGGTACCTCCCCGACGAGGTCGCCCTGGTGATCGAGGTGGTGTCCGAGGAGTCGGCCGACCGCGACCGCTCCATCAAGCCCTTCAAGTACGCCCAGGCGGGCATCCCCCACTTCTGGCGTGTCGAGGAGGAGGCGACCGGACCAGCCGTCCACGTCTACGAACTGGACACGGTCACCCGGTCGTACGTCGCCACCGGGATCCACCGCGAGTGGCTGAAGGTGTCGGTGCCCTTCCCCGCAGCCGTCGATCTGGGCAAGCTCACCCCGTGACTCAGCGGGCCCGCAGCTCGCGCTTGAGGACCTTGCCGCTCGCGTTGCGCGGTAGCTCCGTGACGAACTCCACCGCGCGCGGCACCTTGTAGTTGGCCATCTCCCGCCGCGACCAGGCGATCAGGTCGTCGGCGGTGAGGGTGGCGCCGGGGCGCCGGACCGCGTACGCCTTGCCGACCTCGCCGAGCCTCGGGTCCGGCACGCCGACCACCGCCACGTCGGCGATGTCCGGGTGCAGACCCAGGAGTTGCTCGATCTCGGCGGGGTAGGCGTTGAAGCCGCCGACGATGAACATGTCCTTGATCCGGTCGGTGATGCGCAGGTTGCCGGCCGCGTCGAGGACGCCGACGTCGCCCGTGCGCAGCCAGCCCTCCGGGGTGACGGCGGCGGCGGTCTCGGCCGGGTCCTCGAAGTAGCCCCGCATGACGTGGTGGCCGCGGACCCACACCTCACCCGCGGTGCCGGCGGGCTGCGCGCCCCCGTCCGGGCCGGCGATCCGCACCTCCGTGTCCGGGATGGCCCGCCCGGAGGTGGCGGCGATGACCTCCGCCGGGTCGCCGCGGCGGCACATGGTGACGATGCCGCTGGCCTCGGAGAGCCCGTACGCGGTGAGGACGGTGGCGATGCGCAGCTCGGTGCGCAGCCGCTCGACGAGCCGGAGGGGCACCACGGCGGCGCCGGTGACGACCAGGCGCAGGGCGGAGAGGTCGTGGTGGTCGCGCTGGGGGTGGTCGAGGAGGGACTGGTGGAGGGTGGGCGGCCCGGGGAGTACGGAGATCCGCTCGGCGGCGACGTTGGCGAGGACGGTGTCCACGTTGAAGACGGGCTGCGGGACCATCGTGGCTCCGCGCATCAGGCAGGCGATGATGCCGGCCTTGTAGCCGAAGGTGTGGAAGAAGGGGTTCACGATCAGGTAGCGGTCGCCCTCGCGCAGTCCGGCGAGCTCGCTCCAGACGTCGTAGCAGCGCAGGGACTGGGCGTGGGTGATGACGGCGCCCTTGGGGCTGCCGGTGGTGCCGGAGGTGAAGATGATGTCGGAGGGGGTGTCGGGGGTGATCGCCTCGGCGCGCTCGCGGACGGCCGCTGCCGGTATGTGGTCGCCGCCCGCCAGGAACTCCTTCCAGGTGCGGAAGGACTCGGGGGCGTCTTCGGCGAGGACGACGACCTGGTCGAGGTGGGGCAGGCCGGGCAGCGGGCCGGAGCCGGGGCCTTCGGCGGCGGCGCGGCGCAGGGAGGCGACGTAGGAGGTGCCGAGGAAGGTGCCGGTGACGAAGAGCAGGCGGGCCCGGCTGCGCTGGAGGACGTATGCCGCTTCCGCGCCCTTGAAACGGGTGTTGAGGGGGACGAGCACCGCGCCCGCGGAGACGGCTCCGAGTGCGGAGACGATCCACTCCAGGGTGTTGGGCGCCCAGACGGCGACCCGGTCGCCGGGTTCGACCCCGGCGGCGATGCAGGCGGCCGCGGCCCGCTCGACGCGTTCGCCGAGCTGCGCGTAGCCGATGCGGGTGCGGCCGTCGACGACCGCCTCGCGGTCGGCGTACCGGTCCGCCGCGTCCCGGACCAGGCCGGCGATGCTGCCCCAGCGCAGGTCGCCCCGCATGTCCTCGCGCGCGTCCTCGCGCCCGCCGTCGCGCCCGTCCTCGTCCATCGTCCGCCCTCCCCAGTACCGATAGCTGACTATCCGTCAGATTAGCTGTAGCCTTCGCGGCTGTCAGTACTGGTGCACCCCGGAGGTGGCGATGGCGGCAACGCTCAAGGACGCGACGGCGATAGTCGGCATCGGCCAGACCCCCTTCGCCAAACAACTACCCCAGACCGAGAAGGAATTGGCCTGTCGCGCCATTCTGGCCGCGCTCGCCGACGCCGGCATCGCCCCGTCCGAGGTCGACGCCTTCTCCTCGTACACCATGGAGGAGACCGACGAGGTCGAGGTCGCCAAGGCCATCGGCGCCGGCGACATCACCTTCTTCTCCAAGATCGGCTACGGCGGCGGCGGTTCCTGCGCCACCGTCGGACACCTCGCCGCCGCCGTCGCCACCGGCCAGGCCACCGTCGGCGTCGCCTGGCGCTCCCGCAAGCGCGGCTCGGGCCCGCGGCCCTGGAAGAACACCGCCGTCCAGCTCCCCACCCCCGGCCAGTGGACCCGCCCCTTCGGCCTGCTGCGCCCCGCCGACGAGATCGGGATGCTGGCCCGCCGCTACATGCACGAGTACGGGGCCACTCGCGACCACCTCTTCAACGTGGCGATGGCCTGCCGCAACCGGGCCAACGAGAACCCGGCCGCGATGATGTACGAACGCCCGCTGACCCGCGAGATGTACATGACCTCCCGCATGATCAGCGACCCGCTCTGCCTCTTCGACAACTGCCTGGAGACCGACGGCGCGCTGGCCTGCGTGATCGTCTCCGCCGAGCGGGCCCGGGACTGCCGCCAAAAGCCCGTCTACGTGCACTCCGTCGCCCAGGGCCTGCCCGCCCAGCACCACGGCATGGTCAACTACTGGAACGACGACCCGCTGTCCGGCCCCGCCTGGACGGCCGCCCGGCACCTGTGGAAGCAGGCCGACTTCGGGCCGCAGGACGTGGACGTCGCCCAGATCTACGACGCCTTCACCCCGCTCATCCCGCTGTCCCTGGAGGGCTACGGCTTCTGCGGGCGCGGCGAGGGCGCCGCCTTCACCGAGGGCGGGGCGCTGGAGATGGGCGGCCGGCTCCCGATCAACACCGGCGGCGGCGGGCTGAGCGAGGCCTACGTGCACGGCTTCAACCTGATCAACGAGGGCGTCAAGCAGCTGCGCGGGATCTCCACCGCCCAGGTGCCGGACGCCGCGACCTGCCTGGTGACGGCGGGCGAGGGTGTCCCGACGTCCGCCATCCTGCTGAGAGCCTGAGCGGCGCGCGCCGCGAGACAGAGCCGCCGAGACAGAGCCACCGAGCCCCGAGCCCCGAGCCCTGAGCACTGAGCCCCGAGGAGGGCCCCTCATGACCACCGCCGAGGAATCGCTCCTGCTCCCCGTCCCCGACGAGGACGGCGCCCCCTTCTGGGAGTACGCCGCCCGGGGGGAACTCCGCGTCCAGGCCTGCACCTCCTGCGGGAGACTCCGCTTCCCGCCCCGGCCGTGCTGCCCGCACTGCCAGTCCTTCTCCTCCGAGTGGCGCCTGATGAGCGGCCGCGGCCGCATCTGGTCGTACGTCCGGCCGCATCCGCCGCTACTGCCGGCCTACGCCGCCCAGGCCCCGTACAACGTGATCCTCGTGGAGCTCGCCGACGCCCCGCACATCCGCCTCGCCGGAAACCTCGTCACCTCGGCGGACGCCCCGCTGGACTCGGTGGACCCGGCCCGGCTGCGCATCGGCGCGCGCGTGCAGGTGGCCTTCACCGAGACGGGCGGCGTGGCCGTGCCGCGCTGGATCCTGGAGAAGTCGTGACGCTGCGGGTGGAGCGGGACAAGGCGACCGGGGTCGCGGTCGTCACCCTGGACCGGGAGTCGAAGCGCAATGCCGTGGACCTGGCCACGGCCGCCGAACTGAGCGCGGTGTGGCGGGAGTTCCGCTACGAGGACGAGGTGCGGGCGGTGGTGCTCACGGGCGCGGGGACCGCCGCCTTCTGCACCGGCATCGACCGGAGCGTGGACGTCCCGCAGCCCTCCTCCCCGTACTCGATCGACGATCCGCTGGTGGCGATCGGCCCCAAGGCGGGCGACCTGTGGAAGCCGGTGATCGCCGCCGTCAACGGGATGGCGTGCGGCGGGGCCTTCTACCTGCTGGGCGAGTCGGAGTTCGTCATCTCCTCGTCGACGGCGACGTACTTCGACCCGCACACGACCTACGGGATGGTCAGCGCCTACGAGGCCGTGTACATGGCGCAGCGGATGCCTTTCGGCGAGGTCGCCCGGATGTCGCTGATGGGCACGGCGGAACGGCTCTCCGCGCGGCGGGCGTACGAGATCGGCCTGGTCTCGGAGGTGACGCCGCCCGAGGAGCTGCTCCCGGCGGCCCTGCGGGCGGCGGAGACGCTGGCCGGCTTCCCGACGGAGGCCGTGCAGGGCACCGTACGGGCGCTGTGGTCGGCGAAGCTGGCGGCGCTGCAGCAGGCTCTGGCGCAGGCTCCGGCGCTGATCACGCTGGGGAACCTGGCGCCGGAGCGGCAGGCGGAGCTGTTCGGCGGGCGGCGGCCGGGGACGGAGTTCCGGCTGCGCTGATCAGCGCTTGGACTTGGTCGGCTTCGGCGTCGACTTCGGCGTCGATGACGGCTTCGGCGTCGACTTCGACGTGGAGGCGCCGTCGGGCACGGTGGAGCCGCCGGCGTCGGTCTCGGGCGCGGCGACGCGGCAGTTCTTGACCTCGGCGGCGTGCGACGGGTCCTCCAGGGCGACATCGACGGTGCGGGTCTCGCGCGCCGCCAGGGTCACGCGGACGACGGACGACTCGACGACCGTCCCGGCGGCGTTCTCGCGGTACAGGTTCACCTTGAAGTCCGCCCTGCGGTCCAGCCGGGAGGTGAACTTGACGGTGGTGGTCTGCTGGGGGCCCGTGCACGTGACGACCACGGCGGTGGCCGGATCGCCGGTCGGGGAGGCCGAGGCGGAGGCCGTGCTGCCGTTGCCGCCGCTGTGGGACTTCTTCTTGGTCTTGGAGCTGGAGCAGCCGCCCCCGCTGCTGCTCTTGCTCTTGCTCTTCCCGCCGCTGCTGCTGCCGCTGCTGCCGCTACTGCTGCTTCCGCCGTGCGACGAGAACCCGGTCAGTGCGAACACGACGGCCACCAGCACGGCCGTGAATCTGATCTGACGTCCAGCCACCATGGTTCGAGCCCTCCCCTTGTGCGAACGGCCGGTCACGCTACCAGGCGCCGCACGCCGGTCGAACTAAACCAAACGGTGCAGTTGCGAGACTGAACTGAACGGTTTAGTGTCATCCCTGTCGGGGCCGCAGCGGCCGCGGCCACCGCGAACATCGCGAACACACAGGGGGGACCCGTCATGTCCGAGTTCAAGATCCTCGCCATCTCCGGCAGCCTGCGCGCCGACTCGCACAACACCGCCCTGCTGCGCGCCGCACGCAAGCACCAGCCCGGCGGCCTGGACATCGAGATCTACGACGGCCTGCGCGAGATCCCCCCGTACGACCAGGACCTCGACAACCCGCAGGACCGGCCGGCGGCCGTCGCCGACCTGCGGCGGCGGATCGCCGCGGCCGACGGGCTGCTGATCGCCACCCCGGAGTTCAACTACTCCGTCCCCGGCACCCTGAAGAACGCCATCGACTGGGTCAGCACCGACTGGACCAAGCAGGAGGGCCTGCCGCTGCACCGCAAGCCGATCGCGATCCTGGGCGCGGCCCCGACCAACTTCGGCACGGTGCGGGCGCAGCTGGCGCTGCGGCAGGTGTTCGTGTGGACGGACAGCGATGTCGTGGTCAAGCCCGAGGTGCAGGTGTTCCGGTCGCACGAGCGCTTCGACGAGCAGGGCAACCTGACGGACGAGACCACGATCAACCTGGTCCGCGGGCTCCTGGGCGCCCTCAAGACCAAGGTCGCGGCGGCGACGGCGACAGCCTCGGCGGCGCGATGACGGTCACCGCGGCGGCGCACCGCCCGGCCCGCCCGGGTGCGGGGCCCGGGCGGCGGGCGTAGCGTCGGGATCAAGACCCCTACCTCGGAGCGCAGGGCATGATCCGCAACGTCCTCGGCTCCCTGATGGGTCTGATCGGAGCGGCGGCCGCCGTCTGGAGCCCCTTCCGTGCCTGGTACGACGGCCGTCACGGACGCGATTACCGCATCCGGGACCTCTTCGCCCCCACCGGTATCACCGACCACGAGGCCGTCCTGCTCGGCTCGCTCCTCCTGCCCTTCCTCTTCGCCGCCCTCCTCACCGTGGCGGCGGTCCTGCGCCGCTCGCGGCTGCTCATGGCACTGGCCGGGATCGTCGTACTCGGCTTCACCATCCTGTGGATGGTCCGCCAGGGCCAGGCCGCCGGGAGCCTCACCGTCGGGGCCGACGGCGAGGGCATCGGCGACGGAGTCGCCAACGCCTTCGGCGCGGGCGCCCTGCTGATCCTGGCCGCGGCCGTGATGACCGGCCGCCGCCCCGGGTACCGCACGCCGCCGACGGCCGCCGCCCCCGAACCGACCCCGTACCGGGACGCCGCATGGCCGCCGAATCCGCCCGGGGACCACCCGTAGATTCGTAGGCACCCCCGTGGCAATCTGAACAACAGCCTTACTCACGGGGGGACTTGGGGATATGGCCATCGAAAAGCCCTTAGGGGCGGACACCCTGCTGGACCTGCTCGGCGCGACGTGGCCGGAGGTGAACGAGGACCTCTACCTGGAAGCGTCCGACGCACTCCGTGCCTTCGCCGAGCGCATGGCGGACGACGGCCATCTGGCCAACACGAACATCCGGCGCCTGCTCTCCACCGGCTCCGGCCAGTCCTTCGACGCCCTGAACGCGCACTGGAACGCCATCCTGGCCCGCCCGTTCGCCGACCTCCTGACCGCGGCCGACATCATCGCCCGCGCCATGGCCGACACCGGCTTCCGGGTCGGGGAGACCAAGCTGGCCATCCGGAACGTCCTGATCGAGCTGGGCGTGGAGATCAGCGCGGCCAACGCCACCTCGGCCCTCACCTTCGGCCAGAGCCCGGCCGTCGCCGCGTCGATGGCGGTGGCCAGGACCTCCATCGCGAAACACATCCGCCACTGCGTGCAGGGCACCACCCACACCCTCGCCACCGCCGAGGCCGACCCGGCCGTGACGGCGGTGGCGCTCATGACCGCCGAGCGCTTACGGAAGACGGGCGCGGAGGGCGGCGTCGCCGGCGGCGCGGTGGGCGGCTTCGCCCCCGCCGGGGCGGCGGGCGGCTCCAACGGCCTGGCGGTGGGCGGCGGGGCCGGCGGGGCGACGGGCGGCGCGGCGGGTGCGGCGACGGGCGGGGCGGCAGGCGGAGCGGCAGGCGGCGGGGCGACAGGCGGCTCCGTCGGCGGGGCGACAGGCGGCTTGGCGGCCGGTGGGGCCGTCGGCGGGGCGGCAGGCGGGGGCGGTATCGGAGGCGGCAGCGGGGGGTGGCTCGGCAGCGGCCTGGCGGACCTGGAGGTCGAGCACGCCGAACACGACCGCGCCCGCAACCGCCTCGGCGACGTCGGCACCCGCATCCACGGCAAGACCTCCGCGAAACTCGCCGAGGCGGCCGCCCACCACGCCGGCACCCGCGGCCGCGGCGTGATCGCCCAAGCCGTAGACCCCCACGCCGACCGCCTCCTGGGCGCCCTGAAGACCGCCACCGGCCACCTGGGCGACCACATCGGCACCACCCTGTCGAAGGCCGCCAAGCAGATCTCGACCGACCACCGCACGACGGACCACGCCGTCCACGCGTCCCTCACCCGCCGCCGCCTCTCCGGCAACTGACGCAGGCGCAGAGTGCGGGGGCCGGAGCGCGGCTGCCACGATGGACGGCCATGAACCCTTCCCTCGCCCACCTCACCCAAGCGATCCCTCCGACCGACACCCCCCGGACCCACGACTGGGCACGCGTCGAGGACGAGCTCGGAACCGCCCTGCCGGGCGACTACAAACAACTGGTCGACCTCTACGGCGGCGGCCTCTTCGACGACGCCGTCTGGATCCTGGAGCCGGACTGCCCCAACAGGCACTACGACTTGCTGACGGAGAACCGCGACCGCACCGAAGCACAGCAACGGCTCTGGCAGGCCGGAGAGCCCAAGCCCGCCCCACTCCAGGAGGCCGGATCCCGCGCCGTCGCCTGGGCAGTGACCGAGAACGGCGACTGCCTCTACTGGCTGGCCCGCCCCGGCCAGGAACCCGACCGGTGGACAGTCCTGATCAAGGAGGGCCGCGGCCGGGAATGGGAGTTCCACGCCCGGTCGTGTTCCGAGTTCCTGCAGTCCCTCCTCATCACCGGCGGCACCGAGTCCGAGATCTTCTACGACTTCCCCGTCGAAGGCCCGCACGAGTTCCGCTCCAGCACCACCTGAGAACAGGGCCTCAGCCGGTCACCCCCGCAACCTTCCATCGCCTCGGCGAGGACATCGGCGTCCGGCTCTTCCCCCTCGGGCGGAGCGATGCCGACGCCCCGATCGCCGTCGACGAGCTCGGCCGGCTCTTCACCGTGGACCACGGCGGGGCTCGGCTGCTCGGGGAGTCCGTGCCCGAGGGGCTGACGGCGCTCGCGCGGGGGCGGATGCCCGTACGGCTCACCGCGCGGGAGCGGTCCTGGACGCTCGGGCCGCTGCGGTCCGGCGAGCTGCTCACCGACGCCGTCAGGGTCGCGCTGACCGGCGTGTACGTCCTGCACCAGGCCGGTGCCTACAGCGCCCGCGAAGTCCGGCTGCGCGCCACCGCCCTGCGCGGGATCGGCGAGGTCGCCCTGGACCGCGGTTTTCCGCTGCCCGCGGGCTCCCTGGAAGCCGCGGCCGTGCCGCTGGTCCGGGGCATGAGCGAGGCGCTGGCCGAAGCGGGTGTCCGCGCCGAGGGAGCCGAGCTGCGGTTCTCCGTCCCGGCGCCCCCGGGCACCGGGACCGGGCCGCTCGCACGCGCCGCCTTCGGCTGTGTCCTGACCGTGGGCGGCTCGGCTGCCCTTCCCACCACCCCCGTCCTCACCCTCACCGCCGGGCCCGGAGCCTCCATCGGCCGGCCGGCCGAGGTCTTCGACGGCGTCGCCGCCGACTTCGGGCGGTTCACCCGCTGACATGGCGGCGGCCCCGGCCCCCGAGGGGGCGGGGCCGGCCGGCCGTGATGGCGGGTGGTGGGATCAGGCGGCGTCGACGACGCCCGAGGCCGCGACCTCGATCTTGGCGCGGGTGGCGCCGGACTGGGAGCCGAGGCCCTCGATCGTCTGGACCAGCTCCGAGCCCTCGACGACCTCGCCGAAGACGACGTGCTTGCCGTCCAGCCACGGGGTGACGACCGTGGTGATGAAGAACTGCGAGCCGTTGGTGTTGCGGCCGGCGTTCGCCATCGACAGCAGGAACGGGCGGTCGTGCTTCAGCTGGAAGTTCTCGTCGGCGAACTTCTCGCCGTAGATGCTCTTGCCGCCGGTGCCGTTCTGGTTGGTGAAGTCGCCACCCTGCAGCATGAACTGCGGGATGACGCGGTGGAACGGCGAGCCCGCGTAGCCGAAGCCGTGCACGCCGGTGGCGAGCTCGCGGAAGTTCTGGGCGGTCTTCGGGACGACCTCGTCGAAGAGGTTGAAGACGATGCGGCCGGCGGGCTTGCCGTCGATGTTGATGTCGAAGTAGACGTTGCTCATGGGGTCCATCCTGTCACTCCCGGTGCGTTCCGCTACCGGGAGGGTGCGCCGGGTGGGCCGAGTCGCCTCAGCCGGCCGTACGGGTACCGGTCCCCTTCGCCGCGTCCAGGGCGTACACGCAGCGGTCCTTGCTGCACGCGTAGACCACGCCCGCCTCGGCCACCGGGGCGCCCGTGATCTCGCCCCCCGTGGCCAGCTTCCAGCGGAGCTGGCCGCCCGCCGCGTCCAGGGTGTACAGGCAGTGGTCGGCCGAGCCGAAGTGCACCCGGCCGTCCGCGACCGCCGGCAGACCGGTGATCTCGCCGCCCGCCGCGAACCGCCACTTCGGGGTACCGGTGACCGCGTCGAGCGTGTACAGCGCGCTGCCAGCACCCAGGTGGACGCTGCCGTTCGCGACCACCACCGGGTCCGAGGACGGGCGGGACTCGGTGGCGATGCGCCAGCGGTCCTTGCCGGTGGTCGCGTCGAGGGCGTAGACCGTGCCCAGGTAGTCGGCGAGGTAGACCCCGCCGCCCGTGACCGCCGCGCCCGGCGCGAAGGCCGGCGGGGCCAGGAAGACCGCGGGCGCCTCGAAGTGCCAGCGCACCCGGCCCGAGGCCCGGTCCACGGACAGGACGCGGGTGCCGGCGACGACGTAGACGTTGCCGTCGGGCGCCGGGGTCACCCGGACCGGGACGCTGCCGCAGGAGGCGGCGTCGCCGACCGGGTAGGACCAGGACTCGCGGCCGCTGCGGGCGTCCAGGGCGCGCAGCCGCGCGTCCTGCCACACGTACACCGTGCCGTCCTGGAGGACGGGGGCCGCCTCCGGGGTCTCGAAGTCGGTCTGCGCGCCGGTCAGCTCCCACAGCTTCTGGCCGTTGGACGCCTCCCAGCCCTGTACGCCGCCACCGCGCGTGGCGGTGACGACCGTGCCGCGCTCCGCTCGGACGGCGTACACCCAGGCGTCGGTGGACAGCCGCCACCGCTCGGAGCCGTCGGTGGCGTCCAGCGCGTAGAGGGAGGGCCCGTCGGAGGCGTGGATGCGGCCGTCGGCGACGGCCATGGACCAGGCGACGTCGCGGGTCTTGAACTGGCGGCGGCCGCTGGCCACGTCCAGGGCGTGCACCTCGAAGGAGGTGACGTAGAGCAGGTCGCCGGCGACGGTCGGGGTGCCCCAGACCTCGTTGGACATGCGGAAGCGCCACGGGCGCCAACGGCCGCTGTCCGGGGCCGGGCCGCCGGGGCCGGGTACGGCCGCCGATGCGGAACCGGATCCGGAGGCGGGGCCCGGTACGGGCGCCACCGCCACCGAGCCGCCCGGCGGGCGGATCCAGCCGGTCGCCGAGTCCGCGGAGGCGTGCGCGGCGGGCGCCGAGGCCGTCGCGCGCGGCCCGGGCCCGATCGGCACCGGGGAGCCGCCGAGGCGGACGGGCTCGCCCGAGGGAACCGCGGACATCGGCGGGTGGTGCGGGCGCTGCGGGACGGCCTGCCCGGTCCGCGGGTCCACCCAGGCGTCGGCCCCGCGCTGCTGGCGGCGGTGCGTGGCGGGCCCGGAGATCGGCCCCCGGGAGCCGGCGCCGGCGCCGGCTCCGGCGCCACCGCCCCCGGGCGCGTTCCCGACCGGAGCGGGCGGCGTACGGTGGCCCGCCCGCCGGGCCTCGATCATCGCGACGGCCCGCCCGGGCAGCCACGCCGAGGCGGTCCCGCTCTCGTCGCCGCCCTCGAAGAGGTGCGGGGCGAGCTGCGCCTGCAGGTCGGCCGGGGTGGGCCGCAGCGTGGCGTCCATCTGCATGCAGGACTCGATCAGCGGACGCAGCTCGTCCGGGAGCCCCTCCAGGTTGGGGCCCTCGCGCAGCAGCATGAAGACCGTCTCCACCGGGTTCGCCCCGTGGTACGGCGGATGCCCGGTCGCGGCGAAGACCAGCGTCGACCCGAGCGAGAAGACGTCGCTGGCGCCCTTGACGCTGCGCGAGTCCTTCGCCTGCTCGGGCGACATGTAGGCGGGGGTGCCGACGGCGACGTTCGTCATGGTCAGGCGGGTGTTGGAGACCCCGCTCGCGATGCCGAAGTCGATCACGCGCGGGCCGTCCTCGACGACGAGCACGTTCGACGGCTTCAAGTCGCGGTGGACCAGTCCTGCACCGTGGATCGACTGCAGCGCCTCGGCGATCCCGGCCGCGAGCCACCGTACGGCCTGGGCGGGCATCGGCCCGCACTCGTTGACGATCTCCTCAAGGGAGGGCGCCGGCACGTACGCGGTCGCCAGCCACGGCACGGCGGCACGCGGATCGGCGTCGACGACGGCCGCGGTGTAGAAGCCCGACACGGCGCGGGCCGCCTCCACCTCGCGGGTGAAGCGGACCCGGAAGAGCTGGTCCTCGGCGAGCTCGGTGCGCACCGTCTTGATCGCGACCCGCCGTCCGGACGCGGACCGCGCGAGATAGACCAGCCCCATGCCGCCGGCGCCGAGCCGTCCCAGCACCTCGAAGGGGCCGATCCGTCTCGGGTCGTGCTGCGTCAGCTGCTCCACCACTCGCCTCCACACCTCCCCGTACGGGCCCACGCTCCGGGCCCGCTTCCACCGGCACGCGACGCCGGTACGGGGCCGTGCCCCGTGCAGCGTCTCACTCCGGGCGCCGCCCGGGTCGCGCAACCCCGATTCTGTCAGGCCCGCGCCCGGTCCGGCCCCGGCACGGCGCGCGGGGCGGGGGTGGGATGGCCCACTCGTTACGTGGCGAGCCTCGTCCGCGGTTCCGACAGCAGCCCGAAGACCGCCCCCTGATTGTCGGCGACGACCGCGATCCGCCCGTACGGGGTGTCGAAGGGATCGGCGGTGACCCGGCCGCCGAGCCGCTGCACCATCGCGACGGACTGGTCGCAGTCGGGGACGGCGAAGTAGGCGAGGAAGTGCGCGGGCATGATCTCCGGGAAGGCGTCGGTGATCAGGCTGCGGCCGAGGACGGCGGTCTCGCTGCCGGGCGCGCTGCCGGGCGGGGACCAGACGCGGTATTCGACGCCCGCGTCGTTCTGGTCCTCCGGGACGTAGCCGAAGACCTTGGCGTAGAAGACGTCCACGGCGTCGCGGGCCCGCGTGTAGACCTCGCTCCAGCAGTACGTGTACGGCTCCATCTGGGCCTCGAAGCCGTGGTGGGTGCCGGGCTGCCACAGGCCGAAGACGGCGCCGCCGGGGTCGGCGGCCATCGCGGCGGTCCCGTACGGGCCCACGGGCATCGGGTCCATCACCAGCTGGCCGCCGGCGGCGCGGATGCGCTGGGCGCAGGCGTAGGCGTCGGTCGTGTAGAGGTAGACCCCCCATACGGTGGGCATGCGGCCGTCGGGCTTGGGGGCGAGGGCGGCGACGTTGCGGCCGCGGCTGTAGGCCTGCGTGTAGTGGCCGTACTCGGCGCCCGCGCTGTCTGCGAAGGTCCACCCGAAGAGCTCACCGTAGAAGCGCTTGCCCGCCTCGACGTCCGGCAGCGAGGCGTCCACCCAACAGGGTGCGCCTTCCGCGAATGCGGCCATCAGCCCGGTTCCTTCCGTTGTGCGGGGGTGTGTACCCTCCCAACCCTCTCAGCCATGATCCGCCCGAAAACTTGTCCACAGCCTGTTGATAAGACTATTCGGGGGAAAGGATCAGGAAGCGGGCGACGCGCCGGGGGCGGGCAACGGCGGGGGCGGGCCACGGCCGGGCGGTGCGCCGGGTGCGGGCGACGGCCGGATTCCACCGCCGCGGCCTCGCGGGACGGGTCTCCGCCCAGGCCAGTGACCCCGTAACCCCATTTGCAGGCGGCCGAATAGCGCGCCGATCACCCCTCGGTAAGCTGACGGCATGACAGGACAAGTACGCACCGTCGACGGGCGTGTCGCCGGCCGGCGCGGCCAGGCGACGCGGCAGAAGCTGCTCGACTGCCTCAGCGAGATGCTCAGCTCCTCGCCGTACCGCGACGTCAAGGTGATCGACGTCGCCCGCAAGGCCGGCACCTCCCCCGCGACCTTCTACCAGTACTTCCCGGACGTCGAGGGCGCCGTCCTGGAGATCGCCGAGGAAATGGCCACGGAGGGCGCGCAGTTGACGTCGCTCGTCGAGGGCCGCACCTGGGTCGGCAAGTCCGGATGGGCCGCCGCCGAGGAACTCGTCGAGGGCTTCCTCGACTTCTGGCGGCGCAACGACGCGATCCTGCGGGTCGTCGACCTCGGCGCGGCCGAGGGCGACAAGCGCTTCTACAAGATCCGCATGAAGATCCTGAACTCCGTCACCAACTCCCTGACGGAGTCGATGAAGGAGCTCCAGGCCAAGGGCAAGGTCGACAAGGACGTCAGCCCTGCGGCGATGGCCGGTTCGCTGGTCGCGATGCTGGCCGCGGTCGCCTCGCACCAGAAGGGCTTCCAGACCTGGGGCGTCAAGCAGGCCGAGCTCAAGCCGAATCTGGCGCTGCTCGTCCACCTCGGCATCACCGGCAAGAAGCCGACCAAGTAGCGGCGGACCCCTTCCTTCCGGGGGCCGCCGCCGCTGGTTGGCTACCTTGGTGGGTGTGCTGTCGTGCCGTCGGTACAGCCCGCCTGGCCGCCTGCACTCCTGACCGGCCGACCGCCCGCCCGCCTGCGATCAGCGACGCTCCAGGCGGAACAGCCTGATCTCGCGCTCGATGCGCGCCTGGTACGTCGCGTACGGCGGCCAGAACTTCAGCACCGCCTGCCACGCCGCCGCGCGCTCCTCCCCCTCCAGCAAGCGGGCTCGTACGGCGATGTCCTGGCCCTTCCAACTCACGTCCGCGTCCGGGTGCTTGAGCAGGTTCCCGGTCCACGCCGGGTGCCCGGGCCGGCCGAAGTTGGAGCCGATCAGCAGCCAGCTCGTCCCGCCGGCCTCCGGCATGCAGGCGAGCGGGGTGGTGCGCGGCTCGCCGGTCTTGGCACCCTTGGCGGTGAGGATCACGCCCGGCAGCATCTGGGCGCTGAGGATGACCTTTCCGCGGGTCAGCCTGTGCACCGCCTTGTCCATGGCGGGGATGAAGTGCGGTGCGATCTTGGCGAACAGCATGGTCGAGGAGACCTTCTGCATCACCCTGACGCCGATACCAATGCCGGCGCCGGCGCCGTCGCCGGGAGTCGCGCGAGCCATCAGACGGCCACCTTCCGGGGCAGGGGGGAACTCGTGAACAGGCCTGCGCCGTCCGCGGCGTGCGCCCGCAGCCGGTGGACGGGACCGAACAGCAGCTCGTCTGCCGCCGCCCGTTTGAAGTAGAGGTGCGCGTCGTGCTCCCAGGTGAAGCCGATGCCGCCGTGCAGCTGGATCGCCTCGCCGGCGGCCATCCGCAGGGCCTCCAGGGCCTGGGCGAGGGCGAGGCCGCCCTGGTCCGGGTCCCAGGCGGCGTAGTAGGCCGCGGAGCGGGCCGCCTGGACCTGTACGTAGAGGTCGGCGAGGCGGTGCTTGACCGCCTGGAAGGAGCCGATCGCCCGGCCGAACTGCTCGCGCTGGTTCACGTACTCCACGGTGCGGGCGAGCACCTGGGCTGCCGCGCCGACGGCCTCGGCGGCGAGCACGGTGGAGACGGTGCGGCCGGTGGCGGCCAGGGCTCGGAGGACGGGGGGTGGGGGGGCGGCTGTGTGGGCGGTCGCGTCACCGTTGTGGTGGGCGTTGTGGTGGGCGTTGTGGTCACCGGCCTGGTGGGCCGTCTCGGCCTCGGCCTCCCCCAGCAATTCCGCCGGTACGTCGCGGAGTTGGATCCTGGCCTGCGGGCGGGTCTCGTCCAGTACGGCCTGCCGTGACCGTACTAGTCCGGGCGCGTCCTCCCGTACGAGGAACAGCAGCGTACGGCTGCGCGCGAAGCCGCCGGTGTGCGCGGCGACCAGCAGCAGCGAGGCGCTGTGCCCGTCCAGCACCTGGGCGACCTCGCCGTACAGCCGCCAGCCGCCGGTCTCGTCGGCGCGGGCCTGCACCCCGCCGGCGCGGCCGCCGCCGGACCACTGGCCGGCGGTGTTGTCGCCGGTCAGCGCCAGGGCGGTGGCCAGGGCCGGGCCCGGGACGGCGAGGGCGGCGGTGAGCCCGCCGGCGGCGAGCGGCGGGAGCAGCGCGGAGCGCTGGGCGGCGGTGCCGAGGGCGGTGATCAGCGGCACGCACAGCGCGGCGGTGGCCAGGAGCGGCGAGGGCGCGAGCGCCCGGCCGGTCTCCTCGCAGGCCAGGGCCAGGTCGGCGGGGGTGCAGCCGACGCCGCCGTACTCCTCGGCGATGGCGAGGCCCGGCAGGCCGAGCCGCTGGGCGAGCTGCTGCCACAGCTCGCGGTCGTGTCCGGCGGCGGTGCGGACGGCGGCTTTGACCTCGTCCGGGCCGCAGCGTTTGCCCAGGATCTCGCGCAGGGTACGGCGCATCTCGTCCTGCTCCGCGGTGAAGGCGGCATCCATCGTCGGGCTCCTCCCCGTATCTGACGGGCCGTCATGTTAGGGCGAGCGGCGGCAGATGCACAGGGGTGGGGAGGGTCGACCGACCCCGATCGCGGGGTCGACCGACCCCGATCGCGGTCTAGCATCTGACGTATCGTCAGATGTACCTTTCCCTGCATGCCTGGACTCACACCCGGACCGGGACCCGGAACCGGAACCGGATCCGTACCCGTACCCGCATCCCCCCGCCGCAGGGTCGCGGTCGTCGGCGTCGCCCTTTCCGACTGCGGCCGGGTGGACGGCCCCACGCCGTACGCCCTGCACGCGCAGGCCGCCCGGCGCGCCCTGGCCGACTCCGGCCTGGACCGCTCCGTCATAGACGGCTTCGCCTCCGCCGGCCTCGGCATCCTCGCGCCGGTGGAGGTGGCCGAGTACCTCGGACTGCGTCCCACCTGGGTCGACTCCACCTCGGTGGGCGGCTCGACCTGGGAGGTGATGGCCGCCCACGCGGCGGACGCGATCGCCGCGGGGCACGCCAATGCCGTGTTGTTGGTGTACGGATCGACGGCGCGCGCCGACATCAAGGCGCGGCGGCGGACCTCCAATCTGTCGTTCGGGGCGCGGGGACCGCTGCAGTTCGAGGTCCCGTACGGGCACACGCTGGTCTCCAAGTACGCGATGGCCGCGCGGCGCCACATGCACGAGTACGGGACGACGCTGGAGCAGCTCGCCTCGGTGGCCGTGCAGGCGCGGGCGAACGCGGGCACGAACCCGGACGCGATGTTCCGCGAGCCGATCACCGTCGAGGACGTCCTGTCCGGGGAGATGATCGCGGACCCCTTCACGAAGCTGCACTGCTGCATCCGCTCGGACGGCGGCTGCGCGGTGCTCCTGGCGGCGGAGGACTACGTGCCGGACACGGCGAAGGCGCCGGTGTGGGTCCTGGGGTCGGGGACCTCGGTCTCCCACACCACGATGTCGGAGTGGGAGGACTTCACGGTGTCCCCGGCGGCGGTCTCGGGCCGGCTGGCCTTCGAGCGGGCCGGGCTCACCCCGGCGGACGTGGACCTGGCGGAGATCTACGACGCCTTCACGTACATGACCCTGGTGACCCTGGAGGACCTCGGCTTCTGCGCGAAGGGGGAGGGCGGGGCCTTCGTGGAGAAGGGCCGGCTACTGCGGGACGGGGAGCTGCCGGTCAACACGGACGGCGGCGGGCTGTCCGCCTGCCATCCCGGGATGCGCGGGCTGTTCCTGCTGGTGGAGGCGGTCCGCCAACTCCGCGGCGAGGCGGGCGCGGGACAGGTCACCAAGGCCGGGGGGCGACTGCCGGAGGTGGCGCTGGCTTCGGGGACGGGTGGATGGTTCTGCTCGTCGGGGACGGTGATTTTGGGGCGGGGGTGAGGGGGCTGGGGCGGGGCGGGGCGGGGCTTCGGGGGTCGGGAGCCAGCGGGGCGGCATCAGGGAGGGTTTGGGGGTTTCCCGTCAGTCTCATCGTCTCTCCGTGTCGGGCCGGCCTGTCAAGGGCGCTCCCTGCGGTCGCGTCGCTTCGCGATGGCCTTCGGCCACCCTTGACAGGCCGTCCCGCCACGGAAATACGAAGACTGCCGGGAACCCCCCAAAAGAACGGCACGGATCAGAGACATGCCCACTGCCCTGTCAGGGAGCGACTGCCCGGTTCCCGGGGCCGGTCAAGGCGCACCACCCAGGCCGGGCAGGGGTGGGGGCGCGGGCGCCAGGAAGATCCGGGCCCGGGGCCGACAGGCATGCATGTTCCGGGTCGGGGGCGGCCCAACCTGCACCAAACAGCGGCGAGAAGCCCATCCGGAGCCGCGGGCGCGTCGAATCGCTACGCGCTCCTCGCGGCTTAGCGTCCGGCGGCCGTCTGGGGCTGGGAATAGGCCGCCCCCAGGGTTCGATCGGGGGCGGCTGTGCGGAGCTGCAGCCCTGACGCATTGGCCAGACCGGCGGGCGGGCTACCTGCCCTCGGACAGCGCGTGCGCGACGAGGGCACTGGCGTGGCCGTGACCGAGGCCGTGCTCCGTCTTGAGCCAGGAGACGAGTTCCATGTGCTTGGTCAGCGGAGAGGACCGAATGAGGTCCGTCCACTCGGCGATCGGGCGACCGTACTTCTTCTCGATCGACGGGAAGTAGCTGGCGGGGCCCTTCGCGGTCTCGGCCATGATGCGTCTCCTTCGTTGTGGTGCCGTCGCATGTATGACTGAGGGGGGATCGAAAACTCATCGGTCGCGCGTGTGGCGTGGGTCACACGAGGACAGCGGAGGCCCGCCCCGGCGTGCAGGCGGTGGCCGGGCTGCCGGATCTGGCGGGTGGGGGAGATCTAGCCTGGGGGCATGACCCGTGAGATCGGCAGTGACGAGTTCCGCGACATCCTGCACTCCCTGCGCGTGTGGGACCGGCCGCTTCCCGGGTTCGATGTCGGGGAGGCGCCCGGGGAGCCGTTGGCGTTGTTTCGGGAGTGGTTCGTGCAGGCTGCCGGAGCGGGGCAGTTGGAGCCGCACACCATGACGCTCGCGACGGTGGACGGGGACGGGCGGCCCGATGTGCGGACGTTGATGCTGCACGACGCCGATGGGCGGGGGTGGCACTTCGCCTCGCATGCCGGCAGTGCCAAGGGGCGGCAGCTGGCCGGGCAGCCGGAGGCGGCCATCGGGTTCTACTGGGCCGCTGTCGGGCGTCAGGTGCGGATTCGGGGGCGCGTGAGGGCGTGCGGGGCCGAGGAGAGTCGGGCGGATCTGGCCGTGCGGTCGCGCGGGGCGCTGGCCGCTGCGCTGACGGGGCGGCAGAGCGAGGTGCTCGGGTCCGTCGAGGAGCTGGCGCGGGTGTCGGCGGCCGCGTGGGAGCGGGCCGGGGCCGAGCCGGATGCGCCGGCCCCGACGTGGACGCGGTACGTCCTGGATGCCGAGGAAGTGGAGTTCTTCCAGGGGGATGCCGCTCGGCGTCATGTTCGGCTGCGGTATCGGCGAGAGCTTGACGGGGCCTGGGTGCGCGAGCTGCTCTGGCCCTGATCAGGAAGGTGTGAACACCGGGATCCAGGTGTTCTCCGCCGCCTCGCGGAAGGTGGTCCGGAGGGGCATTCCGATGCGGAGGTCGGGGGCGGCGCAGTCCACGATCTCCGTCATCATGCGGGGGCCCTCCGCCAGGTCCACGACCGCCGCCGTGTACGGGACGCGCGTGCCGAAGGGCGGCAGGTCGTTGCGGTGGATCACCGACCAGGTGTAGAGGGTCGCGCGGCCGCTCGCCTCCTCCCACGTCACGCGGTCCTCCCCGGCCCAGCAGAACGGGCAGAACTCGCGCGGGTAGTGGTGCGCCCGGCCGCAGTCCGTGCAGCGGCGCAGCAGGAGCCGGCCTTCCGCCGCCGCGGCCCAGTAGGGGCGGGTGAAGTCGTCCGCCTCGGGGAGGTCGTACCGGACCGTGTTCATGAGAAGAGTCCGATCGTCGCGTCCAGGGACCAGGTCTGCCAGGACATGGCGAGGAGGGCGACCAGCGAGATGAGCGCCATCATCGCGTTCTGGCCCTGCTCGGCCCAGTCGTGGATCATGAGTACGAGGTAGAGCAGGTTCAGGAGCAGGCCGCCGACCAGCGCGATCGGGGTCAGGAAGCCCAGCACCAGGCCCAGCCCGAGGGCGAGTTCCGCGTAGACGACGATGTACGCCATCAGTCGCGGCCGGGGCTGGACGATCTTCTCGAAGCCGCCCTTCACGAAGGGCCAGCGGTGCTTGCCGGCCACGTCGGCGGCCCAGGCTATGCCGGTGCCGCGCTCGAACCAGCCCTTCTTGTCCTTGTGCCGCCAGCTCTCGAGCCACCACAGGCCGAGGCCTATCCGGAGCACGGCGAGCCATTCGGCCCCGCTGAGCCAGATGGTCTGCATCAGTCCAGTCACCCACCCCACCATTGATCTGACGGTACGTCAGTTCAGCGGATTCGGGGCGATCGCGCAAGGGTTCCCGCTAGGAGTTGTCGTCAAAGTGTCACGCCCACATCAGCAGTGATGCGAGGGTGACGGCTGCTTGGTAGGACTGGGCGGTCTTGTCGTACCTGGTGGCGATGCCACGCCACTGCTTGAGGCGGTTGAAGCACCGTTCCACCACGTTGCGGCGCTTGTAGACCTGCTTGTCGAACGCCGGTGGGCGGCCGCCTCGGCTGCCGCGCCGGGCGCGGTTCGCAACCTGGTCGGACCGCTCCGGGATGGTGTGGGTGATCCCTCGGCGTCGCAGCCAGGTCCGGATCGCCTTCGAGCTGTAACCCTTGTCGCCGATCACGTGGTCGGGCCTCACCCGGGGCCGGCCCGGCCCGATTCGGGGGACCCGTATCGCCTCCATCACGGCGGTGAACTGGGTGCAGTCGTTGGTGTTCCCGCCCGTCAGGACGAAGGCCAGTGGCCGGCCCGAGCCGTCGCAGGCCAGGTGGATCTTGCTGGTCAGCCCGCCTCGGGACCGGCCAAGGCCCGGGCTGCGAAGCCCCCTTTTCGGGCTCCGGCCGCATGCTGGTGGGCCCGGACGATGCTGGAGTCAACCGACACCAGCCACTCGACATCACCTTCCGCATCGGCTTTTGCCTGCGCGGCCTGGAGCATCCGCTCGAAGGTCCCGTCCGCCGCCCACCTGCGGAAACGCGTGTGGAGGCTGGCCCACGGGCCGTACCGCTCGGGCACATCCCGCCACGCGACCCCGGTTCGGAACTTCCAGACGATCCCGTTGAGGACCGTCCGGTCATCCAACCGCGGCCGGCCCAGCACAGGCCGGGGCAGTAGCGGCTGCACAAGTTCCCACTCAGCATCGGACAGTTCATGGCGACGTATCACGACACCATGATCCACAACCCAAGATCACTTTGACGACAGACCCTAGGAGGCCGTGAACAGGCGGCCGTAGCGGGTGACGCCTTCCGCCGACGCGCCCGCCGCGCGCAGGGTCCCCCACAGGAGGGTCTGGTTCGCTGTCAGGACCGGGCGGCCGAGGGTGGTCTCCAGGGCCTCGATCGCGCCGACCGCCCGGAAGCCGTTGCCGCCGATCACGACCGCCCCGGCCTCGTCGGGGACCTGCGCCGCCACCCAGTCGTGGAGGGCGTCCGGCCGGATGAGCGCCTGCCCGCTGGGCAGCTCGCACGGGGCGGCGTACGGGACCTCGAACCCGGCCTCCTCGTAGTAGCCGCGCCCCAGGTCGCTCAGCGTCTCGTCGAACCACGGCGGGTCGACGAGGGCGATCCGCGCGACGCCCAGGACGCGCAGCGCCTCGACCGTGGCGGCGCAGGTGGCGACCACCGGCAGGCCGTGGGCGCGCTCCCGCAGCCGGGCCAGCATGTGGGCCTCGGCGCGCGAGCCGATCACGTAGGCGGAGCTGGTGAAGGCGAAGGCGATCGCCGCCACCGGTGCGGCCGCCAGCAGCTCGGCGGCCTCGTCGACCCCCGGCGGCTCGGCGAAGGCCCGTACGGGGGCGAGCGGGATGGTGGGGTCCATCACGCCGCCCCGCCCGATCCCGCCGAACGGCACCCGGGCGGCGTGCAGGCCCACGTCGAGCGGGGCCATGGCGCGCAGTTCCGACTCGGGGCCGACATCGGCGTGCGGGGTGAGGACGCCGAGGCGGACGCGGACGTCCCACCCGTCGGGCTGCCACATCGCGCGTTCCTCTCCGAGGGGATGGGATGCCCCAGTTTGTCCACTCCTACCCCTCTACGCCGCAGAGCCGCGCCGGGACCGCCGCCACCCGTGATCGATCCGCAATCGATTCCCTCCTTGTCCGAGACCCATCAACCCAGCGTGGCGATACGCTCACACCTCATGCCCGGAATCTCCACAGCACCCGACATGAGCACCCAGCCGCGCCCCGTGTACGTCATCGGCGGCGGCCCCGGCGGCCTCGCCGCCGCCGCGGCACTGCGCGCACGCGGGGTCCGCGCGGTGGTCGTCGAGAAGTCCGACGCGGTCGGCGCCTCATGGCGGCGCCACTACGACCGGCTCCACCTGCACACCACGCGCCGGCTCTCCGCCCTCCCGGGCCTGGCCATGCCGCGCCGCTTCGGGCGCTGGGTCTCGCGTGACGACGTCGTGCGCTACCTGGAGAAGTACGCCGAGTTCCACGAGCTGGAGCTGGTCACCGGGGTCGAGGTGACCCGCCTGGAGCAGGCGCCCGACGGAGACGGCTGGATCCTGCACGCCTCCGGGGGCCGGGAGCTCGCCGCCGCGGCGGTCGTCGTCGCCACCGGGTTCAACCACACGCCCAAGCTCCCCGACTGGCCGGGCCGCGACACGTACGGCGGCCGCCTGCTGCACGCCGCCGACTACCGCGACCCCAAGCCCTACGCGGGGCAGGACGTCCTCGTCGTCGGCGTCGGCAACACCGGCGCCGAGATAGCCGTCGACCTCGCCGAGGGCGGGGCCGCCCGGGTGCGGCTCGCCGTGCGCACCGCCCCGCACATCGTGCGCCGCTCCACCGCCGGCTGGCCGGCCCAGCGCACGGGGATCCTCGTACGGCGGCTGCCCGTACGGCTCGTGGACCGGCTGGGCGCGCTCGTCGCCAAGGCCTCCGTACCGGACCTGTCGGCGTACGGGCTCCCGCGGCCCACCTCCGGCCTGTACAGCAGGGTCAGGGAGGGGGCGATCCCGGTTCAAGACGTAGGCCTGATCGACGCCGTCCAAAAGCGGAAGGTCGAGCCGGTGGCCGCCGTGGCCTCCTTCGAGGGCGACGAGGTGGTCCTCGCGGACGGCACCCGGATCACCCCCGACACCGTGATCGCCGCCACCGGCTACCGGCGCGGCCTGGAGGGCCTGGTCGGACATCTGGACGGCGTACTGGACGACCGCGGGCGCCCGCGCGCCCATGGTGCCCGCACCGAGACCCCCGGCCTGTATTTCACCGGCTTCTCGAACCCCATCAGCGGGATGCTCCGGGAGATGGCCCTGGACGCGGAGAAGATCGCCAAGGCGTTGTCCCGCCGCCTCCGCACGAAGCCCTGACCGCCAGGCCGGTCCGCTGCGCGGGGCTTCCCCCACCCCGCCCCTTCCCGAAACTTGGGGCTCCGCCCCAAGACCCCGTTCCCGGGGCTCCGCCCCGGACCCGGCTGGGGCTCCGCCCCAGACCCCGCGTCTCAAACGCCGGCGAGGCTTGATGTGCCCCCGGCGAGGCTGGATGGTTGCCTGGCGGTTTCGGTGGGGCCGGGTGTGTGGCGGGGCGCCCCCGCAGGGCGCCGAACGCAACAAGGCTGTCACTCTCCGACCCCTGGCCACGTTCGGCGCCCGAGGAGGTGCCCCGGCGCGCGCCCGGCCCCGCCGGAACCGCCCCACCCTCACCGCACCCGGCCCCGCCGGAACCGCCCCACCGTCACCGCGCCCGGCCCCGTCGAACCCGCCCCACCCTCACCCCGCCCACACGGCCGCACGGCCGAAACCGCCCTCTGGACCCACCCCCAACCGATCTGACACCGTTCCACACACCACCTCCACCAGCTTTCCTGCGCAGCCCTGTTCCTGACGGCACGTCAGTTCAGTAATCTGACTACGCGTCAGTTATTGAGGTTCCATCGAGGTTCATCGAGCAGGAGCGGGCGGAACGATGCTTGGATCTACTCACGGCACCCTCACCACCGACTTCCGCGCACGTGTCCACGCCTGCGGGGAGTCCCCCAGGACGGCCGTCCACTCCACCGCGGCACCGACCGCCGAGGACGCGGTCGCCGTGGACGTCAGCGGACGGCCCCTGCACGCCGACGTGCCCGACCTGGACCGGTTCTTCCGGCCCGAGTCCGTGGCCGTCATCGGCGCCTCGGACGCCGAGGGCAGACCGAACACCGGCATCACCCGCCAGCTCATCGCCTGGGCGGAGCGCGTCGGAGCCCGGATCCACCCCGTGCACCCCACCCGCCCCACCGTCTTCGGGCTGCCCTGCCACGCCTCCGTGGCCGCGCTCCCCGAGCAGGTGGACCTCGCCGTCCTCCTCGTCGCCGACCCGCTCCCCGTCATCGAGGAACTGGCCGAGACCAAGGTGAAGTTCGCCGTCGCCTTCGCCTCCGGCTTCGCCGAGACCGGCGACGCGGGCGCCGCCGCCCAGGACCGGCTCTCCGCCGCCGTCCAGCGCTCCGGCCTGCGCCTCCTCGGCCCCAACACCAACCTCAACGCCTTCGAGAAGTTCCGCGACGACCTCGACGGCCCGGCGATCGCGCTGATCACCCAGTCCGGCCACCAGGGCCGCCCCGTCTACACCCTCCAGGAGCTCGGCATACGCCTCTCCCACTGGGCACCCACGGGCAATGAGGCCGACCTCGAAACCTCCGACTTCATCTCCTACTTCGCCGAGCAGCCCGAGGTCGGAGCCATCGCCTGCTACGTCGAAGGCCTCAAGGACGGCCGGTCCTTCCTCCTCGCCGCCGACCGGGCCGCCCGCAACGGCGTCCCCGTCGTCGCCGTCAAGGTCGGCCGCACCGAGACCGGCGCCCGGATGGCCGCCTCCCACACCGGGAAGCTGACCGGCGCGGACACCGTCGTGGACGCCGCCATGCGGCAGTTCGGGGTCATCCGCGTCGACGGCCTCGACGAGCTCCAGGACACGGCCGCGCTGCTCGCCCGGGCCCGCAAGCCGAAGGCCGACGGCGTCGTCGTCTACTCCATCTCCGGCGGCACCGGCGCCCACTTCTCCGACCTGGCCACGGAGGCGGGCCTGACCCTGCCCACCCTCTCGCAGGCCAAGCAGGACGAACTCCACCAGTGGATCCCGGAGTACCTGAACGTCGCCAACCCCGTCGACAACGGCGGACACCCGGTCGGCGACTGGCGCGGCCGCAAGATCATCGACGCGATCCTCGCCGACCCGGCGGTGGGCGTCCTGATCTGTCCGATCACCGGCCCCTTCCCCCCGATGAGCGACAGGCTCGCCCAGGACCTGGTGGACGCGGCGGAAGCCTCCGACAAGCTGATCTGCGTGATCTGGGGCTCCCCGGTCGGCACCGAGGAGGCCTACCGCACCACCCTCCTCGGCTCCTCCCGCGTGGCCACCTTCCGTACGTTCGGCAACTGCATCACCGCCGTACGGGCCTACCTCGGCCACCACCGCTTCACCGCCTCCTACCGCTCCCCCTTCGAGGACGCACCGCGCACGCCCTCGCCCTCGTACCGCAAGGCGCAGGCCCTGATGCGGCCCGGGCAGCAGCTCAGCGAGCACGCGGCGAAGCAGCTGCTGCGGGCGTACGGGATCCGGGTGCCCCGGGAGCAGCTCGTGACGAGCGCGGCGGCCGCGGTGCGGGCGGCCGGCCTGGTGGGCTACCCGGTCGTCATGAAGGCCTCGGGGCCGCAGCTGGCCCACAAGACGGAACTGGGGCTGGTCAAGATCGGCCTCACCTCGGCGAGCCAGATCCGCGACGCGTACCGGGAGCTGACCGACATCGCGCGCTACGAGGACGTGCCGCTGGACGGGATCCTGGTGTGCCAGATGGTCGAGCGGGGGGTGGAGATGGTCGTCGGCGTCACGCAGGACGACCTCTTCGGGCCGACGGTGACGGTGGGGCTGGGCGGGGTCCTGGTGGAGGTCCTGCACGACGCGGCGGTGCGGGTGCCGCCGTTCGGGGAGGACCAGGCGAGGGCGATGCTGGGCGAACTGCGGGGCCATGCCCTGCTGGAGGGCGTGCGGGGGGCGCCGCCGGCGGATGTGGACGCGCTGGTGGAGGTGGTGCTCCGGATCCAGCGGATGGCTCTGGAGCTGGGGGACGAGCTCTCCGAGCTGGACATCAACCCGCTGATGGTGTTGCCGCGGGGGCAGGGGGCGGTGGCGCTGGACGCGCTCGCCATCTGCCGCTGACCGGGGCGGGGCCGGGGCCCTGCGGGGCTCACCCCACCCCGCCCCTTCCCGAAACTCGGGGCTCCGCCCCAAGACCCCGTACGGGCGCTGCGCGCCCGCGCCTCAAACGCCGGCGGGGCTATCCATAGCCCCGCCGGCGT
>NZ_JBHWUO010000066.1:0-32983 GCF_042736975.1 Streptomyces sp. NPDC059989
CCCCCCGGATCATCAACAACAAGGGGGGGAAGTCATGCCGGACCCGAAGGCCGGTAGCCCCATTGCGGAGCCACGAAAACGGTAACGGGGGGGGGCTCGGCGGATCTTGTGCCGGTTCCGTGCCGGGGGGCTCGGGTCCGGACAGCGGCCTGCCGGCCGCCCGGGGCTCCGCCCCGGACCCCGCGCCTCAAACGCCGGCGGGGCTGGGTTTGGCTCCGGCCGGTCCCCCGGCGGGGCTGGGTTTGCTCCGGCCGGTCCCCCGGCGGGGCTGGGTTTGGCTCCGGCCGGTCCCCCGGCGGGGCTGGGTTTGCTCCGGCCGGTCCCCCGGCGGGGCTGGGTTTGGCTACGGGAGGTCGGTCAGGAAGGTGGAGATCAGGGGGGCGATCTCCGGGAGGTGGGTCTCCAGGGCGAAGTGGCCCGCGCCCTCGAAGACGTGGACATCCGCGTCCGGCACGTCCCGCAGGTACGCCTTCGCCCCCGCCGGTGTGAAGAAGGGGTCGCCCGCTCCCCACACGACCAGCACCGGCACCCCCGCCGCCCGCAACCACGCCTGCCAGGCCGGGTACTGAGCGAGGTTCGAGGCGTAGTCGAAGGCGAGGTCGGCCTGGGCGTCGGCCCGCTCCGGCAGGCCCAGGTAGTGCACGTCGAGGGTCCAGCTGTCGGGGGAGACGAGGCCGGTGTCGGCGACGCCGGTCTCGTACTGGAAGCGGGTGCCCTCCAGGGTGAAGAGCCCCCGGATCCGCTCCTCGTTGCCCGGGACCTCCCGCCGCAGCCCGGTGAACTCGCGGGCCGCGTCCGAGAGGCCCTCCTCGTACGCGTTGCCGTTCTGCACGATCAGCCCGGTGACCCGGTCCGGCCGGCGCGTGGCGAGCCGCAGCCCGACCGGGGCGCCGAAGTCGAAGACGTACAGGGCGAAGCGGTCGAGGCGCAGGGCGTCGGTGAAGCCCTCCACGATGTCGGCGAGCCGGTCGAAGGTGTAGGTGAACCCTTCCGGGGCCTCGGTCCGGCCGAAGCCGGGGTAGTCCGGGGCGATCAGGCGGTACGGGGTGTCGCCGAGGGCGTCCATCAGGCGGGCGAACTGGTGCGAGGCGGTCGGGAAGCCGTGCAGGAGCAGGAGGACGGGGCCGTCGGCGGGACCGCTCTCGCGGTAGGCGACGCGTACGCCGTCCACGTCGACGGTGCGGTGCTGGACGGACGGGATGGTGCGGCGAGCGGTCATCACATGCCTCCTGTGTGCTTGGTGGCATTAGCTTTGCCGATCTTGCCTAACGGGTCAAGTGGTTCAGGTAGCATTAGTCATGTGACAGTGACCTTTCCGCTTACCGGTGAGCCCCTGGCTCTGGACCTCCTCAACACCCGGACCGCCGAGGGCGACCTCGTCGCCGACCCGGCGGGTCTCGGGGCGTGGCTGGCCGAACAGGCCGGGCGGCTGACGCCGGCTGGCGAGGTGGGTGCGGCCGAGGTGGCCGCCGTACGGGCCGTACGGGAGGCCGCGCGGGCAGCGCTCGACGCCGCCCGGCGCGATGAGCGACCCCCGGCCGATGCGCTGCGCGCGCTGAACGGGGCCCTGGCCGCGGCCCCGTCCCACCGCGAGCTGGCCTGGACCCCGGAGACCGGCCTCACGGCGGTCCCGCACCGGGCGGCCGCCCCGGCGGAGCGGCTCGCGGCGGAACTGGCCGAGGCGGTCGCGGAGCTCCTGACCGACCCGCGCGTGACGTCGGTCCGCGCGTGCGAGGCGGAGGACTGCGTGCTGCTGTTCCTCCCGGCGCATCCGCGGCGCCGCTGGTGCGTGGCCGCCGCTTGCGGCAACCGGGCCCGGGTGGCCCGCTATTACGCCCGCCACAAGGGCCTCTGACGGAGCCAAGCCCAGCCCCTCCGGCGTTTGAGGAGCGGGGTCCGGGGCGGAGCCCCGGGGCGGCTGGCAGGCCGTTGACCGGAGCGGGCGCAGGCGCAGCCGTCACCGCTGGGCCGGAACCCCCGGCTTCGGGGACTCGTAGCGGAACGGGTCGCTGCGCAGGCCCCGGGAGGTCACCACCACCGTGAACGGCGGGCGGGTGGCCTCGGGGAGGGGGGCCGTCAGGGCGCCCGTGGCCGGGTCCGGGGTGGCGGGCAGGGCGGTGTCGTCGACCGTGAGACGGGGGTCGGTGAAGCCGCCGCCCTCGACCGTGAGGCGGCCCTCGGAGACGGTGACCTGGGTGATCACCGGGTTCGCCCGGGTGGCCAGCTTGTTCAGGAGGTAGGCGCCGGCCGGAGCCCCCGTCAGGGCCCAGATCTCGGACGGGAGCCGGGGGAGCCCCCCGCCCACGTCCGCGAGGAAGAACAGCGCCACGTACAGCATCGTGACCCCGCTCAGTACGACGTACTGGAGGTCGACCAGGTCCGTCCGCCCGCTGTCGTTCGCGATCAGCTCCCGCAGCGGCCGCCGCCCCGAGGCGGTCGGCTTCGGGGCCGGCTTGACCAGGCTGCCGCTCTCCACCCGTATGCCGACGACCGTCTTCGCCCCGATCAGGGCCGCGTACGGGCCTCCGAGCAGCGGCAGGTACACCGTCGTCAGTGTGGACAGCGGGCCGTCGGAGCCCTGGAAGTACGGGACTCCGCCGCCCGCCGTGAGCCCGTAGGCGAGGATCGTGAGCAGCAGCCAGACCAGGATCACCGTCCAGGCCAGGGCCAGGGCCGTGGAGGTGGACAGCCGGCCGTCGCGGCCGGTGACGAAGCCCGGGTGGCGGCGCAGCCGCAGGCCGATCGGCCCGGCCAGTGCGGCCAGTAACGCCAGTGCGAAGAGTGCGGAAGCCATGTCGTCCCCCTGGAGATGGTCCTGGGACAGACCCTTACCCATTGGCCTGGGGCATGACAAGTCGGGGCCGCTTTCCGCCCGTTGGCGTCGGGGATCGCTCCCGGGTCCGGTTCCGGGTCCTGTTCCCGCGCCTTGCCGCCGCGGACTACTCCTCGCGCTGATCCGGCAGTACCGGGAACTTCCGCGGCGCCACCAGCAGCAGGACCAGCAGCGAGGCCACGGCCGCGCCCGTCGCGCCGAGGAAGATGTGGTCCACGGCGGCGGCCACGGCCTCGCGCAGGTAGTCGGCGGCGGTCTGCGAGAGCAGTCCGGGCTGGTCCAGGGCCTTCGATACGTCGTCCAGGTTGTCCGGTAGCCCCGGCATGGGGGCGTCCACCAGGCGGGCGGCGATGGTGGCGTTGGCGACGGCCCCCAGCAGGGCCGCGCCCACGCTCTGGCCGACCTGGCGGGAGAAGAGGATCGAGGCCGTCGCCGTTCCGCGTTCCGCCCAGCCCACGGTGGACTGGACCCCGACGACCAGCGGGAGCTGGAAGAGGCCGAGGGCGCCGCCCAGCAGCAGCATGATCAGCGCGGGCTGCCAGGGCCGGGCGGGGTGGGGGAGCAGGGTGAAGGAGTACAGGATCACCGCCGCCAGCGCGATCCCGACGGCAGCGGTGTTGCGGAAGCCGATGCGCCGGTACACGTGCTGGCTGAGGGCGGCGGTGATGGGCCAGCTCAGAGTCATCACGGACATGACCAGTCCGGCGCTGACGGGTCCGAGGCGGAGCACGGACTGGGCGTACGTCGGCATGAACACCATCGGGGCGACCATCAGCAGGCCGAGCGCGCCCATGGCGAGGTTGACGGCGGCGATGGTGCGCCGGCGCCAGACCCAGCCGGGCAGAATCGGTTCCTCGGCGCGGCGCTCCACCCGGACCACCACCGCGGCCAGCACAGCGCTCGCGCCCAGCAGTCCCAGCGAGGGCGCGGACAGCCAGGGCCAGGCGACCCCGCCCTGCACGAGCGCGAAGAGCAGCAGCCCGCCGCAGGCGAAGACGCCGAGGGCGCCCGCCCAGTCGACCGGGCCACGGCGCCCGGGGGACCGTACGGGCTCGGTCAGGTGACGGGCGATCATCCACAGGGCAAGGGCGGCCAGCGGCAGGTTGATCAGGAAGATCCAGCGCCAGTGCGCGTACGAGGCGAGCAGCCCGCCGAGCGCCGGGCCGGCCACGGCCGAGGTGGCCCAGACGGTGGACATCCGGGCCTGGATCCTCGGCCGGTCCTTGAGCGGGTAGAGGTCGCCGGCCAGGGTCTGGATCGTGCCCTGGAGGGCGCCGCCGCCCAGGCCCTGGACGATCCGGAAGGCGATGAGGGCGGCCATGTTCCAGGCGAGCGCGCAGAGCAGCGAGCCGACGAGGAAGAGGCCGATGCCGAAGAGCAGGACGGGCTTGCGGCCGAAGGTGTCGGACAGCTTGCCGTAGACGGGGAGGGTGACGGTGACGGCGAGGAGATAGCCGGAGAAGAGCCAGGAGAAGACGGAGAAGCCGCCGAGGTCGCCGACGATCTGGGGGACGGCGGTGGAGACGATCGTGCTGTCGAGGGCGACGAGCGCCATGCCGAGCATGAGCGACGCGACTACGGCTGCGCCCGGGCGCCCGGGCTGCGCCGCCGCCCCGCCTGCCGCGGCCGCACCGGCCCCACCCGCTCCGACGACGGTCGCACCTGCGCCTGCGGACCGGCTGCTGGGGCGCTGCCCCAGACCCCGCGCCTCAATCGCCGGCGGGGCTGGTTCTGCCCGGCCGCGGTCGGATGGTGCGGCACACCCCTCCTCGCCGGCCCCGCCCGCCGGTGAAGCTTTGGCTGGAACCGGGCTGCCCGACGGGCCCTTCGCGCGCTGTTCCGGTATGCCGTCCGGGCTTGCGGCCGTGCTCTCCCCTGGGCCCACGAGATTCCTTCCCCCTGCACGCACTTGCGGGGAACACCTTCTCACCGCGCCTGTATCCCGCGGTATCCCCCAGGCCAGCTCCCCCGGAGGGGGGAGAACCCCTAGGGGTCCCTCAGCACAACGGGCCAGGGGTCTTTCGTCCCGGCGGATGAGGCCGAAGGTCCGGCCGCGTCTTTAACTGGTTCACATGGGCCGGGGGCCGGAAGCCGCCCAGGGGGGTGGGGTTAACCCCCGTACGGATACGGCGAGGGGCACCAGCGCGCCGGGCTCCGATCCACAACAGACTTCCTGACGGGCGACGCACGCCACCGCAGCAGCAGTAGAAGGAGAAACACCGTGACAACGGCTATGACCGAAACCAGGCACGGGGGTACTGGAGGGCATGAAGCCGTCGCGGCCCGGGCGCGCAAGGTCGTCAAGGCCTACGGCTCCGGGGAGACGCGGGTCGTCGCCCTCGACGAGGTGGACGTGGACATCATGCGCGGCCAGTTCACCGCGATCATGGGTCCCTCCGGCTCCGGCAAGTCCACGCTGATGCACTGCCTCGCCGGTCTCGACACGGTGACCAGCGGGCAGATCCACCTGGACGACACCGAGATCACCGGGCTGAAGGACAAGAAGCTCACGCAGCTGCGCCGCGACCGGATCGGCTTCATCTTCCAGGCCTTCAACCTGCTGCCCACGCTCAACGCCCTGGAGAACATCACGCTCCCCATGGACATCGCGGGCCGCAAGCCCGACGCGGAGTGGCTGAACCGGGTCGTGGAGACCGTCGGCCTCGCCGGCCGCCTCAAGCACCGCCCGACCGAGCTCTCCGGCGGCCAGCAGCAGCGCGTGGCGGTCGCCCGCGCCCTCGCCGCCCGCCCGCAGATCATCTTCGGCGACGAGCCGACCGGAAACCTGGACTCCCGGGCCGGCGCCGAGGTCCTCGGCTTCCTGCGCCGCTCCGTGGACGAGCTCGGCCAGACCATCGTGATGGTCACGCACGACCCGGTCGCCGCCTCCTACGCGGACCGCGTCATCTTCCTCGCCGACGGCGCGATCGTCGACGAGATGTACGGGCCCACCGCGGACCAGGTCCTCGACCGCATGAAGGACTTCGACGCGCGCGGGCGGACCTCATGAGCACCGTCCTGAAGACCTCGCGGCGCAACTTCGTCGCGCACAAGGGACGGATGGCGCTCTCCGCCATCGCGGTCCTGCTCTCGGTGGCCTTCGTCTGCGGCACCCTGGTGTTCACCGACACCATGAACGCCACCTTCGAGAAGCTGTTCGCCACCACCGGCGCCGACGTCACCGTCTCCGCGAAGGCGGCCGGCGGCGGGGACGACGACGTCGAGAACCCGCGCAACGCCCGGCCCGCGACCATCCCCGGCGACGCCGTCCAGAAGGTCTCCGCGGTGCAGGGCGTCCAGTCGGCCCAGGGCAGCGTCATCTCGCTGTCCGTCACGGTCGTGAACGCCGAGAACAAGAACGTCGGCCCCACCTCCGGCGCCCCGACGATCGCCGCCAGCTGGAACGACAACGAGCTCAAGTCGATGGCCGTCAGCTCCGGTCACGAGCCGCGCGGCCCCACCGAGGTGATGGTCGACGCCGACACGGCGAAGAAGCACAAGCTGAAGATCGGCGACGAGCTGCGCACCATCGCCGTCACCGGCGACTTCCGCGCCAAGATCTCCGGCATCGCCACCTTCAAGGTCACCAACCCGGGCGCCACCGTCGTCTACTTCGACACGGCCACCGCCCAGCGTGAACTGCTCGGCGCGCCCGGCATGTTCACCAACATCAACGTCACCGCCAAGGACGGCGTCACCGACGGGCAGCTCAAGGGGAACATCGCCGCCGCGGTCGGCGCCGACACCTACAAGCTGCAGACGGCCAAGGAATCCGCGGACCAGGGCCGCAAGGACGTCGGCTCCTTCCTCAACGTCATGAAGTACGCGATGCTCGGCTTCGCCCTCATCGCCTTCCTCGTCGGCATCTTCCTGATCTTCAACACCTTCGCCATGCTGGTCACCCAGCGCACCCGCGAGATCGGCCTGATGCGCGCCATCGGCGCCGACAGCGGCCAGGTCCTCAAGTCCGTCGTCCTGGAGGCCTTCCTCCTCGGCCTCGTCGGCTCGGTCCTGGGCGTCGGCGCGGGTGTGGGCCTGGCCGTCGGGCTGATGAAGCTCATGGGCCAGATGGGCATGAACCTGTCCACCGACGACCTCACCGTCGCCTGGACCACCCCGGTCGTCGGCATCGCCCTCGGCGTCATCGTCACCGTCGTCGCCGCCTTCATCCCGGCCCGCCGGGCCGGCAAGGTCTCCCCGATGGCCGCCCTGCGCGAGTCGGGCACCCCCGGCGACAAGAAGGCCGGCGTCGTCCGCGCCGTCATCGGCCTGGTCCTCACCGCCATCGGCGGCGCCGGGCTCTTCCTCGCCACGGCCGCCGACAAGGCCGGCCCCGGATCGCTCTGGCTGGGCCTCGGCGTCGTCTTCACCCTCATCGGCTTCATCGTGATCGGCCCGCTGCTCGCCGCGGGCGTGGTGCGGGTGCTCTCCGGCATCGTCCTGCGGCCCTTCGGGTCCATCGGCCGGCTCGCCGAGCGCAACGCCCTGCGCAACCCGCGCCGCACCGGCGCCACCGCCGCCGCCCTGATGATCGGCCTCGCGCTGGTCGCCTGCCTGTCGGTGGTCGGCTCCTCGATGGTGGCCTCGGCCACCGAAGAGCTCGACAAGTCGGTCGGCGCGGACTTCATCGTCAGCTCCCAGACCGGGCAGCCGGTCATGCCGCAGGCCGAGCAGGCCATGCGCGGCATCAAGGGCCTCGACCACGTCACCGCCTACCGGGAGGTGGACGCCAAGATCACCGCCCCCGACGGCGCCACCGAGGAGGACGGCCTCGGCGCAACCGACCCGACGTACGCCAAGGACATCCGGCGCAAGATGACCGCCGGCGAGCACGCGGCGGCGTACGGGGCGAACGCGATGTCGGTGGGCTCGGAGTACGCCACCAAGCACGGCATCAAGCTCGGCGACGAGATGACGGTCGCCTTCACCGGCGGCAACACCGTCAAGCTGAAGATCGCGGCGATCACCAGCGACGAGGGCAACCTCGACAAGGGCATGAAGTACGTCAGCACCGCCGTCGCCGAGGCGAACGTCCCGGCCGACAGGCTGCCGCGCCCGTTCATGCTGCTGGCCAGCGCGAAGGACGGGCAGGACCAGGCCGCCGCGTACACGGAGGTCAAGAAGGGGCTGGCGGAGTACCCGCAGTACGTCGTCCGCAACCAGGCCGACTACAAGCAGGCCCTGAAGGACCAGGTCGGCCAGCTCCTGAACATCGTCTACGGGCTCCTCGCCCTCGCCATCATCGTCGCGGTCCTGGGCGTCGTGAACACCCTCGCCCTGTCGGTGGTGGAGCGGACCCGCGAGATCGGCCTGATGCGCGCCATCGGCCTCTCCCGCCGCCAGCTGCGCCGCATGATCCGCCTGGAGTCGGTGGTCATCGCCCTCTTCGGCGCCCTGCTCGGCCTCGGGCTGGGCATGGGCTGGGGGGCCACCGCACAGCAGCTGCTCGCGCTCCAGGGCCTGAAGGTGCTGGAGATCCCGTGGCCGACGATCCTCGGGGTGTTCGCGGGCTCGGCCCTGGTGGGCCTGTTCGCCGCACTGGTCCCGGCCTTCCGGGCGGGGCGGATGAACGTACTGAACGCGATCGCGAGCGAGTAGCACCCGCCGCGGTCGTACGGGGAGGCGCTGGTCCGGGACCTACGGGGGAGGTTCCGGGCCGGCGCCTTTTCCGGCTGGTCCCGCCAGGGCCGATGGATCAGCCGCGCCGCATCAGGACGACGCCCTCGGCCTCTCCCACCACGGTGAACCGCTCGCCGGGGTGCAGCTGGCGGGCGTAGACGGTCGGGTCCTCGCCGGCCCACTTGGAGCCGTTGTCGATGGCGATCCAGTCGGGGACCACGCCCTTGCTTCCGCTGATCCACAGGACGCGGCAGCGGGAGGTCAGCCGGGTCAGCGGGGTGGTGTCGGCCTCCACGGTGGCCCCGTCGGGGATCCGGTCGAGGAGCCGCTCGATGGCGGTGACGCGGGCCGGCTTCTCGTACGTACGGGCTTCCGCGAGCTTGGCGGTCGGCATGGCGGTCGCGCTCAGGGCGAGGGCGGCGGCCAAGGCGGCGGTGGGCATCTGGAGGGCGTACGAGCGCAGCCGGGGCCGGTCGCTGCGCCGGGCGGTGTCGATGGCGTCGACGAGGGCGAGGGCCACGACGGGCATGAGCACGGCGCTGTAGTGCCAGTCGGTGGACCAGTAGTGGTCGTCGCCGGACAGGAACCGCCAGCCGAGGGTGGGGGCGGCGACCAGCAGCAGCGGCGAGCGCAGGGCGAGCAGCCCGGAGGTGGGGAGGAGCACCCAGGCCAGGGTGGTGAGCTTGGTGCCGACGCCGTCGAGGGGGGTGCCCGCGCCGTCGAGCTTGTCCCAGTAGCCGTAGCCCGCGGTGGCGAAGGCCGGTATGAAGACGGTGAAGACGAGGACGGCGAAGACGGTGGCCCCGGCGGCGACGCCGAGCGCGGTCCAGGCGGCCCGCCGGTCGGCGGTCCGGGCCCGCCAGGCCACGACGACGGCCAGGGCGGCGAGCGTGAAGCCGAGGTCCTCCTTGACGAGGATCAGCGGCAGCCCCCACAGCAGCGCGGCCGTCCAGCGGCGGGCGAGCAGCGCCTCCAGGGCGAAGGCGATCAGCGGGACGGCGAAGGCGATCTCGTGGAAGTCGAACTCCACGGCCCGCTGGATCCCCCAGGACAGTCCGTAGGCGACGCCGACGGCGATCCCGCGGGCGTGGCCGAGGAACCGGCCGGCCGCCCGGGTCACGGGGACGGCGGCGAGCGCGAACAGGGCGGCCTGGACGACCAGCAGGGTCACGGGCCCGGGGAAGATCCGGTAGACGGGGGCGACGAGCGCGATGACCGGGCTGAAGTGGTCCCCGAGGATGTTGGCCCCGGGCCCCTTCAGGTCGGCGACGGGCGCCTGCAGGTGCGCGTACGCGCGGATGGCCTGCTCGAAGATCCCCAGGTCCCAGGAGGCCCACTCCATCCGCCGGAACCGCCCGACGGACAGCACGAGGTACACGAGGAACAGCCCGCCGGCCACCAGCCAGGGCCCGGCCCACCGGACCCTGCCCGCCTTCACGATCGTCCCCGCCTGCGCGGGGCGGGCTATCGCATCGCTCGTCACGGACTCGTGCTCCCCCGGGCAGTGGCGTCTCTCCGGCGGTGCGACGCGGCGAGCTCAGACGGTCAGTACGTCAACATCTTGACATCCTCCCCGCCCCTCGGCGGGAGGGGAGCCCTACTCCGCAGGCGCGGCCTCGGTAGGAACACGGGCCCGGGTCACACCGTCACGCACGGGCATCGTGCGAGGCGTCCCCGGCACGGTCCTCGAAGAAGACAACCGGCTCGCTCAGGGAGCCGCGTGCGGTCCGGGGAACGTTCCTCGTGAAGGGGACCACCTTGGCCACTGGTTCCCCTGCTCTGGTGATGATCACCTCCTGGCCGGTGGCCACCAGTTGAAGGATTGCGGCGATGTGGGTACTCGCCTCGTGGACGTCATACTGCGCGGCTGCTTCCAAGCGGGCACTCCAGAGCAGGTCCAATGGCTGAGCAGCAGCCTTGCCGTACCGGCCCGATCTCCGCCAGCGCCGTCACCCCCACGGGGGACGCGAATCCCTCGCGCGTGGGGCCGGGGCGCGTCGTAGGGTGGGAACCCCCGGCCCGTACGACGTGTCGGGCCCTTCGCGTTGCCCCTTCACCGGACGGAAAGCCTCTACATGAGCCTGCACGGACTGCTCGACGCCGTCACCCGGGATGCCGCCCTCGCCGAGGCGGTCACCGCGGCCGGGGACGGCAACCGCATGCACGTGGACCTGGTCGGCCCCGCCGCGGCGCGGCCCTTCGCGATCGCCGCGCTGGCCCGGCAGACCGGGCGGACCGTCCTCGCGGTGACCGCCACCGGGCGCGAGGCCGAGGACCTGGCCGCCGCACTGCGGTCGCTGCTGCCCTCGCCCGACCAGGTGGTGGACTACCCGTCCTGGGAGACGCTCCCGCACGAGCGGCTCAGCCCGCGCAGCGACACCGTCGGCCGCCGGATCGCCGTGCTGCGCCGGCTCGCGCACCCGAGCAAGGACGACCCGGCCGCCGGACCCGTCTCCGTGGTCGTCGCGCCGATCCGCTCCGTGCTCCAGCCGCAGGTCAAGGGGCTCGGGGACCTGGTGCCCGTGGCTCTGCGGCAGGGGCAGAGCGTCGACCTCGGCGAGGTGACCCGGGCGCTGGCCGCCGCCGCGTACGCGCGCGTCGAGCTCGTCGAGAAGCGCGGGGAGTTCGCCGTGCGCGGCGGCATCCTCGACGTGTTCCCGCCCACCGAGGAACACCCGCTGCGCATCGAGTTCTGGGGCGACGAGGTCGAGGAGATCCGTTACTTCAAGGTCGCCGACCAGCGGTCCCTGGAGGTCGCCGAGCACGGGCTGTGGGCCCCGCCCTGCCGCGAGCTGCTGCTGACCGACGACGTGCGGGAGCGGGCCGCGGCCCTCGCCGAGGCGCACCCCGAGCTCGGCGAGCTGCTGAACAAGATCGCGGAGGGGATCGCCGTCGAGGGCATGGAGTCCCTGGCCCCGGTGCTGGTCGACGACATGGAGCTGCTGATCGACGTGCTGCCCGCCGGGGCGATGGCCGTCGTGTGCGACCCCGAGCGGGTGCGGACCCGGGCCGCCGACCTGGTGGCCACCTCCCAGGAGTTCCTCATGGCCTCCTGGGCGGCCACCGCCGGCGGCGGCGAGGCCCCGATCGACGTCGGCGCGGCCTCGCTGCGCGGGATCGCGGACGTACGGGAGCACGCGCGCGAGCTGGGCATGATGTGGTGGTCCGTGTCCCCCTTCGCCGCCGACGAGACGGCCTCGGGCGGAGACACACTGAAGCTCGGCATGCACGCCCCCGAGGCCTACCGCGGCGACACCGCCCGCGCGCTCGCCGACACCAAGGGCTGGATCGCCGACGGCTGGCACACCGTCTACCTCACCGAGGGCCACGGCCCGGCCGCCCGCACCGTCGAGGTCCTCTCCGGCGAGGGCATCGCGGCCCGGCTGGAGTCGGACCTGCGCGCCCTGGAGCCGAGCCTGGTGCACGTCGCGTGCGGTTCGGTCGACAACGGCTTCGTCGACCCGGTGCTGAAGATCGCGGTACTGACCGAGACCGACCTCACCGGCCAGCGCACCGCCACCAAGGACCTCGGCCGGATGCCGACGCGCCGCCGCAAGACGATCGACCCGCTGACCCTGGAGGCCGGCGACTACATCGTCCACGAACAGCACGGCGTCGGCCGCTACATCGAGATGGTGCAGCGCACCGTCCAGGGCGCGACCCGCGAGTACCTCCTCGTCGAGTACGCCGCCGCCAAGCGCGGCCAGCCCGGCGACCGCCTCTACATCCCCACCGACCAGCTGGAGCAGGTCACCAAGTACGTGGGCGGCGAGGCCCCGACCCTGCACCGGCTCGGCGGCGCCGACTGGACCAAGACCAAGGCGCGCGCCAAGAAGGCGGTCAAGGAGATCGCCGCCGACCTCATCAAGCTCTACAGCGCGCGCATGGCGGCCCCCGGCCACGTCTTCGGCCCGGACACCCCCTGGCAGCGCGAGCTGGAGGACGCCTTCCCGTACGCGGAGACGCCCGACCAGCTCACCACCATCGCCGAGGTCAAGGAGGACATGGAGAAGTCCGTTCCCATGGACCGGCTGATCTGCGGCGACGTCGGCTACGGCAAGACCGAGATCGCGGTCCGGGCCGCGTTCAAGGCGGTCCAGGACGGCAAGCAGGTCGCCGTCCTCGTACCCACGACCCTGCTCGTGCAGCAGCACTTCGGCACCTTCTCCGAGCGCTACAGCCAGTTCCCCGTCAAGGTGAGCCCGCTGTCCCGCTTCCAGAGCGACAGCGAGTCCAAGGCCACCCTGGAGGGGCTGCGCGAGGGCTCGGTGGACGTGGTCATCGGCACGCACCGGCTGTTCTCGCAGGAGACCAAGTTCAAGGACCTGGGCCTGGTCATCGTCGACGAGGAGCAGCGGTTCGGCGTCGAGCACAAGGAGCAGCTGAAGAAGCTCCGCGCCAACGTGGACGTGCTGACGATGTCGGCGACGCCGATCCCGCGCACCCTGGAGATGGCGGTGACCGGCATCCGCGAGATGTCGACGATCACCACCCCGCCGGAGGAGCGGCACCCGGTCCTCACCTTCGTCGGCCCGTACGAGGAGAAGCAGATCGGCGCGGCCATCCGCCGCGAACTGCTGCGCGAGGGCCAGTGCTTCTACATCCACAACCGGGTCGAGTCCATCGACCGGGCGGCCGCCAAGCTGCGCGAGATCGTGCCCGAGGCGCGCATCGCGACGGCGCACGGGCAGATGTCAGAGCAGGCCCTGGAGCAGGTCGTCGTGGACTTCTGGGAGAAGAAGTTCGACGTGCTCGTCTCGACCACGATCGTCGAGTCCGGCATCGACATCTCCAACGCCAACACCCTGATCGTGGAGCGCGGCGACAACTTCGGCCTCTCCCAGCTGCACCAGCTGCGCGGGCGCGTGGGCCGCGGCCGCGATCGCGGGTACGCCTACTTCCTCTACCCGCCGGAGAAGCCGCTGACGGAGACCGCGCACGAGCGGCTCGCGACGATCGCCCAGCACACCGAGATGGGCGCGGGCATGTACGTGGCCATGAAGGACCTGGAGATCCGCGGCGCGGGCAACCTGCTCGGCGGCGAGCAGTCCGGGCACATCGCGGGCGTCGGCTTCGACCTGTACATCCGCATGGTCGGCGAGGCCGTGGCCGACTACCGGGCCGCCGTCGAGGGCGGGGTGGAGGAGGAGCCGCCGCTGGAGGTCAAGATCGAGCTGCCGGTCGACGCGCACGTCCCGCACGACTACGCGCCCGGCGAGCGGCTGCGCCTGCAGGCCTACCGGTCCATCGCCTCCGCCAACTCCGAGGCGGACGTGAAGGCCGTACGGGAGGAGCTCACGGACCGCTACGGCAAGCTCCCCGAGCCGGTGGAGAACCTGCTGCTGGTGGCCGGGCTGCGGATGCTCGCCCGCGCGTGCGGGGTCGCCGACATCACCCTCCAGGGCCCCAACATCCGCTTCGGCCCGGTGGAGTTGCGCGAATCGCAGGAGCTGCGTCTGAAGCGGCTCTACCCGGGTGCGGTGCTCAAGCCGGCCACCTCGCAGGTGCTGATCCCGCGCCCCAAGGCGGGGAAGATCGGCGGGAAGCCGCTGGTCGGGCGGGAACTGCTGGCCTGGACCGGGGAGTTCCTCGCGACGATCCTCGGCTCGTGACGCACGCGGTGTGACGCGCGGCGTGTGACGCGCCCGCTCCGACGCGCGGCGGAGGCCGGGCCCGCCCGGGCCCGGCCCGGCCGGGTCAGCCCGCCTGCTCCGTGTCGATGACGTCCTTGCCGGTCGGGGCTTCGGCCTGGACGGGCTGGTTGAAGCCGCTGAAGGAGATCTCCGCCGGCTCCTTGCCGTCGAGGGTGGCCTTCAGCAGGTACGGCTCGCCCTTGGTGGCGACCAGCAGGGTCTCGTTGCCGTCGGTCGTCTTCGTGGTCAGGGTGAGCGCCTCCTGGCCGCCGACCGTGGTGGTCTTGCCCTTCTGCGCGCCCTTGCTGTCCTCGAACTCCTTGAGCAGCTGGTCCAGATCGCAGAGGTCGGCGACCTCCTTGAGGTCCGGGTCCGAGGCCTTCGACTTCAGCCAGTGGCCGGCCATCTGCTTGACCGCCTCGTCCGCCTGCTCCTTGGGCAGGTCCTTCATCTGGGAGCGGTAGAAGGGCTCGTCGGCCTTGATGAAGACGAACTGCTCGTTGCGGATGAGCTCGAAGGAGCCCTCCTTGCTGGAGATCGAGCCCTTGCAGTCGCCGGCCTTGCTGACCGCCATGTTCAGCTGGAGCGGCTTGCCCTCGTCCCAGACGCTGCCGCTGACGGTGAGCGAGGAGGCGCCGCGCAGGGCGTTCACGGACTTGTCGGCCACCTGGGAGCCGGACAGGTCCGGGAACGGGCCGGAGGGCTGGAAGCATCCGGTGAGCCCCAGGGCGGCGGCGCAGGCGAGGGCGGTGGTGACGGTCAGACGGTGAGCGGTACGCATGGGGGACTCTCTGTTACGGGGACGTGGAGCTGCGGGGACGTGCAGCTGCGGGGGGCGAGGAACGGGGGCGAGGGTATCCGGAGGATGTGAATCCGGATAGGTGGGGCGGTGAACCGGCGGGGCGGCGGACCGGACGGGGTCAGCCGGCCTTCTTCCAGTCCCCGCAGTCGCTGGTCTTGAAGTACCCGTCCTCGGCGCCGATCGTCACGATCGCCGGGCCGGTGGCGTTCTCGTTCGCGAGGATCGAGTCCACCTCGCCCGAGGAGTCCTTGGCCCGCTCCCAGTAGCAGCCGGCGCTGCCGTTGCCGGTGGTGCGGTAGGTGCCCGGCTGGACGTCCTTGCCGACCTCGAAGGTGCCCTTGCCGCGGATCGCGGCCTTCTTCTCCTCGGCCGGCTTCGGGGCGGCGTCGCCGCCCTTGGACGCCGAGGCCGACGGCTTCGGTCCGGAGCCCTCCTTGGCCTCGTCGGGGCCGGTGCAGGCGCCGACCGCCACGAGTGCGATGACCGCACCCCCGACCGTCAGGGACGTGTGGCGGGCGATCCAGCTCTTGCGCGGGGTGTGGGACATGGGTGTGTTCCTGCCTCTCCGGTGGCTGTGCGACGTTCGCCGTTCGACGTGATCAATAGACCAGATGCCTGTGAACCGAGTCAACAAGATTCACAGAAATTGTTGAGTTCACGCTGTGAAGGGGGTTCTGGCGTGTGTACGGGTATGCTCCCCGGCATGTCAGAGCAGAGCGCCGCGGGCGCAGAGGTCACCGCCGCCGAGGTCGCCCGCCTGGCAGGAGTCGGCCGCGCCGCCGTGAGCAACTGGCGGCGCCGGCACGCCGACTTCCCCAAGCCCGTCGGCGGCACGGAGACCAGCCCCTCCTTCGCCCTGGCGGAGGTCGAGCGATGGCTGCGCGCCCAGGGCAAACTCGCCGAGGTGCCGCTGCGCGAGCGCGTCTGGCAGCAGATCGCCGCCCACCCCGGCGGCCCCGTCACCGCACTGGTCACGGCGGGCTGCGCGCTGCTCGTCGTACGGGACCGCCCCGCCGACTGGCTGGAGCTGACCGCCGTCTCCGACGAGCGGATGGCCGCCCTGCTCCCGCCCGTCCTCGACCAGGTGCTCGGCGCGCGCCTGGGCCCCGGGCACCCGCTGGAGGCCACCCGGCCCGGCCCCGCCGCGATGCCGCTGCTGCGGGCCGCCGCCGAACTCGCCGCCGAACTCGGCGCCCGCAAGGCCTTCGAGTTCCTGCTGGGCCGTCACCTCGACGCCAACCCGCGCCAGTACACCCTCACCCCGGACGGCCTCGCCCGGCTCATGGCCGCCCTCGCCGGCCCCGGCGTGCGCACCGTGCTCGACCCCGCCTGCGGCACCGGAAGCCTGCTGCGCGCCGTCAGTACCGTTGGCGAAGTCACCGTCCTGAACGCCCAGGACTCCTCGCCCGAACTCGCCGCCCTCACCGCGCTGCGCCTGGCCCTGAACGGCTCCGCCCAGGTCCGCCCGGCCGCCGCCGACAGCCTGCGCGCCGACGCCTTCGCGCAGGACGCCGTCGACGCCGTGCTCTGCCACCCCCCGTTCAACGAACGCAACTGGGGCCACGAGGAACTGGCCTACGACCCGCGCTGGGAGTACGGCTTCCCGGCCCGCACCGAATCCGAACTCGCCTGGATCCAGCACGCCCTCGCCCACCTCCGCGAGGGCGGCACCGCCGTCCTGCTCATGCCGCCCGCCGTCGCCGCCCGCCGCTCCGGCCGCCGCATCCGCGCCGACCTGCTGCGCCGCGGCGCCCTGCGCGCCGTCATCGCGCTCCCGGCCGGCAGCGCCCCGCCGTACGGGATCCCCCTGCACCTGTGGGTGCTGCGCAGGCCCGCCCCGCACGCGGTGCCCCCGCAGGGGCTGCTGCTCATCGACAGCGCGGCCGGTGCGGTCGGCGGGGCCGGCGGAATCGGTGCGATCGCCTCCGTGGCCGGCGAGGTGGAGGCCGCCTGGGCCGCCTACGACCGCACCGGCTCCGTGGAGGAGGTCCAGGGCGTCAGCCGCATCGTGCCCGTCATCGAACTGCTCGACGACGACGTGGACCTCACCCCCGCCCGCCATCTGCCGCCCCCGGCCGCGGGCGGCGGACCGGCCGCACTGGGCGCCGTACGGGAACGGCTCGACGAGACCCTCGCCCGGGCCGCCCGCCTCACCCCGCCGCCCGCCGTCCCGGCCCCCGAAGCCGCGGCCCTGCTGTCGCTGACCACCATCGGCGAACTCGCCCGCGCCGGAGCCCTGGTCCTGCACACCGGCACCGGCAGCGGCACCGGTACGGCCCCCGTCCTCACCGAACAGGACGTCTACGCCGGAACCAGCCCCTCCGGAACCCTGGCCGCCACCGCCGACGCACCGGTGCTCACCGCCCCCGGCGACGTCCTCGTCCCCGTCGTCGGCGGCGCCACCGCCGCCCGCGTCGTGGACGGGACCTGCGCCGGCGCCGTCCCCGGCCGCGGCCTGCAACTGCTGCGCCCCGACCCGGCCGCCCTCGACCCCTGGTTCCTGGCCGGATTCCTGCGCGGCACCGCCAACAACCGCCGCGCCAGCAGCCACGCCTCCACCGCCACCCGGCTCGACGTACGCCGCCTCCAGCTGCCCCGGCTGCCGCTCGCCGAGCAGCAGCGCTACGGCGCCCGCTTCCGGGCGCTCGCCGAGTTCGAGGACGCGCTGCGGCTGGCGGGGCGCCTCGGGGAGCAGCTCGTACAGGGCCTGTACGACGGCCTGTCGGACGGCTCGGTCACCCCGTAGCGGCGGGTGTGCGGCGACCGTACAACGGTTGGGCACATCCCCTCACCAGCGGCCGAAAAGGCTTATACGCTTCGCTCCGCAAGCCTTTCCGCACGGCCCGTCAGGAGCAGCGATGCACGGCCCCGGCCTCCCGCCGCAGCACGGTCACCAGCCCAGTTCAGGGAGTGTGGTGGCACTGCGCGTGCTGTTCGCGCTGCTGCCCATCCTGAGCTGTGGCTTCCTGGCCTGGGCCACGATGCTGCGGCTCGCGCTGCTGACCCGCAAGACCGTCGACTGGACGCTGCTCGTCGTCAGCGTCGGGCTCTCCGTCGCGTGGGTCGTGCTGATCGGGATCGACCCGACCGAGGACACCAGCGGCTGGCAGGGCAACACCGGGGCCGGCGGCACCCTCCTCACCGCCCTCGCGAGCTGCGTGTACTTCCTCGTGGCCGACATCCGCCACTACGAGCTCCGCGCGGCCGGGGCCCCGCCCGCGCCCTGGTACCCGGCGCAGCCCGCCCCGTACGCGCCCCCGCGGCAGACGGGACCCGCGTACGGGTACCCGCCGGCGCAGGCGCCCGTTCCCCCGCAGGTCCCGCCGCACGCTCCGCCGCAGCCGACCCCGCCCCCGCGCATCGGGCAGGTCCGCGCCGAACTCGACGAGCTCAGCGAGCTGCTGCGCAAGCAGCCCCAGCAGCCGCAGCCCCCGCAGCAGCCCGGTACCGGCCCGTACCAGGACCCCAACGACACCGCGATCCAGGACCGTAATCAGTGACCGACCGGCTCATCGGCGACCGCTACCAGCTCGCCACCATCCTCGGCCAGGGCGGCATGGGCCAGGTCTGGACGGCCTACGACCGGCGCCTTGACCGGCGCGTCGCCGTGAAACTGCTGCGCCCCGACAAGGTCGCCGGCCCCGGCACCGTCGCCGAGGAGCTGCGCCGCCGCTTCGTGCGCGAGTGCCGCGTCACGGCGCAGGTCGACCACCCCGGCCTGGTCACCGTGCACGACGCGGGCAGCGACGGCGACGAGCTCTTCCTCGTCATGGGCTACGTCGAGGGCTCCGACCTCGCCGACCACCTCGCCGAGCACGACCCGTACCCCTGGCCGTGGGCGGTCGCGGTGGTCGCGCAGCTGTGCGCGGTGCTCTCGGCCGTGCACGCGGTGCCGATCGTCCACCGCGACCTCAAGCCGCGCAACGTGATGATCCGCCCGGACGGCACCGTCCTGGTCCTGGACCTCGGCGTCGCCTCGGTGATGGACACCGACACCACCCGCCTCACGAGCACCGGCTCGCCCATAGGCAGCCCTGCCTACATGGCGCCCGAGCAGGCCATGGGCGGCGCGGTCGGCCCGTACACCGACCTCTACGCGCTCGGCGTGCTGCTGTACGAACTCCTCAGCGGCAACGTCCCCTTCGCCGGATCCACCGCCCTCGGCGTCCTGCACCGCCACCTCTACGAGCCCCCGCTCCCGGTGCGCCAGCTGCGCCCGGAGGTCCCGCCGGAGCTGGAGGCCGTCCTGCTCCGGCTCCTCGCCAAGGACCCGCAGGACCGGCCCGCCTCCGCGCAGGAGGTGTACGAGGCCCTCACCCCGCTGCTCCCGTCCCGCGGCAGCGCGGCTCCGGCCGGCCCGCTCGACCCGACCCGGCCCTTCCTGCGCCCCCACGCCCCGTGGCCCGACCGCGCCACGGTCATCCCGCCCCGGCCGAGTACTCCGCCGACGCCGGTACCCGCCCCGCGGAAGCCGGACATCCCGGGCGCGGTCGACGAGGCCCGCAAGCTCCTGGACCAGGGGCAGCTCACCCAGGCCGTGGACATCCTGGGCGGCATCCTCCCGGCGGCGGCCGCCGAGCACGGGGAGCACTCCCCGGTGGTCCGCTCCCTGCGCAAGCAGTACGCGGCCACGCTGATGGACGACGGCCAGTACCGCCGCGCCCTGCCGGAACTGCGCCGCCTCGCCGACGAGTTCCCGGCCGGCGACCCGCAGGCCCTGCGCTTCCGCTACGACGCGGCCCAGTGCCTGGAGCAACTCGGCGAACCGGCAGCGGCCCTGGCCGAGTACCGCTCACTGCTCCCGCTCTTCGAGAACCACTACGCCAACCCGGACCCGGGCCTCCCCCTGGAGGTCCGCCGCCGGATAGCGCACCTGCTGCTCTCCCTCGGCGACCGCCCGGCGGCCCACGACACCCTGGCCCGCCTCCTGTTCGACGCGGAACGCCTCCACGGCCCGGCCCACCCCTTCCCCACGGAGATCCGCCGCACCCTCCACTGGCTGGGGCAGGTCCGCTGACGGGGCGCGTCCCACGCGGTCAGCGCAGGACGCTCCTCCCCTCCCGAACGGCGCCGTCGTCCGAACCAGCGGCCGTGGCGTCGGCGGATGGACGGCCCGAACGGGCGGCCGGGGCGTCGGCCGGGCGGCGGGAGCGCCACAGCAGGGCGGCCAGGACCAGCACCGACAGGCCCGCCACGCCCGCGCCCGGGAGCAGGCCCGGGGGGCGGAAGGTGCAGGTGATGGCGGTGGTGCCGGGGTGGAGGGGGATCGCGACCAGGCCCAGGTAGGCCGAGGCCGGGCGGTCGTTGCAGGTCCAGCCCGCGATCGCGGGGACCGAGAGGACCGCCGTGCCCGTCGCGCCCGCGGGCAGGTCGGCCCGGATGTCCGAGGAGCCGACCCGGACCGAGGTCGCCGCCGAGGCGCGCAGGGCGGCCACCGCGGTGTCGAGCCGGGCGCGGTCCAGGCAGGACAGGAGCCACCGGCCGGGCGGGGCCGCGTCGAAGAGCAGCGCCGAGGAGGCGCCCCGGGAGACGCCGAGGGGCTGGAGGGCCGCCCGGTTGCGCGGGGCGTTGCCGTTCAGCCGGAAGGGCGGGCCGCCGGCGAGGCGGGCCGTCGCGTTGTACTCCGGCGCCCACAGGTAGGCCTCCGTGCCCGCGCGGCACACCCCGGGCGAGACCGGGTCCTCGTACACCCTGGCGCCCAGCAGCAGCTCCTGGTTGGCGAAGGGGGAGTCGCCGTACGGGCCCTCCGGGGCGCCCGGCGGGCGGGTCGTGACCAGCGGCGGGACCTCGGCGCGGCGGACCGTGCCGTCGGGCTGGAGGCGGGCCCCGACCGCGAACAGCGCGTCCACCACCGGGTTGTCGATGCTCTGCACGTTGCGCCCGCGCGAGGTCCAGCCGGCGCCCAGCGCGACCATCGTCCGCGTGAACACCGCCGGGGTGTGGCTGCTGTAGTACGCGCCGCCCTCCCCGCCCAGCAGCATGGGGTCGTTGCCGGTCAGGGCCGGCCGGCTCGGGTCGGTGCGGTACGCGGGCCAGCCCTCGGCGCCCGCCAGGGCCTCGGTGCGCGCGGAGTGCGCCGCGCCCCAGGACGGGTAGTCGTCCAGGCCGCCCAGCTTGCCCTTGTGGCCGTACGCGGTCGTCGCGGCCGCCTGCCCGGCGAGTACGGCCGCCAGCAGCGCGGCCGCCACCGGCACCAGGCGCCGGTGGCGCAGCGCCCACCAGGCCGCGCCCGCCACCACAAGCCCGCCGCCGAACAGCACGTACCCCCAGGTCGTCACCAGCGGGCTGTCCGCCGCCCACAGGGCCGCCGCGGCGAGCAGCCCCGCCCCCGCGGCCAGCGCACGCGGCCCGGGCAGGCCGGCCGCCAGCCCGGTCCAGGCCGCGATCACCACGATCCCGGCCAGGACGAAGGTCTGCCGGTACGGGCTTCCGTTCGGGGTCGCGAAGAGGTGCCAGGCCAGGTGCGTCGGCGCCCACTGGAAGGAGAGTGCCACGGCCACCGTGAGCCCCGCCCACACCAGCCGGGTGCGCGCCGGCACCGCCCGGTGGAAGGGCAGCGCGGCCACCAGCAGCAGAGTCCCGGTCCCCACGAAGACGGCGGGGGAGGAGAAGGAGTACGTCGCCGGCAGCAGCCGTGCGAAGAAGTCCGCCGAGGACACCGGCAGGAACTCCTTGACCCACCCCGGGTAGGCCTGCCCCGAGCTGAGGAAGAGGGGGGCCAGCACCGGGGCGGCGAGCGCGATCCCCAGCACGGTCGTCCCGGCCGCCCGGCCGATGACCCCGAGCCTGGCCCGCGCCCCCTCCCGGGTCAGCACCACCCGTACCAGCAGCACCAGCGCGGCGCCCAGCGTCGCCATGTAGGCGGTGTAGAAGTTCGCCGTCCAGCAGACGGCCACGACCAGCGGCGCGAGCAGCAGCCGCCGCCCGCGCAGGGCCCACTCGCCCGTCAGGCACAGCAGCGGGAAGGCGATCAGCCCGTCCAGCCACATCGGGTTGTAGGAGGCCTCGATCACCGACCAGCCGCACAGCGCGTACGAGGCCCCGAGCAGCCCCGCCGCCCACCAGGCCCCGCGGCGCTGGGTGCGCAGCAGCCAGGCCATGGCCGCCGCCGCGACCGCCGTCTTGAGCACGGTGACGACGTACACCGCGAGGTCTATGTCCGCCCGCGGGAAGAGCCCGACGAGCACGGAGAGCGGGCTGGTCAGGTAGGTGCCCAGGTCGGGCAGGAAGCTCGTGCCGTAGCCGGACTGCCAGTTGAACAGCAGCCCGCCCTCCGCACGGCCGTGCAGGAGGTCCCACAGGTGCGCGTGGAAGGGCACGAACTGATTGCCGAGGTCATTGATGCTGCGGTGGCGCGGTCCGTACGGGAAGACGCGGGCGGCGGCGTCTCCGGCGCACACGGCCACCGCCGTGAGCAGGGCGGCGAGTCCCGAGCCGAGCAGGCTCGGGCGGCGCAGTGCGCTGCGCTGAGAGGGGCGCGGTGTCGACATGGTGGGCCGACTTTGGCAGCGCCGGGGGACGCGGGGGTGGCCACAGGGTGGCTGCGACCCCAACAACCAACGCACCCCAACACCCCGGGACTCGTTGGTCGAACCGGTGGCCCGGACCACCCTGACCTCATACCATCGATCATCGCACGGCCCTTGTGCACCGACGCACAATCTCCCGGCCCTGGAGGCTCCTTTGCACCGTCGCACAGCGCTCTCCGTCTCCACCGCCCTGCTCCTGGCGGTCCCCCTGCTGTCCGCCTGCTCGGGCGAGGCCCGGCCCGGCACCGCGGCCGTCGTCGGGGGCGAACGGATCACCACCGCCGCGCTCCAGGCCCAGGTGAACGACGTCCGCGCCGCGCAGAACCGGTCCGGGCAGTCCGCGGCGGAGCTCATCGCGAGCACCCCGAACCTGGAGCGGCAGAAGCTCGACTCGATCCTCCAGAGCAGGGTCATCGACAAGATGGCCGCGACCGCCGGGATCACGGTCTCCGAGAAGGAGATCGAGGACGAGCACAAGGCGTACGTCGACGACAACAACGGGGCCGCGCAGTTCGAGGCGCTGCTCCTGCAGAAGGGCGCCATGGCCCCCGGCCAGGTCGACCGCTTCCTCCGGGACCGGGTCCTGCTCACCAAGCTGACCGCCAAGTACGGCAACGGGAAGCTGGAGGAGCCGGCCCGAGCCGCCGCGCGGGCGCTGCACATCGAGGTGAACCCGCGCTACGGCGCCTGGGACGTCAAGCAGATCAAGCTCGGCTCCGGGGAGACCCCCTGGATCACCCAGCGGACCCGGCCCGAGCAGGCACCCGCCGGAGCGTGACGCTCCCAGGCGGAGGTAGGTTCGGAGGGTGACCGACCACGCCCCCTCCCCGCACGCGCCCGCCGAGCCCGCACCCGCCGAGCCCACCGGCCGCATCGTCCTGCTGACCACCAGCCACCGGGTCGCTCCCGGAATCCTGTCCTGGCCGGCGTGGCAGACCCTGCACTCCGCGGACCGGGTGCTGTGCGCCGACCCCGGCCACCCGCAGCTCCCGTACCTGCGGGAGGCCGGCATCGAGGTCGAGCGCGTGATCCCGGACGCCCACGAGCTGGTCGAGGCGTGCGCCGGCGGCCGGACGGTCGTGGTGCTCCCCTCGGGCGAGGGCGACCAGCGGCTCACCGACGGGCTGGCGCGCCTCGCGGGCTCGGGCCGGGTCTCGATGCCCGACCTGGAGCTGCTGCCCGGCTCGTACGACCTGCCCGGCGCGCGCCTGCTCGACCTGGTCCAGGTGATGGACCGGATCCGGCGCGAATGCCCCTGGTCCTCCCGCCAGACCCACGGGGACCTGGTCAAGTACGGGATCGAGGAGGCGTACGAGCTCGTCGAGGCGATCGAGGCCGGCGACCGGGAAGAGCTGCGCGAGGAGCTCGGGGACGTCCTGCTCCAGGTGGTCTTCCACGCGCGCATCGCGGAGGAGGGCCGCCCGGAGGACGGGTCCGAGCCGTTCTCCATCGACGACGTGGCGGGGACCCTGGTGGAGAAGCTGATCCACCGGCACCCGCACGTGTTCGGCGACGCGGAGGCGAACACCCCGGAAGAGGTCAAGGCGCACTGGCTGCGCACGAAGGCGGTCGAGAAGCAGCGCGATTCGGTCACCGACGGGATCCCGCTGGGCCAGCCGGGTCTCGCGCTCGCGGCCAAGCTCGCCGGGCGGGCCCGTACGGGAGCGCTGGCGGTGGAGCTGCCCCGCGGCGAGGGCATCGGGTACGAGCTGCTGGAGCTGGCGGCGCGAGCCGAAGCTTCGGGGATCGACCCGGAAACGGCGCTGCGCGCGGCGGCTCGCGTCTACCGGGACGCGATCCGGGCCGCCGAGGGCGTCGGCGAGTAGCCCTCAGCAGCGGTGGTTCAGTACGGGCGCGGTGCGCGGCCCGAGGGGTTGTGCCAGTGCGGCGACGGGCGGTTCAGGAACCATTCGCCGAAGCCGAGCGGGCGGCCGTTCGGGCCGTGGCCCCTGCCTGCGGTGGGTACGGAGTCGTGGAAGACCCGGTCGGGGCGGGCGCCGAGCTCCTCCAGGAGGTAGGCGGTCTCCTCGATGAACAGCGGCGGCCCGCTGAGGTAGACGTCCTGGTCGGGCCAGAGTGCTCGGTTGCTGAGCGCGGTGGTGAGCCGGTCGGTGGCCTGGTTGCGGTGCTGCCCGGGTGCGGGCGTGAGGTAGGTGACGCCGAGCCAGCCGAAGGCGGCCGCGTACGCGTCGATGAGCGGGCGGTCGTAGAGGTGGGCGGCGTCCCGGGCGACCACGAAGAGCCGCACGTCCTGATCGGGGGGATGGTCCGCCAGGTCCTCCAGCATGGCCCGGATCGGCGCCCAGCCGGTGCCCGCGGCGATGAAGCTGACCGGCCGGTCGGCGCGGCGGAAGGTCAGCTGCCCGCCGGCGGCGCCGAGCCGCAGCATCTCGCCCGGCCGGCTCTCGCGGACCAGGGCGGTGCTGAGCCGCCCCCGCTCGATCCGGCTGACGTGCAGGTCGAGGGTGCCGTCGGGGCGCGGGGCGTTGCCGATCGAGTACGTGCGCCAGGTCGTCGGGACCCGTGCGCTGCTCACGCTCGCGTACTGGCCGGGGAGATAGGGGAAGGGGGCGTGAGGCCTGAGGGTCAGGACGCCGATGTCCTCCCCGTACCGGAGGTGGCGCACGACCTCCGCGTCCCACCACGGCGGGTCCTCGCTCGTGGCGGCTCCGGCCATCATCGCGTCGGCGATCACCTGGTACGCCTCGGTCCAGGCCTTCTCCACCTGGGGGGTCCAGGCCTCGCCGGAGGTTTCGGCGAGGGCCGCGATCAGGCTGGTGCCCACGGCGGCGTAGTGCTCGGGGCCCGCCAGGAACTTGCGGTGGTCGCGCCCGAGGTCGCGTAGATAGGGGACAAGGGTCTCGTTCTCCAGGTGGGCGATCACGTGTGTGAGCGCGGCGAAGAGCCGGTCCCGCTGGCGCTCCATGTCCTCGAAGGAGGCCGGGAAGAGTTCACGGATTGCGGGGTTGTGCCAGAAGAGGTGGGAGTAGAAGAACTTGACCGCGTGCTCGGCCCGTCTCTCCACTACCGCGAAGCTGCTTTTCAAGATCCGAACATCCACAAACCCGAAAGTAGGAATGTCGCACAAGGGGAGGTCAAGCGATGGCGGATCTACGGACAGCCGCGACGAACCACCCATATGGGATGGGGGTCGTGTGCCGGGATACGGTCATCGGGTGCACGAGCAGACCCCCGCAGCCCCAGCCGACCCCCCTTCCTCCCAGGGCCCGACCCTGTTCGACTGGGAGTTCGCGACCGACCCCTACCCGGCCTACGCATGGCTGCGCGAGCACTCCCCGGTGCACCGCACCAAGCTCCCCAGCGGGGTCGAGGCCTGGCTGGTGACCCGGTACGCCGACGCCCGCCAGGCCCTCGCCGACCAGCGGCTCAGCAAGAATCCGGCGCACCACGCGGAGCCCGCGCACGCCAAGGGCAAGACCGGGATCCCGGGGGAGCGCAAGGCGGAGCTGATGACGCATCTGCTCAACATCGACCCGCCGGACCACACCCGGCTGCGGCGGCTGGTGTCGAAGGCGTTCACCCCGCGCCGGGTCGCCGAGTTCACCCCGAGGGTGCAGGCGCTCACCGACCACCTCATCGAGCAGTTCCAGGAGAGGGGGGAGGCGGACCTCATCCACGAGTTCGCCTTCCCGCTCCCCATCTACGCCATCTGCGAGATGCTCGGTGTACCGCGCGAGGACCAGGACGACTTCCGCGACTGGGCCGGGATGATGATCCGCCACGGCGGCGGACCGCGCGGCGGAGTCGCCCGCTCCGTCAAGCAGATGCGCACGTACCTCGGGGAGCTCATCCATCGCAAAAGGGATGATCTGGGCGACGACCTGATCTCCGACCTGATCCGGGCGAGCGACCACGGCGACCACCTGACGGAGGGCGAGGCCACCGCCATGGCCTTCATCCTCCTCTTCGCCGGCTTCGAGACCACGGTCAATCTGATCGGAAATGGGCTGAATTCCCTGTTCATGAACCCGGATCAGCGCGAGCGCCTCCAGCTCTCGCTCGCCGCCGGGGAACGCGGCCTGCTGGAGACCGGGATCGAGGAGCTGCTGCGCTACGACGGCCCCGTGGAGCTCGCCACCTGGCGGTTCGCCACCGAGCCGCTGACCCTCGGCGGGCAGTCCATCGCGGCCGGAGACCCCGTCCTGGTGGTCCTCGCGGCCGCCGACCGGGACCCGGCCCGGTTCGCCGAGCCGGACACCCTCGACCTCGGACGCACCGACAACCAGCACCTCGGATACGGGCACGGCATCCACTACTGCCTGGGCGCTCCGCTCGCACGACTTGAGGGACAGACGGCGCTTGCGACTTTGCTCACGCGTCTGCCGGATCTGGAACTCGCCGTTCCGCCGGAAGACCTGCGCTGGCGCGGCGGACTGATCATGCGTGGCCTGCGCACTCTCCCGGTGCGCTTCACACCCCGAAACATTTGAGAGCCACCTGACCGGAAGTCAGTTCCCTGCCGAACTTGTGACATGAGTTCGAAGGCGGCTAGGTTCTGCCGTTACCCCGCCGTTATGCGAAAGGTGCAGCCTCATGCTTCCCGGGAACGGCCGCCACAGACGCCCCCGCCAGATCCCCGCGATCGTCGTCACCGCCGGAGTAACAGGCTCCGCGCTGGCCCTGCCGCTACTCGCCGCCACAAGCGCGAGCGCGGCAGACACGTCCACCTGGGACAAGGTCGCCGAATGCGAGAGTGGCGGCACGTGGAGCGCCAACTCCGGCAGCGGATCGTACGGCGGACTCCAGTTCACGCAGGAGGAGTGGCGCAACGCCGGCGGGCTCGACTTCGCCCAGCGGCCCGACCTCGCGAGCCGCTCGCAGCAGATAGCCGTGGCCGAGCGGGTGCTGGCCTCGCAGGGGCCCCAGGCGTGGCCGCTGTGCGCGGCGTCGGCCGGGCTGGACGCGCAGAGCCCCGCCGCGGCGGTGGACCCCGGCTTGCCGGGCGGCTCCCACACCGTCAGCCCCTCGGCGTCCCGCCCCGACGACAAGGTGCCCTCCACCGGACAGCACGAGCCGTCCACGGACTTCGGCGCGCCGAGCCACCCCGCCCCGAGCCCGTCCGAGAGCCCGTCGTTCGTGATCCCCGAGGGCCCCCTCGGGCCCTCCCTCGGACTGCCCGTCATGCCGTCGCCCGACGACCCCACCCCGGACCCGACGCTCCCGGTGGTCCCCACGGACCCGACCGCGCCTCCGGTCACCCCCGACCCGACGGCCCCGGTGCTCCCGGGCGGCCCGACCACGGACCCGGTGGACCCCACCGCCCCTCCGGTGAACCCGGCCGACCCGACGGCCCCCGCGACCCCGGGCGCCACGACCTCTCCGACGGCCCCGGGCGCCTCCGCCGAACCCACCGCCCCCGCCGCCCCGTCCGCCACCCCGGCGGAGGGCAACGGCAAGCACCGCGGTGCGCCCGCCGCCGAGACGCCCGCCACACCTGACGCCGCGTCGGACCCCAAGTACACGGTGCAGGCGGGCGACAGCCTGGCCACCATCGCGGTCGCCAAGGGGGTCAAGGGGGGCTGGAACGCCCTCTACGAGGCCAACGAGCAGGTCATCGGCCAGGACGCCGACCTGATCAAGCCCGGCCAGAATCTGGATCTAACCTCGTAATAGGGGCACTTAGGGCGGTCGGAAAGAGTTGATTGTCCGTTTTGATCAAGTGAGACATGTGTCTCTTCCGGTCAACTGGCGTGTCCCGCCCCGGGGCTTCCGCAAACCCCGCCCTCACCTGCGCAAACGTGCGTACGAGGGACGCAAGTAGGGGCCGTTTCCCCCCGATGTCGCTTGTTGAACATCGGGGGGAGGCCTGTCTACCTTCTGAATCGCCCGCCACCGCGGGCTCCTTCGACCGCATCGCCGAATCCTGCCGGCGGACGGAGGGAACAGTCGTCGCGTCAAGCGCCGAAGGCAGGAGCGGGGGAACCAAGGTAGGCGCCGGGAGCGGCCGTTGAGAGACGGTCACGCCACCGGCTAGGGGTTAAGCCGTGCGCTAGGTCGCACGACCGGGCAACTCACTCGCCCGAACCCGACAGCTCACCTCGTAGGCGTCGGTGAGGAGAAATCCATGCTGCTTTCCGGCAAGGGCAAGCACCGCCGCGGCTCCAAGGCCGTCCGCATCGTCACGCTCGCCGGTGTCGCCGGTGTGGCTGTCGCCGCCCCCCTGATGGCCGCGGGCACCGCCAGCGCCGCCACCGCTTCCCAGTGGGACAAGGTCGCGCAGTGCGAGTCCGGCGGCAACTGGTCCATCAACACGGGCAACGGCTACTACGGCGGCCTGCAGTTCTCGTCCTCGACGTGGGCCGCGTACGGCGGCAAGGCGTACGCCGCCCAGGCCAACCAGGCCTCGAAGTCCCAGCAGATAGCCATCGCCGAGAAGGTCCTCAAGGGCCAGGGCAAGGGCGCCTGGCCGTCCTGCGGCGTCGGCCTGACCAACTCCTCGTACGACGGCGGCTCGGCCGAGGCCCCCGCCAAGCCGAAGACCGAGCAGAAGGCCGCTCCCAAGAAGGAGCAGAAGGCCGCGCCGAAGACCGAGCAGAAGGCCGCGCCCAAGAAGGAGACCCCGCGCTCCGAGGCCCCGGCCGCCAGCCGCTCCGAGCGCACCGAGGCCCCCAAGACCGGCAACGGCTCCTACGAGGTCAAGGCCGGCGACACCCTCAGCACCATCGCCGAGGCCAACGGCGTCAAGGGCGGCTGGGAGAAGGTCTTCGAGCTGAACAAGGACATCGTTTCGGACGCCGACCTGATCTTCCCGGGTCAGAAGCTGAAGCTCAGCTGAACAGTGCGGCAATAGCCGCGCCCCCCACCGCCCGGCGCGTTTCCCCCCACGCGCCGGGCGGCGGCGTTTGCCCAGGTGGCTGACCGACGATCAAGAGTCCTATGTCATGGAAGAGGGGTATTCGGGCCCTTTTTCGTCCCAGGACCCGGGCGGTCGGCCGACCGAGTGCCCGGAGGCGGTTAGGCTCTAGTCGGCGCAGGCCATCCCACGGCCTGACGCCACCGCACACCCAGCGTCACATCCCAGAAGGAGATGCTCGTGCCGTCCATCGACGTCGTCGTAGCCCGGGAAATCCTGGACTCCCGAGGCAACCCCACGGTCGAGGTCGAGGTGGGCCTCGACGATGGCAGCACCGGCCGTGCTGCAGTTCCGTCCGGCGCCTCCACCGGTGCATTCGAGGCCATCGAGCTCCGTGACGGTGACCCCAACCGTTACTTCGGCAAGGGTGTCGAGAAGGCCGTCCTCGCCGTCATCGAGCAGATCGGGCCGGAGCTCGTCGGCTACGACGCCACCGAGCAGCGGCTGATCGACCAGGCCATGTTCGACCTGGACGCCACCGACAACAAGGGCTCGCTCGGCGCCAACGCCATCCTCGGCGTCTCCCTCGCCGTCGCGCACGCCGCGTCCGAGGCCTCGGACCTTCCGCTCTTCCGCTACCTCGGCGGTCCGAACGCGCACCTGCTGCCCGTTCCGATGATGAACATCCTCAACGGTGGGTCGCACGCCGACTCCAACGTCGACATCCAGGAGTTCATGATCGCCCCGATCGGCGCGGAGTCCTTCTCCGAGGCGCTGCGCTGGGGTGCCGAGGTCTACCACACCCTCAAGAAGGTCCTGCACACCAAGGGCCTCTCCACCGGCCTGGGCGACGAGGGCGGCTTCGCCCCGAACCTGGAGTCCAACCGCGCCGCGCTCGACCTCATCGTCGAGGCCATCAAGCAGGCCGGCTACACCCCGGGCAAGGACGTCGCGCTCGCGCTCGACGTCGCCGCGTCCGAGTTCTACAAGGACGGCAAGTACGAGTTCGAGGGCCAGTCCCGCTCGGCCGCCGAGATGACCGACTACTACGCCGAGCTCGTCGAGGCGTACCCGCTGGTCTCCATCGAGGACCCGCTGTTCGAGGACGACTGGGCCGGCTGGAAGACCATCACCGACCGCCTGGGCGCCAAGGTCCAGATCGTCGGCGACGACCTCTTCGTCACCAACCCCGAGCGCCTGGCCCGCGGCATCGAGGAGGGCTCCGCGAACGCCCTGCTCGTGAAGGTGAACCAGATCGGTTCGCTGACCGAGACCCTGGACGCCGTCGAGATGGCCCAGCGCAACGGCTTCAAGTGCATGATGTCGCACCGTTCCGGTGAGACCGAGGACGTCACCATCGCCGACCTCGCCGTCGCCGTGAACTGCGGTCAGATCAAGACCGGCGCCCCGGCCCGCTCGGACCGCGTCGCCAAGTACAACCAGCTGCTGCGCATCGAGGAGATCCTCGACGACGCCGCCGTGTACGCGGGCCGCAGCGCCTTCCCGCGCTTCAAGGGCTGAGCCTTCGCCTAGCCTCCCTGCGTCCCCGCACTCGGTCCCGTACCGTGTGCGGGGACGTAGTGCGTAGTGCGTACAAGGGGAGGCGGGATCAATGGCCGGGAACCGGGATCGGTTCTCCACCTTCTCGACCGCGACCAGGCTCAAGCAGCTCGGCGAGCGGACCGCCGCCCACGTCTACCGCTCGCAGTCGCGCCGCCAGGTCCGCCGCAGCCGGCTCACCGGCCGCGCCGCGCTCCTGGTGCTCGTCCTCTGTACGCTGGTCGTCGCCCTCGCGTATCCGATGCGCCAGTACGTGTCCCAGCGCGCGGAGATCGCGGAGCAGCAGCGGGCCGCCGCCACCGCGCGGGACCGCCTGGAGCGGCTCCGCGACGAGAAGGCCCGCTGGCAGGACAACGCCTACGCGGAGCAGCAGGCGCGCAAGCACCTGCACTTCCTCCGCCCGGGGGAGACCGGCTACATCATGACCGACCCCGGGGCGCAGGGCCCCGAGCGGCACCGGACCGGCCAGGCCGGCTCGGACCGACCGTGGTACTCCAACGTCTGGGACGGCGTCGACAAGGCCGACCGCCCGGGCGACTGACCCGTACCGCAGCACCCATCCACGAGAACGAAGAGACTTCCTCCAGGCATGCAGACGCCCCCGCCCCAGACCGACCGGACCGAGCCGACCGACGCGGACATCGAGGCGTTCGAGCAGCAGCTCGGCCGCCCGCCGCGCGGGCTGCGCGCCATCGCCCACCGCTGCCCCTGCGGCCAGCCGGACGTGGTGGAGACCGCCCCGCGGCTCCCTGACGGCACCCCCTTCCCGACGCTGTACTACCTGACGTGCCCGCGCGCGGCCTCCGCGATCGGCACGCTGGAGGCCAACGGCGTGATGAAGGAGATGCAGGCCCGCCTCGCCGAGGACCCCGAGCTGGCGGCCTCGTACCAGAAGGCGCACGAGGACTACATCCAGCGGCGCGACGCCATCGAGGTGCTCCAGGGCTTCCCGAGCGCCGGCGGCATGCCGGACCGGGTGAAGTGCCTGCACGTGCTCGTCGGGCACTCGCTGGCCGCGGGCCCGGGCGTCAACCCCTTCGGCGACGAGGCCCTGGCGATGCTGCCGGAGTGGTGGGCCAAGGGCGCCTGCGTCACCCCGTGCGCGGAGAAGGCGGAGCAGAAGGAGTCGGACGCGTGACCCGGGTCGCCGGCATCGACTGCGGTACGAACTCCATCCGGCTCCTCGTCGCGGACTGCGACCCGACCACCGGTGAACTGGTCGAGCTGGACCGGCGGATGACCATCGTCCGCCTCGGCCAGGGCGTGGACAAGACGGGCCGCCTCGCTCCGGAGGCCCTGGAGCGCACCTTCGCCGCCTGCCGCGAGTACGCGGCGGTCATCAAGGAGCTCGGCGCGGAGAAGATCCGCTTCGTGGCCACCTCCGCCTCGCGGGACGCCGAGAACCGGGACGATTTCGTGCAGGGCGTCAAGGAGATCCTGGGCGTCGAGCCCGAGGTGATCTCCGGCGACCAGGAGGCCGAGTTCTCCTTCACCGGCGCCACCAAGGAGCTCGTCGCGCACGAGCACCTGGAGCGGCCGTTCCTGGTGGTGGACATCGGCGGCGGCTCGACGGAGTTCGTGGTCGGCGAGGACCACGTGCGCGCCTCCCGGTCCGTGGACGTGGGCTGCGTCCGGATGACCGAGCGCCACCTCGTGGTGGACGGCGTGGTCACCGACCCGCCCACCCCGACCCAGATCGCCGCCATACGGGCCGACATCGAGGCCGCGCTGGACCTGGCCGCCGAGACGGTCCCGCTGGGCGAGGCCCGCACCCTGGTGGGCCTGGCCGGCTCGGTGACCACGGTCGCCGCCATCGCGCTCGGGCTGGAGGAGTACGACTGGTCGGCGATCCACCACTCCCGGATCTCCTACGAGCAGGTCCGCGAGATCAGCGGGCGGATGCTGACGGCCACGCACGCCGAGCGCGCGGCGATCCCCGTCATGCACCCGGGCCGGGTCGACGTGATCGGCGCGGGCGCGCTGGTCCTCCTGGCGATCATGGAGCGGATCGGGGCCTCCGAGGTCGTCGTCTCGGAGCACGACATCCTGGACGGCATCGCCTGGTCCGTCGCCTGACCCGCTGAACAGCGTCGTTGCGGGGGGGGGACCCGGAAGCCCCGGCCGGGTTGGGTGGTTGGGGGGTTCCGGGCGTCGGGGGCCGCCCATGTACACCCGGGTTACGAGCACGCCCGG
>NZ_JBHWUO010000067.1:0-32804 GCF_042736975.1 Streptomyces sp. NPDC059989
TGCGCGCTCGTCCTGCGGGGACCCTCCTGCGTGTCCCCACCCCAACCCCCACTCCGGCCCCGCCCGGCGCGGCTTCGAATCGACTCCCCCCACACCGAGCCCTGGGGCCTGCGGGGGGAGCGGGGGCGCGCAGGGACGTCCCCGCAGGACGAGCGCGCAACCAAAGCAGCACGCCACGAAGCCAGCCTTCGTGCGCGAGGACGAGGAGTCGTCCCGGAGGGACCCCGCGCACAACCCGGGCACTCCGACCTCGCCCCGGCGGAACAAACCCACCTGGCCGACCCCGACCAGGGGGACAAACCCAGCCCGGCGAAAACCAGCCCGAACGGTCAAGATCCCGCCCGGGGGGACAAACCCAGCCCCGCCGGCGTTTGAGGCGCGGGGTCTGGGGCGGAGCCCCAGCAGCGACGCCGCGCCCGACGTGGGGGCTACCGCAGGCGGCGAACCGTGTACGCGACCCCCACGGGACGCTCGGCTTCGCCAAGGTATGACTGGCCCCGCATGGAACACCACGCCGGGATGTCCAGCCGCGCGACCTCGTCGTCCGACAGGACCGTCACCGTGCCGCCCACCGGAACGGTGACGATGGCCCGGGCCAGTTCGATGACCGGCTGCGGGCAGCGCAGGCCGAGCGCGTCGATCTCGACGGAGTCCGCCACCGGTGCCACCGGAAGCGGTTCGGAGATGCCCAGCCGGTCGCGTACGCCGGCCACCGCACCCGGCAGCACCTCCAGGAACGCGTTCACCTCCTCCGCCGTGGTCCCGAGCGGCAGCGAGACCCGTACGTTCCCCTCCGACAGCACGCCCATCGCCCGCAGCACGTGACTCGGGGTCAGCGTGGAGCTGGTGCAGGAGGAGCCGGAGGAGACCGAGTAGCCCGCCCGGTCCAGCTCGTGCAACAACGCCTCCCCGTCCACGTAGAGGCAGGAGAAGGTGACCAGGTGCGGCAGCCGCCGGTCGGCGTCGCCGACCACCTCCACGTCCGGGACCAGCCGGACCACCCGCCTCCGGATCCGGTCCACCAGCACCCGCAGCCGGGCCGCCTCCGCGTCCGCCTCGGCCCGTACGGCCCGCAGTGACGCCGCCGCAGCCACGATCGCCGGAAGGTTCACGAAGCCGGGGGAGCGGCCCGACTCCCTCTCGTCCGCCGGTCCTTGGGCCGAGAAGCGGACCCCCTTGCGGACGGCGAGCAGTCCGACCCCGGGCGGGCCGCCCCACTTGTGCGCGCTCGCCGCCAGCACGGACCACGCGCCCTCCACCGGACCCCAGCCCAGCGACTGCGCCGCGTCCACCAGCAGCGGTACCCCGGCGGCCGCGCACACCTCGGCCACCTCCGCCACCGGCTGGACCGTGCCCACCTCGTGGTTGGCGGACTGCAGGCAGGCCAGCGCCGTCGACGGGCCGAGCGCGTCGGCGTACCCGGCCGGGGCCACCGCACCCGACCGGTCCACCGGGACCTCCGTCACCGTCCCGCCGCGCGCCGCGTGCGCTTCCGCCGCATGCAGTACAGAACTGTGTTCGACCGCTGATACGACCAGATGGTCTCCGACGCGCCGGCGCCCCGCGAGGACCCCCGCGACCCCCGTGTGAACCGCGTGCGTCCCCGAAGGAGTGAACACGAGCTCGTCGGGCCGGCATCCCACCGACTCCGCCGCCGCTTCCCGCGCCGCGTCCAGGAGCAGCCGCGCCCGCCGGCCCTCCCGGTAGAGCCGGGCCGGGTCGGCCCAGCCCTCGTCGAGGGAGGCCTGCAACGCCTGCCGGGCCACGGGGTGCAGGGGAGCGGCGGACGCGCTGTCGAAGTACGGCATCCGGTCACGCTAGCCCCCGGCCGCCACCGTTCGAGGTCAGGGGGCGTCAGATGTCTTCCGGAGGCCATCATTCAGGGCCGTTCGCACCGTCCCCCGGACGGCGGATCCATCCCTTCGGGGGCTGTAGCGGCGCGTTGGGCACCCTCCCCGCGCGACCCCAAATAGCGTCCAGTAGGGTTTGGTCCGCATAAACATCCAAACCCCTGCCTGCGTCAGGGCCGGCGACCGACCCGAATACGGCCGCGGCCGGCCACGCGGGCCGAGACTCTCGGGAAGGCGCTACGTGAGTCCCTACGGCTCCGACCGCTCGCCGCGGCGCCCGATGCGGCGGAAGCCGCTGCAGGTGCTGGCTGCAGGCGCGGTCCTGGCGACCGCCACTGGTTGCTCGCCAACATGGAAAAACTTCCCCCGCCTCGGATTGCCCACCCCGGTCACTGAGGAGGCGCCTCGCATCCTCTCCCTGTGGCAGGGGTCGTGGGCCGCCGCTCTGATCACCGGCATCCTCGTGTGGGGCCTGATCATGTGGAGCGTCATCTTCCACCGGCGTAGCCGGACCAAGGTCGAGGTCCCCCCGCAGACCCGGTACAACATGCCCATCGAGGCGCTGTACACCGTGGTCCCGCTCATCATCGTCTCGGTGCTCTTCTACTTCACCGCGCGTGACGAGTCGAAGCTGCTCTCCCTCTCCGCCAAGCCGGCGCACACGATCAACGTGATCGGCTACCAGTGGAGCTGGGGCTTCAACTACATCGAGAACGTCGACGGCGACGCGGCGACCCCGAAGGCGGGCGAGGTTCCCAAGGAGCTCTCCGCCCTTCCGGACCGCTTCACCAAGGACTTCCCCGCGGGCGCCGAAGGCGTCTACCAGAAGGGCGTCCCCGGCGACCGGAACCCGGACACCGACAACCCGGGGCCGACCCTCTGGCTGCCCAAGGGCGAGAAGGTCCGCTTCATCCTGTCGTCGAACGACGTCATCCACTCCTTCTGGGTGGTGCCCTTCCTGTTCAAGCAGGACGTCATCCCGGGCCACACCAACGTCTTCGAGGTCACCCCGACCCAAGAAGGCACCTTCATGGGCAAGTGTGCCGAGCTCTGCGGCGTCGACCACTCCCGGATGCTCTTCAACGTCAAGGTGGTCTCGCCCGACGAGTACCGGGCGCACCTGAAGGAGCTGGCGGAGAAGGGGCAGACCGGCTTCCTCCCGGCCGGCATCAAGCAGACCGACCCGGCCCGGAATGCGGAGACGAACAAACTGTGAGCATCCTCAACGAATCTCAGGGTGCCGCCGCCGACTCGTATGAAAACGAGCTGCCGGTGCGGCGCAAGCGGCCGGGAAGCGTGGCCGTGAAGTGGCTTACCACCACCGACCACAAGACCATCGGCACGATGTACCTGGTCACCTCGTTCGTGTTCTTCCTCATCGGCGGCCTCCTCGCGCTCTTCATGCGCGCCGAGCTGGCCCGTCCGGGTACGCAGATCATGTCGAACGAGCAGTTCAACCAGGCGTTCACGATGCACGGCACGATCATGCTGCTGATGTTCGCGACGCCGCTGTTCGCCGGATTCGCGAACTGGATCATGCCGCTGCAGATCGGCGCGCCCGACGTGGCGTTCCCGCGGCTGAACATGTTCGCCTACTGGCTCTACCTGTTCGGCTCCACCATCGCGGTGGCCGGCTTCGTGACGCCGAACGGCGCCGCCGACTTCGGCTGGTTCGCCTACTCCCCGCTGTCGGACGCCGTCCGCTCGCCGGGCATCGGCGCCGACATGTGGATCATGGGTCTGGCCTTCTCCGGCTTCGGCACGATCCTCGGCTCGGTCAACTTCATCACCACGATCATCTGCATGCGCGCCCCCGGCATGACGATGTTCCGCATGCCGATCTTCACCTGGAACGTGCTGCTGACCGGTGTCCTGGTCCTGCTCGCCTTCCCGGTGCTGGCCGCCGCGCTCTTCGCGCTGGAGGCCGACCGCAAGTTCGGTGCGCACGTGTTCGATGCCGCGAACGGCGGAGCATTGCTGTGGCAACACCTCTTCTGGTTCTTCGGACACCCAGAGGTGTACATCATCGCGCTGCCGTTCTTCGGAATCGTTTCCGAGATCATCCCGGTCTTCTCCCGTAAGCCGATGTTCGGCTACATCGGTCTGATCGCCGCGACGATCTCGATCGCCGGTCTCTCGGTGACCGTGTGGGCCCACCACATGTACGTCACCGGCGGTGTGCTGCTGCCGTTCTTCTCCTTCATGACCTTCCTGATCGCGGTCCCGACCGGTGTGAAGTTCTTCAACTGGATCGGCACCATGTGGAAGGGCTCGCTGTCCTTCGAGACCCCGATGCTCTGGACGATCGGCTTCCTGGTCACCTTCACCTTCGGTGGTCTGACCGGCGTCATCCTGGCCTCGCCCCCGATGGACTTCCACGTCTCCGACTCGTACTTCGTCGTCGCGCACTTCCACTACGTCGTCTTCGGCACCGTGGTGTTCGCGATGTTCGCCGGCTTCCACTTCTGGTGGCCGAAGTTCACGGGCAAGATGCTGGACGAGCGCCTCGGCAAGATCACCTTCTGGACGCTGTTCATCGGCTTCCACGGCACGTTCCTGGTGCAGCACTGGCTGGGTGCCGAGGGCATGCCGCGTCGTTACGCGGACTACCTCGCGGCCGACGGCTTCACCCTGCTGAACACGATCTCGACGATCAGCTCCTTCCTGCTCGGCCTGTCGATGCTTCCGTTCATGTACAACGTGTGGAAGACCGCCAAGTACGGCAAGAAGATCGAGGTCGACGACCCGTGGGGTTACGGCCGTTCGCTCGAGTGGGCGACGTCCTGCCCGCCGCCGCGGCACAACTTCCTCACCCTGCCGCGGATCCGTTCCGAGTCCCCGGCGTTCGACCTGCACCACCCGGAGATCGCGGCCCTCGACCACCTCGAGGACCACGGCGCCGGCGTCAAGGCCGTCACCGGTGGCAAGGAGGCCGGCAAGTGAAGATCCAGGGCAAGATGTTCCTCTGGCTCTCCTTCTTCATCCTGATCATGGCCGTCGTGTACGGCGTGTGGTCGAAGGAGCCCGTAGGCACCACCGCGCTCTTCCTGGCCTTCGGCCTGAGCGTCATGATCGGCTACTACCTGGCCTTCACGGCCAAGCGCGTGGACGAGATGGCCCAGGACAACAAGGAAGCCGACATCTCCGACGAGGCGGGCGAGCTGGGGTTCTTCTCCCCGCACAGCTGGCAGCCGCTCTCGCTGGCGGTCGGTGGCGCGCTCGCGTTCATGGGCGTCATCTTCGGCTGGTGGCTCATGTACTTCTCGGCCCCGATCATCGTGATCGGCCTGTGGGGCTGGGTGTACGAGTACTACCGCGGTGAGAACCAGAACCAGTAGCAGCACCGCACGAAGCACTGACGTGGGGCCCGGACACCTCTTCGGAGGAGTCCGGGCCCCTCGTTTGCAGTCACCCCGCGCGCCGTAATTGTCATACCTTCATAGCGTTGGCTCCATGAAGCACTCACCGCGTCTTTGGACGGTACTCAGCTGCTCCCTGCTGGTCGCGTCCCTCGGGGCCGGCGCCACCGCATGCGGGTCCGGCGACAACAACCCGCTGTCAGCCCGCCCGTACGACGCGGGCGATCACATTGCCTTCAACCAGGCCCCCGGCGGCCGCCCCGTCGACCCCGACAAACCCTTCGAGGTGACCGTGAAGGGGGGTGAGAGCCGCATCACCGACGTGACAGCCGTGGACACCCACGGGCGCCGCCTGGCCGGCGAACTGTCGGCCAAGGGGGACCGCTGGCACAACACCGTCCCCATGGCCGCCGGTGTCCGCTACACCGTCACCGTCAGCACCGAGAACGCCAAGGGCGCCCCAGGGCAGCGCACGGCCGTTTTCGACACCACCCCGGCCAAGGGGGTCCTCAAGGTCGAATTCGGCCCGGACGAGGGCAAATACGGGGTCGGACAGCCCCTCACGGCCGAAATCAGCGAACCCGTCAAGGACAAGGCCGCCCGAGCCGTCATCGAACGGGGGCTGGAGGTCAAGGCCCCGAGCGGCGTCGTGGGCGCCTGGTACTGGGTCGACGACAAGACGCTCCACTACCGCCCCAAGGAGTACTGGCCCGCCAACACCGAGGTCTCCGTACGGAGCAACCTGGAGGGCGTCAGGATCTCCGACCACCTCTACGGGGCCGCGGCCAAGCCGCTCAAGCTGGAGATCGGCGACCGCGTCGAGGTCACCACCGACGCCTCCTCGCACTACCTCACGTTCAAGCGCAACGGAGAAGTGATCAACACCATTCCGGTGACCACCGGAAAGCCCGGCTTCTCCACCCGCAACGGGGTCAAGGTGGTCCTCGGCAAGCAGTACTTCGTCCAGATGCGCGGCGACACCGTCGGCATCGGCGGCAGCGAGTACTACAACCTGCCCGTCTACTACGCCACCCGCGTCACCTGGAGTGGTGAATACGTCCACGCCGCGCCGTGGTCCGTCGGCTCCCAGGGCTACGAGAACGTCAGCCACGGCTGCACCGGAATGAGCACCGGCAACGCCGCCTGGTTCTACGAGAACATCACCGAAGGCGACATCGTCCAGGTCGTCAACAGCATCGGCGAGGACATGGACACCTTCGGCAACGGCTACGGCGACTGGAACATGGACTGGAAGGAATGGCGCGAGGGCAGCGCCCTCCTCAAGGGCACCCAGGAGGGCCGCAGCACCATCGACCAGGCCCGACTCCGCCCGACCGTCTGAACCGGGGCCGCACGAGGGCCCGTACGGGCCGAACCGGAGCACGGGGGTCCTTACGGGCCCCCGCGCTCCGTCGCCGCCTCAGGCGGCGGAGGAGGACAGCCGGGAGCGCAGGAGACCCGCCAGGGCCTCGGGGAACTCCACCGGGTCCACCGGAAGGGTCACGGCCGCGTCCGCGCGGCTCCAAGTGGCCAGCCAGGCGTCCTGCGGACGCCCCATCAGCAGCAGCACCGGCGGGCACCGGAAGATCTCGTCCTTGATCTGCCGGCACACCCCCATGCCCCCGGCCGGGACCGCCTCGCCGTCCAGCACGCACACGTCGATGCCGCCCGCGTCCAGTGCCGTCAGGACCGCCGGCAGCGTCGCGCACTCCAGGAACTCGACCGGCGGCAGATCCGCGGCCGGCCTGCGCCCTGCCGCCAGCCGCACCTGCTCCCGGGTGCCCGCGTCGTCGCTGTAGACCAGAACCCGCGCAGTCGCCCGCATTTCGTTCCTCCACGTGTCCCGTGAATCACGTTGATGTTGCGCGGGATGCTACTCCTCCCGATGCGCTGTCAACATCGGTTCGGACAGGCTCGCGAGTGGCGCCCGGAAGGCGATCTGATGGGCCGTTCGGGCCTTGCACACGCCTCGGACACTCCGAACGGCACCCCCCGGGGTGAGGGCGGGATAAGCGACCGACATAATGTCGGTCGTGGCGACAGCAACGACAGTAGATACCGGGCACGCGCACCCGACGGTCAACCGGCCGAACCTCGTCAGCGTCGGAACCATCATCTGGTTGAGTTCCGAGCTGATGTTCTTCGCGGCCCTCTTCGCGATGTACTTCACCCTGCGATCCGTGACAGGCGCCGAGTACTGGACAGAACAGGCCTCGGCCTTGAATCTGCCCTTCTCGGCGACGAACACGACGATCCTGGTGCTTTCCTCGCTCACCTGCCAGCTCGGCGTATTCGCAGCCGAGCGCGGTGACGTGAAGAAGCTCCGGACGTGGTTCATCATCACGTTCGTCATGGGTGCGATCTTCATTGGCGGCCAGGTGTTCGAGTACACCGAGCTGGTCAAGCACGAGGGCATGAGCCTCTCGTCCGGTCCGTACGGCTCGGTCTTCTACCTGACCACCGGGTTCCACGGTCTGCACGTGACGGGCGGTCTCATCGCCTTCCTGCTGGTCCTCGGCCGGACGTACGCGGCCAAGAGGTTCACCCACGAACAGGCCACGTCGGCCATCGTCGTGTCCTACTACTGGCACTTCGTCGATGTCGTCTGGATCGGCCTCTTCGCCACGATCTACCTGATCAAGTAGCGATCACGTCACCGGGCCCGACCCGGCACTCCATCCAGACACACCGACGCAGAAGATCCTGACACCGGGGTAATCCGTGAAAAAGCTCTCCGCACGACGACGCCATCCGCTGGCGGCGGTCGTCGTTCTACTCCTCGCGCTGGCGGCCACTGGGGGGCTGTACGCCGCCTTCGCCCCCGCGGGCAAGGCGCAGGCCGACGAAACCGCCCAGTCCCTCGCCATCGAGGAGGGCCAGAAGCTCTACGCCGTGGGTTGCGCAAGCTGCCACGGAACCGGCGGTCAGGGTTCCTCTGACGGCCCGAGCCTGGTCGGCGTCGGCTCCGCGGCCGTCGACTTCCAGGTGAGCACGGGCCGCATGCCCGCCCAGCAGCCCGGCGCCCAGGTGCCGAAGAAGCCCGCCGTCTACACCCAGGCGCAGATCGACCAGCTGGCCGCGTACATCGCGTCCCTCGGTGCCGGCCCGATCACGCCGACCGAGAAGCAGTACGACCCGGCGGGTGCCGACATCGCCAACGGTGGTGTGCTGTTCCGCAACAACTGCGCGCAGTGCCACAACTTCACCGGCGAGGGCGGCGCGCTGACGAACGGCAAGTACGCCCCCAACCTGGAGGGCGTCGAGCCGAAGCACGTCTACGAGGCCATGCTCACCGGCCCGCAGAACATGCCCTCCTTCCCGGACAGCACCATGCCGGAGAAGCAGAAGAAGGACATCATCGCGTACCTCCAGAACGTGAACGGCGAGAAGTCGGTCAGCCCTGGCGGCCTGAAGCTCGGTGGCCTCGGCCCCGTCTCCGAGGGTCTGTTCGGCTGGATCTTCGGTCTGGGTGCGCTGATCGCTGTCGCCGTCTGGGTCGCGGCCCACACCGCTAAGGCCAAGAAGTCATGAGTAGCCAAGACATTCCCGAAGAGAAGCACCTGCCGAGCGAGCAGGGCGACGCGCACCACGGTGCCGTAGCGGTCGCGGACGACCCGTTCGCCGACCCGGGCCTGCCGGTCCACAAGCCGCGTATCCAGGACATCGACGAGCGTGCGGCGAAGCGTTCCGAGCGCACCGTCGCGATGCTGTTCACGCTGTCGATGCTGGCCACCATCGGCTTCATCGCCGCCTACGTGACCATCCCCGTCGAGAAGATCGTGTACATCTTCCCCATCGGGAAGGTGAGCGGTCTCAACTTCGCCCTGGGTCTGACCCTGGGTCTGGCCCTCTTCTGCATCGGCGCGGGCGCGGTCCACTGGGCCCGCACCCTGATGTCCGACGTGGAGGTCGCCGACGAGCGCCACGAGATCGCCGCTCCGGCGGAGGTCAAGGCGAAGGTCATGCAGGACTTCGCGGACGGCGCGAACGAGTCCGGCATCGGCCGCCGACCCCTGATCCGCAACACCATGCTGGGCGCGCTGGCCATGCTGCCGCTCTCCGCCCTCATGATCATGCGCGACCTGGGCCCCCTGCCCGAGGACAAGCTCCGCAAGACGGTGTGGTCCAAGGGCAAGCTGCTGATCAACGACAACACGAACGAGCCGCTGCGTCCCGAGGACGTGCTCGTCGGTTCGCTGACCTTCGCCCGGCCGGAAGGCCTGGAGGAGGACCAGCACGACTTCCAGACGCAGATCGCCAAGGCTGCCCTGATGATCGTCCGGCTCAAGCCCGAGGACATCAAGGACAAGCAGGAGCTGGAGTGGTCCCACGAGGGCATCGTGGCCTACTCCAAGATCTGCACCCACGTCGGCTGCCCGATCAGCCTGTACGAGCAGCAGACGCACCACGTGCTCTGCCCGTGCCACCAGTCCACCTTCGACCTCTCCGACGGCGCCCGAGTCATCTTCGGCCCGGCCGGTCACGCGCTTCCGCAGCTGCGGATCGGCGTCAATGACGAAGGCTTCCTCGAAGCGCACGGCGACTTCGAAGAGCCCGTCGGTCCTGCATTCTGGGAGCGCGGATGAGCACTGCCACTGACAACAAGGCGCGCAAAGCGCCCGCCGGCGAGCGCGTAGCGGACTGGGCGGACGGACGCCTGGGCATCTACACCCTGGCCAAGTCCAACATGCGCAAGATCTTCCCGGACCACTGGTCCTTCATGCTGGGTGAGATCTGCCTCTACAGCTTCATCATCGTCATCCTCACGGGTGTCTACCTGACGCTGTTCTTCCACCCGAGCATGAACGAGGTCGTCTACCACGGCTCGTACGTGCCCATGCAGGGCGTCCAGATGTCCGAGGCCTTCGCCTCGACCCTGGACATCAGCTTCGACGTCCGCGGCGGTCTGCTCATCCGGCAGATCCACCACTGGGCGGCCCTGATCTTCGTCGCGGGCATGCTCGTGCACATGATGCGCGTGTTCTTCACGGGTGCGTTCCGCAAGCCGCGCGAGGTCAACTGGGTCTTCGGCTTCCTGCTGCTGGTCCTCGGCATGTTCACCGGCTTCACCGGTTACTCCCTGCCGGACGACCTGCTCTCGGGCACCGGTGTCCGCTTCATGGAGGGCGCGATCCTGTCCGTGCCGATCGTCGGCACGTACCTGTCGTTCTTCCTCTTCGGCGGCGAGTTCCCCGGCGGCGACTTCGTCGCCCGGTTCTACTCGATCCACATCCTGCTGCTGCCCGGCATCATGATGGGCCTGCTGGTGGCCCACCTGATCCTGGTCTTCTACCACAAGCACACCCAGTTCGCGGGTCCCGGCAAGACGAACAACAACGTCGTCGGCATGCCGCTGCTGCCGGTCTACATGGCCAAGGCCGGAGGCTTCTTCTTCCTGGTCTTCGGTGTCATCGCGGCCATCGCGGCCATCGCCTCGATCAACCCGATCTGGGCGCTCGGCCCGTACCGCCCGGACCACGTGTCCACCGGTGCGCAGCCCGACTGGTACATGGGCTTCTCCGAAGGCCTGATCCGTGCCATGCCGGGCTGGGAGATCAACCTGTGGGGCCACACGCTCGTCCTGGGCGTGTTCGTTCCGCTGGTGATCTTCCCGCTGGTCCTCGTCTCGATCGCGGTCTACCCGTTCATCGAGTCCTGGGTCACCGGTGACAAGCGCGAGCACCACATCCTGGACCGCCCGCGCAACGTCCCGACCCGTACGGCGTTCGGTGTCGCCTGGCTGACGTGGTACATGATCCTGCTGATCGCCGGTGGCAACGACATGTTCGCCCAGTACTTCCACCTGTCGATCAACTCGATCACCTGGTTCGCGCGGATCGGCTTCTTCGTCGGACCGGTCATCGCCTTCGTGATCACCAAGCGGATCTGCCTCGGCCTCCAGCGCCGGGACCACGACAAGGTGCTGCACGGTCGCGAGACCGGCATCATCAAGCGTCTGCCGCACGGTGAGTTCGTCGAGATCCACGAGGCGCTGCCGCAGGGCCAGCTGCACAAGCTCACCGCGCACGAGCAGTACAAGCCGATCGAGATCGGCCCGACGGTCGACGAGAACGGTGTCGAGCGCAAGGTGAAGGCCATGGAGAAGCTCCGCGCGAAGCTCAGCAAGGGCTTCTACGGGGAGAACACCCAGATCCCGAAGCCCACGGTGGAGGAGTACAAGGAGATCCAGAGCGGCCACGGCCACCACTGATCTCCCGCACGACCGCATGAGGGATTGATTTCGGTCAGTCCTGGTGTCGCCACGGCGAGAGCCCCGTCCAGTGTCTGGACGGGGCTCTTTGCCGTCTCCTGGGCTGGATAGGCTGAAGCCCTTCCCATTCGACGTGGAAACCTTGACAAGCAGCAGGAGCGGACCATGAACGTTGTGACCCCGGCAGGCGGCGACAGCGTGGCGGCCCGTGGCTGGCCGGGCGTTCTCGACGCCCTGCTGACCGGCCATGACCTGAGTGCCGACGACACCGCCTGGGCCATGGACCGGATCATGCGCGGGGAGGCCACCGACGCCCAGATCGCCGGCTTCGTGGTCGCGCTGCGGGCCAAGGGGGAGACGGTCGCGGAGATCAACGGCCTCGTACGGGCCATGTACGAGCACGCCAACCTCATCGAGGTGCCGGGCCGGACGGTGGACATCGTCGGCACGGGCGGCGACGGGGCCAAAACGGTGAACATCTCCACGATGTCGGCGCTCGTGGTGGCCGGTACGGGCGCGAAGGTGGTCAAGCACGGCAACCGGGCCGCGTCCTCCGCGAGCGGCTCCTCGGACGTGCTGGAGAAGCTCGGCGTCAACCTCAACCTCACCCCGGAGCGGGTCGTGCAGGTCGCCGAGGAGGCCGGCATCACCTTCTGCTTCGCCGTGAAGTTCCACCCGGCGCTGCGGCACGTGGCAGCCGCGCGCAAGGAGCTGGGCATCCGCACCACCTTCAACTTCCTCGGCCCGCTGACCAACCCGGCCCGGGTACGGGCCCAGGCCACCGGTGTCGCCGACGCCCGGGTGGCCCCGATCGTGGCGGGCGTGCTCGCCGAGCGGGGTTCGTCCGCGCTGGTCTTCCGCGGCGACGACGGCCTGGACGAGCTGACCACGACGGCGACCTCGCGCGTCTGGTGGGTCCGCGACGGCAAGGTCTCGGAGCAGTCCTTCGACCCGCGCGACGTGGGCATCCCGCTGGTGGACGTGTCCGCCCTGGGCGGCGGGGACCCCTCGTTCAACGCCGACGTGGCCCGCCGCCTGCTGGCCGGCGAGACGGGCCCGGTCCGCGACGCGGTGCTGCTGAACTCGGCGGCGGCGCTGGTGGCGCTGGACCCGGGTACGGGCACCCTGGAGGAGCAGCTCGCCGCCGGCATCGCCCGTGCGGCGGAGTCGATCGACTCGGGTGCGGCGCGGGCGGCGCTGGAGCGCTGGGTGGCGGCGAGCAACGCGTAGCACGCCCGGAGTGCCTGATTCCGTGTGATCGTTTTGAGTCAAGACCCCGGTCCGCCATTCGGACCGGGGTCTTGCGCCGGGGGGATCATGTGGCAGGATGCTGACCAGGTCACGAGTGACAGCGTTTAGGCCCCGGCTTGCTGTCCGGCAACCCTCCTTCCGTGGCGGGGTGCCCCGGGTGATGACCAGGTCGTAGGCAGCAAGGCCTACGGCAAGCGCGGATCCCTCGACACCAGGGGTCCTGGTCTCTCGAGGAGCGTTTCCGTGAGCAAGCGAATGCGATAGGGCGACTCAGCCCCTTCTTCAACCCTCGGACCAGGGTCACTTCCGTGTACCCCGGATCGGTCCGAGGCCCCCCGTACCCCGGTCGTCGGCCGCCGCCGAGTCGTACCCGCGTACGGGCACACCGAAGCCATTCAGACCTGCCTGCCGGGAGAATCCGCCATGTCCGCTGCCCTGAACGCCGCCGTCGCCACCACCACTGCTGCCGCCGCCGCCACCTCCGACGCCGCCTGTGCCGAGCCGCTGCCGGTCCTCGGCCGGGACGTCACCGTCCCGCTCGTCACCGGCGGCGAGGTCACCTACGCGGCCCTCGACTACGCGGCCAGCGCCCCGGCCCTCCAGCGGGTCTGGGACGACGTGGCCGCCTACGCCCCGTACTACGGCAGCGTGCACCGCGGCGCCGGCTACCTCTCGCAGCTCTCCACCGACCTCTTCGAGCAGAGCCGGGCCACGGTCGCCGAGTTCCTCGACTGCCGCCCTTCCGACCAGGTCGTCTTCACCCGGTCCACCACCGACTCCCTCAACCTGCTCGCCGCCGTACTCCCGGCCGGCTGCCAGGTGTTCGTCTTCGAGACCGAGCACCACGCCTCGCTGCTGCCCTGGACGAACGCGCAGGTCACCTACCTCAACGCCCCCCGCACCCCGGACGAGGCCGTCGCCACCCTGGAGCGGGCGCTCGCCGACCGCGAGCCGTACGGCCCGGCCCTGGTCTGCGTCACCGGTGCCTCCAACGTCACCGGCGAGCTGTGGCCGGTCAAGGAACTCGCCGCCGCCGCGCACGCCCACGGCGCGCGGATCGTCCTGGACGCCGCCCAGCTCGCCCCGCACCACCCCGTCTCGGTCCAGGACCTGGACGTGGACTGGGTCGCCTTCTCCGGGCACAAGCTCTACGCCCCCTTCGGCTCGGGCGTGCTCGCGGGCCGCGCGGACTGGCTGCAGCAGGCCGAGCCGTACCTCGCGGGCGGCGGCGCCTCCCGCAAGGTCGCCCGCCGCGAGGACGGCGGCGTGGACGTCGAGTGGCACACCACCGCCGCCCGCCACGAGGCCGGCTCCCCGAACGTCATCGGCGTCTACTCCATCGCCTCCGCCTGCCGGGCCCTCTCCGAGGCGGGCTTCGACTCCCTGGTCGCCCGCGAGCGGCACCTCATCGCCAAGGTCCGCGAGGGCCTGGCCGAGGTTCCGGCGGTCCGCGTCCTGTCCCTCTTCGGCGACGACGCCCCGCGCGTGGGCGTCATCTCCTTCGTGGTGGACGGCTGGAACAGCTCCCACTTCGCGGCCGCCCTCTCGGCCGAGTACGGGATCGGCGTCCGCGACGGCCTCTTCTGCGCCCACCCGCTGGTCCGCACCCTGCTCGGCAGCGAGCCGCAGGCCCAGGGCGAATGCGGAGCGCCCGAGGCGGCGCCCGGCGAGCGCTCCCTCAACGCCATCCGCGTCAGCTTCGGTGCCGGCACCCCTGACGAGCACGTCGAGCGGTTCGTCCGCGCCGTGAAGGAACTCGTCGCGGACGGGGCGAAGTGGCAGTACCGCACGGAAGAGGGCCGCTGCGTGCCCGCCGTCTAGGGCTGCGGTTCGCTTTGCGCGCGGCGCCGCTCCGGGGGCTCTGCCCCCGCGCCCCCGCGCCTCAATCGCCGGCGGGGCTGGGTTTGGTTCCCCCGGGCGGGGTCTGGCCTGCCGGGCTCGGCGCTGCTGCTGGGGCTCCGCCCCAGACCCCGCGCCTCAAACGCCGGCGAGGCTGGGATTCCCCTGGGCGGGGTCGGAGTGCCCGGGCTGTCCGCGGGGTCCCTCCGGGACGTCTCCTCGTCCTCGCGCACTATGCCTTGTCACGGCGTGCTGCTTTGGTTGCGCGCTCGTCCTGCGGGGACGTCCCTGCGCGCCCCCGCTCCCCCCCGCAGGCCCCAGGGGCCCCGTCCCGGTGTGGGGGGAGTCGATTCGAAGCCGCGCCGGGCGGGGCCGGAGTGGGGGTTGGGGTGGGGACCCGCAGGAGGGTCCCCGCAGGACGAGCGCGCAACCTGGGCTTACGTCACGAAGGGGTGGCTTCGTGCGCGAGGACGAGGAGACACTCCGGAGGGGCACCGCCCCAAGCCCCGCTCCGGCCCCGCCCGAGGGGCACAAACCCAGCCCCGCCGGCGATTGAGGCGAACCGGAGCCGCCGAGGCCGGCGCTACGCGTCGAGGCCGATCGCGAACGCCGCCTCCAGGTCGTGCTGCGAGTACGTACGGAACGCCACGTGCGTGTCCGTCGCCTCGACGCCCGGGATCTTGCTGATGCGGCCCGGGATGATGTCCGCCAGGTTCTCGTGGCGGGCCACGCGGACCAGCGCGATCAGGTCGTACGTCCCGGTGACGGAGTAGACCTCGCTGACGCTGTCCAGCGCGGCGATGGACTCGGCGATCTCGGGGATGCGGTCCACGCTGGTCTTGATGAGCACGATCGCGGTGATCACGGCTGGCTGTCTCCCTCGGTGGCCGTCGCTGGTCGCCTCACTCTAGTCGCACCCCGATAGCGGGCCCACGCGTAGAGGAAGCCGACCGAGAAGCCCACCAGATGGGCCAGGTACGCGACCCCGGGGCCGCTTTCCGCCCGGTGCGCGGCCACCCATTGGAGGGCGAACCAGAACAGCAGCACGATCCACGCCGGGAAGCGCAGCGGCAGGAAGAACAGGAAGGGGAACAGGCTCGTCACCCTGGCCCGCGGCAGCAGGCACAGGAAGGCGCCGAGCACCGCCGAGATGGCTCCCGAGGCCCCGACCAGCGTCTGCGAGGAGCTCGCGTTGGCCGCCGCGTACGCGGCCAGGGCCACGTAGCCGGTGCAGACGTAGAAGACGAGGAACGCCGGCCGCCCCATCCGCTCCTCCGTCATCGCGCCGAAGACGTAGAGGAAGAGCATGTTCCCCAGCAGGTGCAGCCAGCTGCCGTGGACGAACAGCGCGGTCAGCGGTGTCAGCCAGGCCCGGGGGCTGTCCGTGAACAGCTCGTCCGGGACCACGCCCCAGCGCCGGAAGTACGCCGTCCCGGAGGCCAGCAGCTGGTCGCCCGTCCCGTAGACCGGGTTCAGCCCCGAGGCCGGGCTCAGGACGAACACCACCGCGCAGCCCGCGATCAGCGCATGGGTGACCACCGGTCCCCGGGCAGCCTCGCGAACGGCCCGCCACCTTACGATCATGTGACAGAGCATGACGCAACCGGGCCCACCTGAAGCGGTGCCAGGCCGTAGGGTTACGAGCTGCGGTCCTGCGGTCCCCGTGACGGCCGAGGACGGCTTTAATTGAATGAGCTACGAAGGAGAGAGCGGCCTGATGACGACGGTTCCCCTGCCGACCGAGACCACCCGGTGGCGCTGCACCCTGTGCGGCAACCTCACGCGCTTCGACGTCACCCGTTCGTCGAAGGTAGTCGAGTACGTCCACCTGGACCTCGCCGGGGAGCCCAAGGTCGAGGAGCGCGAGGTGGTCAATGAGACCATCGAGTCGGTCCGCTGCCGCTGGTGCAACGCGGTGGACCAGATTGAGCTCGTGGACAGGCCGGGCGCGGACTCCTGACGGAGCCGTGCCCACAGGTAGATCACGGTAGGGGTGACGGATTGTGGAGCCAGCAAGCGGCGCTGAGCCGGCCGACGCGGCCGGCGACGCCGCCGAGGTGCTCGACCGCCCGCTGCCGGAAGGCGTGCGGCGCCGGGTCGTCGCGCTCGTCTCGGAAGCCTTCGGCGGACTGACGGTCGCGGACCTCCCGGCGCAGCTGCGCCAGTACGCCCGGTTCACCCCGACCCGGCGCGTCAAGTTCGCGGGCAACGCCATGGCCGCGGCCGTCGAGACCGACGCCGTCTTCCGCAGCCGCGTCGCCGAGAAGCTGCGCGAGGCGCAGGCCGAGCTGGCCGGGGCGCTGGAGACCGGTGCCCCGCCCGCCGCCGCCGATCCGCTCGACGTGGCGGCCGCCGCGTACGTGCTGCGGCCGGCCGGGTGGGTCAAGCTGGTCGCCGCCGCGGGCGAGGAGGCGCAGCGCGCCGACGCCGAGCGGGTCGGCGAGGAGACCCGGCGCGAGCTGGAGCGGCTCCGCGAGGAACTGGCCCACGTACGGGACCTCCAGCGCTCCGGCGAAGATCAGGTGCGGGCCGAGCTGGAGACGACGCGCCGGGAAGCGGAATCGCTTCAGCGCAAGTTGCGCAGCGCGCTCAGCGACGTCAAGCGCGGCGAGGCGGCCCTGCGCAAGGTCAACTCCGAGATCGACGGGATCCGCGGGGAGGCGGCCGGGCGGGTGGCCGCCGCCGAGAGCGAGGCCCGGCGGCTCAAGTCCCGGCTGGCGGAGGTGGAGACGGCGCTGGAGACCTCGCGCCGGGCCACCCGCGAGGGGCGCAGCATCGAGGACATGCGGCTGCGGCTGCTGCTGGACACGGTGCTGGACGCGGCGGCGGGGCTGCGCCGCGAGCTGGCGCTGCCCCCGGTCAACACCCGCCCGGCGGACACCGTGGACGCGGTGGAGCCGGGCCGCATGACCCCGAAGGACATCGCGGCGCGTGCGCTGTCGGAGACCGATCCGGCACTGCTGGACCAGCTGTTGGCGCTGCCGCAGGCCCATCTGGTGGTCGACGGCTACAACGTGACCAAGACGGGCTATCCGACGATGCCGCTGGAGAAGCAGCGGCTGCGGCTGCTGGGCGGGCTGTCGATGCTGGCCGCGCAGACGGGCGCGGAGATGACCTGTGTCTTCGACGGGGCGGAGCTGGCGGCCCCGGTGCTGCTCGCGCCGCCGCGCGGGGTGCGGGTGCTGTTCTCCAAGGCCGGCGTGACGGCGGACGAGCTGATCCGCCAGCTGGTGCGCGCGGAGCCGCCCGGCCGTCCGGTGGTCGTGGTCTCCACGGACCGGGAGGTCGCCGACGGGGTGGCCAAGGCGGGTGCGCGGCCGGTGGCGTCCGCCTTGTTGCTGAAGCGGCTTTCGCGCGTTTCGTAACTGCTCGCCCGAATGCCCGAATTGACGGGGCCCGCAGGGAACGTACCGTCAAGTGCCCGGCACAGAGCGTGGGCTGTAGGTAAAGAAGCTGGTCGTGGACCGAGTTTTTTCCCGACAGGATTTGAACTGATCACAGCGGGGTCACTAGGGTCTGTTCAAACCTTCGTGCGGTAGATCACTCATTCGGGGTGGCGGCGGAGGTGCTGCCGAGTTGCGTTCTTCGGCGGCTCTAGGAAGAAGGAGCTCGCCTTCGTGGCGTCCCACCGTCGACCCAAGCAGCCGACCCGCGCTCGTGTGACCGTGCTGACCGCGACAGCGGCCGCGGCCGTCGTCCTCTCCTCCCAAGGCGCCTCCGCCGCTCCGGCCAAGCCGAGCAAGGAGGAGGTCAAGTCCCAGGTCGACGCGCTCTACGAAGAGGCGGAGCAGGCCACAGAGAAGTTCAACGGTGCCAAGGAACGCCAGGAGAAGCTCGAAAAGGAGATCGGGCAGCTCCAGGACCAGGTCGCACGCGGCCAGGGCGACCTCAACGAGCTGCGCAGCACGCTCGGTTCGATGGCGAGCGCCCAGTACCGCAACGGCGGCATAGACCCGTCGATAGCCCTCCTCCTCTCCGAGGACCCCGACAGCTACCTCGACAAGGCCTCCACCCTGGAGCACCTGAGCGGCAAGCAGGTCGAGGCGGTCCAGAAGATCCAGGCCAAGCAGCGCAGCCTCGCGCAGCAGCGCCAGGAGGCCGCCGGCAAGCTCGCCGACCTCGACGCCACCCGCAAGGAGCTCGGCGAGAAGAAGAAGGTCTCGGCGGAGAAGCTCGCCGAGGCCCAGGCCCTGCTCAACAGCCTCACCGCCCAGGAGCGCGCGGCGATCAAGGACGAGGAGACGCGCGCCAGCCGCAGCGACAGCACCCGCGTCGACCTCGGCAACGTGAAGGCCTCGGGCCGGGCCGGAGCCGCCCTCGAAGCCGCGAAGACCAAGCTGGGCGGCGCATACGTCTACGGCGCCACCGGCCCGAGCGCCTTCGACTGCTCCGGTCTGACCCAGTGGGCCTACAAGCAGGCCGGCGTCAACATCAGCCGCGTCACCGACACCCAGGCGAACGACGGCACCCGCGTCAGCCGCAGCCAGCTCCAGCCCGGCGACCTGGTCTTCTTCTACGGGGACCTGCACCACGTCGGCCTCTACGCCGGCAACAACATGACGCTGCACGCCTCCAACCCGCGCGGCGGCATCAAGTACGAGTCCATGGACAACATGCCCTTCCAGTTCGGCGTCCGCGTCGGCTGACGCCTCCCGCGCGCCGCGTCCCCGCTCCGGGACGCGCCGGACACCGCCCATCCGGGCGAATTAAAGGGCCCCGCTCTGACCACACGCCCCGCCGGTGACCTGCGTCTCCGACGGGGCGTCACTGTGCGTACCCGTCGGCGGTCGTTGGTCGGTGCCCGGTGGCGCGGCTACTGTCTGCCAGCGCGGAACCCGGCACACGGCCGTCCACGGGGGGCGGACCCGGGCCCCGCGCAGCGGAAGGGAGCGGTTTCACGTGGCGTCCCATCGCCGGACCGGCCTCAGCGGCCTCACCGGCCTCACGGGCCTTGACCGGAACGCGAAGGTCACCGTCCTCACCGCCGCCGCGGCCACGGCCGCGGTCGCCATGGCGGGCGCACCCGCGAGCGCGGCCCCCGGCCTCCCGCACGACCCGTCCGACAGTGCCCGCGCCCAGGTCGACCGGCTCTTCGAAGAGGCCGAGCAGGCCACCGAGCACTTCAACGAGGCGGGCGAGAAGGCCGACCGGCTCCGCGCCGAGGTCGACCGCGCCCAGGACGCGGTCGCCCGCGGCCAGGAGCGCATCAACACCATGCGCGGCATCCTCGGCACCTTCGCCGGAGCCCAGTACCGCAGCGGCGGCATCGACCCCACCGTCGGCCTGATGCTCTCCGACGACCCCGACGCGTACCTGGAACAGGCCGCCGCCCTCGACCGGCTGACCGGCCGCCAGGCCCGCCAGCTGGACGAACTGCGCGAGGAGCAGCGCCGGCTCGGCCAGGAACGCCGGGAGGCCTCCCGCAAACTCGCCGAACTCGACGCCCTGCGCGCCGACGTGGCCCGCCACAAGCGGTCCGTCACGGCGAAGCTCGCGGCCGCCCGGCGGCTGCTCAACGCCATGCCGTCCGAGGAACGCGCCGACTTCGAACGGGCCTCGCGCTCCGGCGGCCGCCCCGACGCGATGCCCGACCTGGCCTCGCTCGGCCCGTCGTCGGGGCGCGCCGCCGCCGCGGTGATGGCGGCCCGGGCGGCGGTCGGCCGGCCGTACGTGTGGGGCTCCACCGGGCCCTCCGGCTTCGACTGCTCCGGGCTGATGGTCTGGTCGTACCGGCAGGCCGGGGTCTCGCTGCCGCGCACCTCGCAGGCGCAGCGGCACGCGGGCCGCCAGGTTCCGCTGTCGCAGGCGCGGCCGGGCGACCTGGTGACGTACCGCTCCGACGCCAGCCACGTCGGCATGTACGTCGGCAACGGGCAGGTGGTGCACGCGCCGTACCCCGGGGCCAGGGTGCGGTACGACCCGGTGGGGATGATGCCGGTTTCGGCGGTGACCCGGCCCTGAGTCCCGGGCCGGGCACGGGCGGGCCGGCTCCGGCTCCGTGAGCCCGGGCGGGAGGGTCGCTGTGCGTACGATCGGCTGATGGCTCTCCGTCGCGTCCTCGTGCTGCCGCTCCTGCTGTGCGCCTTGCTGGCAGGGTGCGCGGCGCGGCCCGACGGCACCGCCGAGCGGGACATCCGGACGGCCGTCGCCGACTGGTCGCGGGTGCCGCCCGAGCGGCTCGCCGGGATCCCGCTGGAGGACTGGGCGTACGAGGTCGCCTCGGTGCGGCGGGACGGGGCGCGGGCCCACGTACGGGCCGAGCTGCGCTACCGGCTGGCGGGCTACGACGCGGCGCCGGGCGGGTCGGCGCGCGAGCTCGAGCTCAAGCTCGTACGCGAAGCCTCCGGGGACGGCGCGCGGTGGCGGGTCACCGCCGACCGGCCCGCCCCGGGCGCGCTGCCGCAGCTGTGGGACCAGGGGCCGGTGTCGGAGGTCCGGGGCACGCACTCGCTGGTGCTGGGCGGCGCCGGAGCCCCCGACCTGTCCGCGATCGCCGCCGAGGCCGACCGGGCGGTGCCCGCGGCGAGCGCCGCCTGGCCCCGGCCGTGGGCGGGGCGGGTGGTGGTACTGGTCCCCGGGTCCCTGGACCGGATGGCGGAGCTGCTGGGGCGGCCGGCCGCCGACTACCGGGGGATGGGGGCCGTCACCTCCGGCCGGGTGGGAGCCGCCGGGCCGGTGCCGGCGGACCGGGTGGTGGTCAACCCGGAGGGCTGGGCCCAGCTGGGGGAGGAGGGCCGGCGCGTCGTCCTGACCCACGAGGTCACCCACGTGGCCACCCGTGCGGCGACCACCGCGACGACCCCGCTGTGGCTCTCCGAGGGCTTCGCGGACTGGGCGGCGTACCGCGGCACCGACACCACCCCGGCGCAGGGCGCCCCCGCGCTGGCGCGGGCCGTACGGCGCGGCGAGGTGCCGGCCGCCCTGCCGGACACGGGGGCCTTCGCCTTCGGCGGCGACCCCGACGCGCTGGCCCGGGCGTACGAGGGCTCCTGGCTGGCCTGCCGGCTGATCGCGGACAAGTGGGGGGACGCGGCGCTGGTGGACCTGTACGAGCGGGCGGGGCGCGAGCCGCTCGCGACGGCGCTGGAGGAGACGCTGGGTGTGGACCAGGCCGGGCTGACCTCGGCTTGGCAGGAGGGTTTGCGCAGGGAGCTCGGCTGAGGTGCTTCGCCGGGTTTCGCCGTCGACCGGTATCGTCGGCTGGCGATGCACAAGACGCTGATCGTGACCAACGACTTCCCGCCGCGACCGGGCGGCATCCAGGCCTTCCTCCACAACATGGCGCTGAGGCTGGATCCCGACCGGGTCGTCGTCTACGCCTCCACGTGGAAGCGGGGTGAGGAAGGGCGCGAGGCGACGGCTGCCTTCGACGCCGAGCAGCCGTTCCAGGTGGTGCGCGACCGTACGACGATGCTGCTGCCCACGCCGCGGGTGACGCGGAGGGCCGTGGGCCTGCTGCGCGAACACGGCTGCGAGTCCGTGTGGTTCGGTGCGGCGGCACCGCTCGGGCTCATGGGCCCTGCGCTGCGGCGGGCGGGGGCCCGGCGGATCGTGGCCACGACGCACGGGCACGAGGCGGGCTGGGCCCAGCTGCCGGCCGCGCGGCAGCTGCTGCGGCGGATCGGCGAGGGCACGGACACGCTCACCTACCTGGGGGAGTACACGCGCTCGCGGATCGCCTCGGCGGTCACGGAGCGGGCGGCGGCCCGGATGGTGCAACTCCCGCCGGGGGTGGACGAGAAGACCTTCCATCCGGAGTCGGGCGGGGCGGAGGTCCGGGCCCGGCTGGGGCTGACGGACCGGCCCGTGGTGGTGTGCGTCTCCCGGCTGGTGCCGCGCAAGGGGCAGGACACGCTGATCGAGGCGATGCCGAGGATCCTGGCGGCGGTGCCGGACGCGGTGCTGCTGATCGTGGGCGGCGGGCCGTACGAGGCGGATCTGCGGGCGCTGGCCGCGGCCAAGGGCGTCGAGGCGTCGGTGCGGTTCACGGGGGCGGTGCCGTGGTCGGAACTGCCCGCCCACTACGGGGCGGGGGACGTCTTCGCCATGCCGTGCAGGACCCGGCGGGGCGGGCTGGACGTGGAGGGCCTCGGCATCGTCTACCTGGAGGCTTCGGCGACGGGCCTGCCGGTGGTCGCGGGCGACTCCGGCGGGGCGCCGGACGCGGTACTGGACGGCGAGACGGGCTGGGTCGTCCGGGGCGGCTCCCCGGAGGACGCGGCGGACCGCGTGGTGACCCTGCTGCTGGATCCGGCCCTGCGGGAGCGCATGGGCACGGCGGGGCGGGCCTGGGTCGAGGAGCGGTGGCGGTGGGACCTGCTGGCGGGGCGGTTGCGCGAGTTGTTGTAGGGGCGGGGGCTTCGGGGGTTCCCGTCGGTATCACAAATCCGCTCGACCTCGTGTCTCTTTGAAGAGAGGCTCTGGGCATGGAATTCCTCTGTTACCACCGTGACCGGCCGGGCTCCGTAGAGCTGCGGGACGAGTTGTTGGAAGGGCACTGGTCCTACATGGACCAGTACGCGAAGGAGATGATCGCCCGGGGGCCGACCTTCGTCGGCGACGTTCCGACGGGCAGTCTGCACATCGTCGACCTGCCCGATGCCGGCGCTGCACGGGCGTTCGCCTTCGAGGAGCCCGGCTATCAGGCCGGTGTGTACCGGGATGTGCTGGTGCGGCGGTGGCGCAACCTGCTGGGGCGCACCATGTGGGACTTTCCCGGCGGACGGGAGGGCGGCAACCGGTACCTCGTGCTCGGTTTCGGTGCGGGCGAGGCCGTTGACCTTGAAGTGCCGGCCGATCGGGACGGGCTGATCGCCTACGGGCCGCTGCTGTCCGACGACGGGGCCGTCTGGGTGGGGACGGCGGTGTTGGTCAGGGCGTCGGACGCGGAGGCGGCGCGGGCCGTGCTGACCGCGGGCGGGTACGCCGGCACCGAGGTGCACGACTGGGAGTTCGGGGGGCGGCGGTGATCGGCTCAGGGCGGTGTCGTGCCATGTCTGACTGTCTCTCAGATGCCTGTCAGGGCGGAGTATGGCTGGACGGCTGGATTCCGCCCATGATGCGGCCATGACACCCAACCTGACGCGCCGTCAAATGCTCGGCATCGGCGCCCTTCAGACCGCCGCCGTACTCGGCCTCACGCGGATCGGGCTCTCCTCGGCCGCCGCTGCCGAGCCCGCCGCCGCGCAGTACGCTCCCGCCATCGTCGTCGGCTCCGGGTACGGGTCCGCCGTTGCCGCGCTCCGGCTCGGACAGGCCGGGGTGCGGACCGTCGTCCTGGAGATGGGGCGGCTCTGGAACACTCCCGGGCCCGACGGGAAGGTCTTCCCCTCCACCTCCGCGCCGGACCAGCGCTCCATGTGGTTCCGCACCCGGACCGAGGCGCCGCTCGCGCAGTTCCTCTGGCTCGACGTGGTCAACCGCAACATCAGCCCGTATCCGGGCGTCCTCGACCGTGTGAACTACGGGGACATGTCCGTGTACGTGGGGCGGGGGGTCGGCGGCGGGTCGCTGGTCAACGGAGGGATGGCGCCCACCCCGAGGCGGTCGTACTTCACCGAGGTGTTCCCGGGGGTGGACGCCGACGAGATGTACGGGACCTACTACCCGCGCGCCCGCGCCATGCTCGGCGTGAACGACATCGACCCGGCCTGGTTCGAGTCCACCGAGTGGTACCGGTTCGCCCGGATCTCGCGCAAGCACGCGCAGAACACCGGGCTGAAGACCGTGTTCGTGCCGAACGTGTACGACTTCGAGTACATGAAGCGGGAGGCGGCCGGGACCGCCACCAGGTCCGCGCTCGCGGGCGAGGTCATCTACGGCAACAACCACGGGAAGAAGAGCGTCGACAAGACCTACCTCGCCGCGGCGATCGGCACCGGGAACGTCACCATCGAGACCATGCAGCGGGTCGTGGGCGTACGGACCGATCCGGGCGGGGGGTACGTGCTGACCGTTCAGACCAGCGACGTCACGGGCAGGGTCACGCAGGTGCGCGAGCTCGGGTGCCGGCAGCTGTTCCTCGGGGCCGGCAGCCTGGGGACCACCGAGATCCTGCTGCGGGCCCGGGAGACCGGGACGCTGCCCGCGCTCAGCGACCGGGTCGGGCTGGGATGGGGGCACAACGGCAACGTCATGACCGCCCGCGCCAATCATCTGTGGGACACCGTCGGTGCGAACCAGTCGACCATGCCCGCCCTGGGCATCGACGACTGGGACAACGCAAGCAATCCGGTCTTCGCCGAGATCGCCCCGCTGCCCATGGGCCTGGAGCACTGGATCTCGATGTACCTGGCCATCACCAAGAACCCCGAGCGCGGGCACTTCACGTATGACGCCGCGAGCGATTCGGCCCGGCTGAATTGGACGAGGGACCAGAACACGCCGTCCGTGGAGGCGGCCAGGCGTCTCTTCGACCGGATCAACCGGAGGAACGTGACCGTCTACCGGCACGACCTCTTCGGGGACAACAAGGCCTTCGCCGACAACTTCACCTACCACCCGCTCGGGGGCTGCGTCCTCGGTCAGGCGACGGACGCGTACGGGCGGGCGAAGGGGTACCAGGGGCTGTACGTCGTGGACGGCTCCCTGGTTCCCGGCTCGCTCGGCGTGAACCCGTTCGTGACGATCACGGCCCTCGCCGAGCGGAACATGGCCCGGATCCTCGCGGAGGACCCGCCTGGCTAGTGCGGTGAACCTTTCCGGTCACAGCACTAGGGCTGGTAGAGCGCTTCGATCTCGTCCGCGAAGTCCTTCGCCACCACGTTGCGCTTGAGCTTCAGCGACGGCGTGATGTGGCCCGACTCCTCCGTGAACTGGGAGGGCAGAATGCGGAATTTCCGCACCGATTCCGCCTTGGAAACCGCCGCGTTGCCGTCGTCCACGGCCTTCTGGACGGCGGCGACGAGGTCCGCGTCCTCGCGCAGCTCCGCCGCCGTCACACCGGCCGGCTTGCCGTTGTCCGCGGCCCAGCGGCCCAGGAACTCCTCGTCGATGGTGACCAGCGCGCCGACGAACGGCCGCCCGTCGCCCACCACCATGCACTCCGCGACCAGCGCGTGGGCGCGGATGCGGTCCTCGATCACGGCGGGCGCCACGTTCTTGCCGCCCGCGGTGACGATGAGTTCCTTCTTGCGTCCGGTGATCGCGAGGTAGCCGTCCTCGTCGAGGGTGCCGACGTCGCCGGTGTGGAACCAGCCGTCGGTCAGCGCCTCGGCGGTCGCCGTCTCGTTCTTCCAGTAGCCCTGGAAGACGTGCTCGCCGTGCAGCAGTACCTCGCCGTCGTCCGCGATGCGCACCACGGAGCCCGGGAGCGGCTGGCCGACCGTACCGATCTTCGTCTTGTCCCACGGGTTGAAGGCCGTGGCCGCGCAGGACTCGGTCAGGCCGTAGCCCTCCAGCACGGTGAAGCCGATGCCGCGGAAGAAGTGTCCGAGGCGCTCGCCCAGCGGGGCGCCGCCCGAGATCGCGTACTCGCCGCGGCCGCCGAGGACCGTGTGCAGCTTGCTGTAGACCAGCTTGGTGAACAGCTTGTGCTTGAGCCTCAGGCCGAGGGACGGGCCGCCGGGGGCGTCCAGCGCGCGGCTGTACGCGATCGCCGTCTCCGCCGCCGCGTCGAAGATCTTGCCCTTGCCGTCGGCCTGCGCCTTGGCGCGCGCCGAGTTGTAGACCTTCTCGAAGACGCGCGGCACACCGAGGATGAGGGTGGGCTTGAAGGCCTGCAGCTCGTCGGTCAGGTTCTTGATGTCCGGTACGCAGCCCAGGCGGATCGGAGCCAGGACGGCGGCCACCTCGACCAGGCGGCCGAAGACGTGCGCGGCCGGCAGGAAGAGCAGGACGGAGCACTCGCCGGTGCGGAAGAGCGGGCTGAGGCGCTCCACCACGTTGCCGCACTCGGCGAAGAAGTTGCGGTGGGTCAGCACGCAGCCCTTGGGGCGGCCGGTGGTGCCCGAGGTGTAGACGATGGTCGCCGGGTCGTCGGCGTTGGCGAGGCTGCTGCGCTCCTCGACCTCGGCGTCGGTGATCGCGGCGCCCGCGCTCTTCAGCGTGTCGAGGGCGCCCTGCTCGATCTCCCAGACCTCGCGCAGCTCCGGCAGCCGGTCGCGCAGCGAGGCCACGGCCGTGCTGTGCGCGGGGCTCTCGACGATCGCGGCGACGGCGCCGGAGTCGCCGAGGATCCACTGGATCTGCTCGGGGGAGCTGGTCTCGTACACGGGGACGGTGACGCCGCCCGCGCTCCAGATCGCGAAGTCGATCAACACCCACTCGTAGCGGGTGCGGGAGATCAGGGCGACCCGGTCGCCGGGGCGGATGCCGGCCGCGATCAGGCCCTTGGCGGTGGCCCGCACCTCGGCGAGGAACTCGGTCGCGGTCACGTCCTGCCACCGGCCGTCGACCTTGCGGCTCATGACGGCGGTGTCTGGATGCTGAGCGGCATTGCGGCGGATGAGATCCGTCAGGTTCCCGTCCGACGGGACCTCGTACAGGGCCGGAAGGCTGAACTCGCGCAAGACTGCTGCTCCTCTGGGCGCCATCGCCACCGTGTGGACCGACCGGACGTTACCCACCGGTAGTGGGTTCCCGATAGAGGGAACCGGCCAGATGTTCCCTGCGTCACATGACGCAGCAATTCCGTGCCGACACTAGTCGACCCCGTTCAGGACTCGGAAGTAACCGCAGGTCCGGCCGCTTTCACCACCCGCACTACCCCTCCGTCACCAGGCGCCCCTAGGGTGACCGCATGGCTGGCAGCACACGGGTTCACGTCGTGAGCGACGTACACGGCAACACCGAGGCCCTCGCCAGGGCAGGGGACGGCGCCGACGCGCTGATCTGCCTCGGCGACCTGGTCCTCTTCCTCGACTACGCCGACCACTCGCGCGGGATCTTCCCCGACCTCTTCGGCGTCGAGAACGCCGACCGGATCGTGGAACTCCGCACCGCGCGCCGCTTCGAGGAGGCCCACGCCCTCGGGCGGCGGCTGTGGGCCGGGCTGGACCGGGAACGGATGATCGAGGGCGCGGTGCGCCGGCAGTACGCCGAGATGTTCGCCGCCTTCCCCAACCCCACGTACGCCACCTACGGCAACGTCGACATCCCGGGCCTGTGGCCGGAGTACGCCGACCGCCCCGGCCTCACCGTCCTCGACGGGCAGCGGGTGGAGATCGGCGGCCGGGTCTTCGGCTTCGTGGGCGGCGGGCTGCCCTCGCCGATGCGCACGCCCTACGAGGTGCCCTTGGAGGAGTACGCGGCCAAGGTGGAGGCCCTGGGGGAGGTGGACGTACTGTGCTCGCACATCCCGCCGGAGGTGCCGGAGCTCTGCTACGACACCGTGGCACGGCGCTTCGAACGGGGCAGCGAGGCCCTGCTCGCCGCCATCCGGCGGACCCGCCCCCGGTACGCCCTCTTCGGGCACGTGCACCAGCCGCTGGCGCGGCGGATGCGGATCGGGAGCACGGAGTGCGTGAACGTCGGGCACTTCGCGGCGACCGGAAGGCCATGGGCCCTGGAGTGGTGAGCTCCGCACGCACGGTAGCCTTCGAGCGGCGGCCGGAGGCCGCACACTTCCTCGAACACTCTCTGGAGGAGCCACCGCGATGGCGGAACACACCAGCTCAAGCATCACGATCGACGCCTCGCCGGCCGACGTGATGGCCGTGATCGCCGACTTCGCCCGCTACCCCGAGTGGACCGGCGAGGTGAAGGAGGCCGAGGTGCTGGCCGCCGACGCCGAGGGCCGGGCCGAGAAGGTCCGGCTGCTGCTCGACGCGGGCGCGATCAAGGACGACCACACCCTCGCGTACACCTGGAAGGGTGCGGACGAGGTCAGCTGGACCCTGGACAAGTCGCAGATGCTGCGACAGCTGGACGGCTCCTACCGGCTGGCCCCGGTGGACGGCGGCAAGCGGACCGAGGTCACTTACTCGCTGACCGTGGACGTCAAGATCCCGATGCTCGGCATGATCAAGCGCAAGGCCGAGAAGGTGATCATCGATCGTGCCCTGGCCGGCCTGAAGAAGCGCGTGGAATCGACCTGACCCCTTGGCTCCGGCCTCGGCCGGCCGCCGCTGCCGGGGCTCCGCCCCGGACCCCCGCGGGGGCTCCGCCCCGGACCCCCGCGCCTCAAACGCCGGCGGGGCTGGATTTGGCCGGCGTACGCCTGGAAGTGCGGGCCGCGGGCCCCATGCTCGGCGAGGCGGGATTGCGCGGAGCGCAATCAGCCTCGCCGGCGTTTGAGGCGCGGGGTCTGGGGCGGAGCCTCAGGGTCTTTGCGGGTCCGGGCGGAGCCCGGGTGGGGGTCCCCCCGGACGAAGTCTGGGGGAGGTGGAAGGGCGGGTAGGGGACCGCTCCGCGCAGCGGCGCCCCGCCACCCCGAGGCCCGCACCCGCGGCAAGGCGCCGCAACGTCACCAGCGATCCGGAGTAGCCCCCATGCCGCACACCCTGCTGATCACCGGCCCCGGAGGCTCCGGGAGGACCACCGTCGCCGCAGCCACCGCCCTCGCGGCGGCCCGGCAGGGGCGCCGGGTGCTCCTGCTGTCCGGGGACGTGGGGGACCCGGTCGCCGCCCTCGTGGGCGAACAGGCCGGGGACCCCGCAGAGGTCGCGCCCGGCCTGTGGGCCATCACCGCCGCTCAAGGGCTGCGCGTGGCCCGCGTGGACTCCGGCGAGGAGTTCCGCGAAGAGCTCGTCGCCCTCCAGGAGCGCGGATCCACGCTCCTCGGGATGGTCGGGGCCCGGCCCCTCACGGCCGAGGAGCTCACCGAGCTGCCCGGCGCCGAGCAGTTCGCGCTGCTGCGCGCCCTCCGCCGGGCCGCCACCGCCCCCGGCACCGATCTCGTCGTCGTCGACATGCCGCCGCTCCACCAGGCAGTGGCCACCCTCGCCCTCCCCGCCCAGCTGCGCCGCTACCTCGCCCGGCTGCTCCCCGCCGAACGGCAGGCCGCCCGCGCCCTGCGGCCCGTCCTGGCCCAGCTGGCCGGGGTGCCCATGCCCGCGCAGTGGCTCTACGAGGCCGCCGCCCGCTGGGACGAGGAGCTCGCCGCCGTGCAGGCCGTCGTCGAGGCCGACACCACCGAAGTGCGACTGGTCGCCGAGCCGGGGCCGGCCGCCGCCGACGCCGTCCGGCTGGGGCGGCTCGGGCTCGCCCTCCAGCAGCTGCCCGTCGCCGCCGTCGTCGCCAACCGCACCCTGCCCCAGGGATCCGCCGACCCGTGGCTCGCCGGGCTCGCCGCCGAGCAGGAGAAGTACGCCGCCCAGTGGGCCGGGGAGATCCCGGTGATCCGGCTGCCCCACCTCGGCCGGGCCCCCCGCGGCCCCCAGGACCTGGAGCTGCTCGCCGACACCGCCGACGACGGGGCCGACACCGCCGGCGACCTCGTCCCCCCGCCGCCCGCACCCCGCCCGGCCTGGACGGTCGAGGACCGGCTCGCCGAGGACGGGGTACTCGTCTGGGTGGTCCCGCTGCCCGGCGCCCACAAGCGCGAGCTCGACCTCGTCCGCCGCGGCGACGAGCTGCTGCTCACGGCGGGCCCGTACCGCAGGATCGTTCCGCTGCCCGCCGCACTGCGCCGCTGCACCGTTTCCGGCGCGGCCCTGGCCGAAGACGCGCTCCGCATCCGCTTCACCCCGGACCCGGGCCTCTGGCCGCGCACGCGCTGATCCCCGTACCGCCGTTCGGGTACCGTCGAAGGTAGCCCGTACCGCACGCACAGCAGCTGCCGCAGGAGAGTCCGCCATGAGCGAGGCCACCGACCGCCCCACCGACGACGACGCCTGGGCCAAGGCCTGCGCCGAGGACCTGGCCGCCGAGAAGGAGCGCCTGCGCGGGCAGGGCGGAGGGACGGGCGCCTCGGGCACCGGGACCGCCGCCGAGGAGCTGTTCAAGCTGTTCGAGGCCGTCGCCGACAAGGTCTCCGGGCTGAACAACCCGCTGATCGGCGGCGCCGCCCAGGGAGCCGTGCGCCAGTTCGTCAACCAGGCGAAGACCGCCGCCAAGCCCGTCATCGAGCGCAATCCCGAGGTCTTCGACCACCTCGCGGCCGCCGGTTCCGAGCTGCTCGCCGCCTACCGCTCGGCCGTGGAGGGCCACGAGCGCCGCTGGACGCGGAACGAGCCCCCGGCCCCCCGCAAGGAGCGCGACCCCCGCGACGAAGGCCCTGGTACGGGCCCGACGGAGCGGATCGATCTCGACTGAACCTCTGCCGCCCTCGGGTACCTTTGGCCGTGGCGGGGTTTGACCGGAAACCGAGGGACTAATGGGACTCACCATCGGCGTCGACATCGGCGGCACGAAGATCGCGGCCGGCGTGGTCGACGAAGAGGGCACCATCCTTGAGACGTACAAGGTGCCCACCCCGCCGACCGCGGACGGAGTCACGGAGGCCATCTGCGCCGCCGTCTCCGAAGTCAGCAGCAACCACACCATCGAGGCCGTCGGCATCGGTGCCGCCGGCTACGTGGACGACAAGCGCGCGACGGTGCTCTTCGCGCCGAACATCAACTGGCGCCACGAGCCGCTGAAGGACAAGGTCGAGCAGCGCATCGGCCTCCCCGTCGTCGTCGAGAACGACGCGAACTGCGCGGCCTGGGGCGAGTACCGCTTCGGCGCCGGCCAGGGCCACGAAGACGTCATCTGCATCACGCTCGGCACCGGCCTGGGCGGCGGCATCATCATCGGCAACAAGCTGCGGCGCGGGCGCTTCGGCGTCGCCGCCGAGTTCGGGCACATCCGGGTCGTCCCGGACGGCCTGCTGTGCGGATGCGGGAGCCAGGGCTGCTGGGAGCAGTACGCCTCCGGGCGCGCGCTCGTGCGGTACGCGAAGCAGCGCGCCAACGCGACCCCCGAGAACGCCACGATCCTCCTCTCCCTCGGCGACGGCACCCCCGAGGGCATCGAGGGCAAGCACATCAGCGAGGCCGCCCGGCAGGGCGACCTGGTGGCCATCGACGCCTTCCGCGAGCTGGCCCGCTGGGCCGGCGCGGGACTGGCCGACCTGGCCTCGCTGTTCGACCCGTCCGCCTTCATCGTCGGCGGCGGGGTCTCCGACGAGGGCGACCTCGTCCTCGACCCGATCCGCAAGTCCTTCAAGCGCTGGCTGGTGGGCGGCGCGTGGCGCCCGCACGCGCAGGTCCTCGCCGCCCAGCTGGGCGGAAAGGCAGGGCTCGTGGGCGCGGCGGACCTGGCGCGCCAGGGCTGACGCCCTCCCTCGACGTGACCGCCCGCCGCGCCCCCTGGGGGAGCGGCGGGCGTTTGCGTATCTTGCGGGGCATGGACCAACAGCTGCTGCCTTCGTTGCCGAAGTCTCGTACGGAGCCGGACGGTTCCGCCGTGATCCGGGCGCTCAGCTACAACATCCGCTCGCTGCGCGACGACGAGGAGGCGCTGGCCCGGGTCATCCGGGCGTGCGCGCCCGACCTGGTCTTCGTACAGGAGGCGCCGCGCTTCTTCCGCTGGCGCAAGCACGCGGCGCGGCTGGCCGCGAAGACCGACCTCGTGGTGCTGGGCGGGGGAGCGACGGCGGCCGGGCCGCTGCTGCTGTGTTCGCTACGGGCCTTCGTGGAGCGGACGGAGGACGTCCTGCTTCCTCGCACCCCGGGCCTGCACCGGCGCGGCTTCGCCACGGCCGTGGTCCGCTTCGGGGCGGCCCGGGTGGGGGTCATCAGCGCCCACCTGTCGCTGGACGCGGCGGAGCGGAGGGCCCAGGCGGAGCTCCTGCTGGAGCGGCTCGGTTCGCTGGGCGCGCCGCACGCGATCGCCGCCGCCGACGTGAACGAGGGCCCGGGCGGGCCCGCCTTCGGGATGCTGGCGGCGGCCCTCCAGGACTGCCGGGAGGCGGCGCCGTGGGGCGGGGGCCCGACGTTCCCGCCGGCGGCGCCGGAGCGGCGGATCGATGCGGTGTTCGCTTCGCGGGGGGTGGAGGTCCTTGCCTGCGGTGTCCCTGCCGGGCTGGCCGGGGTTTCGGGGGCCGACCTCTTGGCGGCTTCGGACCATCTGCCGGTGCTGGCGGCCCTCCGCCTCCCGGCTGCGCCGTAGCCCGGCGGGACCGTGCCGGCTGAGGCCGTGCCCAGCCTGCGGCCCGGCTTCCCGGGGCTCCGCCCCAGACCCCGCGCCTCAAACGCCGGCGAGGCTGGATGTGCCTCCGGCGGCGCCTCAAACGCCGGCGAGACTGGATGTGCTTCCGGCGGCGCCTCAAACGCCGGCGGGGCTGGATGTGCCTCCGGCGGGGCTGGATTTGACTGATGCCGCCTGCCTGGCTGGGCTGGGTTGCCCGGAGGGCAATTCCAGCCCCGCCGG
>NZ_JBHWUO010000068.1:0-31388 GCF_042736975.1 Streptomyces sp. NPDC059989
CAAACGCGACTACATCTTCAACGGCACCCTGGCCACAGCAGCCATCGTGATCTGGCTCCGCGATCTCATCAAAGAGCCATCAGACACTGCCTAGTCGAAGCGGATGTGCCGTACGCCGACGAGCGCGCGCCGGAGCCTGCCCCGGAGCGCGCCGTCGGTGTCCGGCGCCAGCCGGAGCCCCGCCGAGGCCGCGACCCGGTCGGCGACCCCGGACACCGTCAGCCGGTCCGTGGCCAGGTGCTCCGCGAACTCCGGTGCGCTCAGCGCCGCCAGACACCCGTCGAGCCGCGACACGGCGAAGCTCTCCCGCTTCAGCCCGCGCCCCAGCCCCCGCTCGCGCAGCCGCCGCAGTACGGTCTCCCGCTCGGCCAGCAGCGCGAAGTGCCGTACCTCGTGGCCGCGTTCGCGCAGCCGCCCGACGGTCTCGGCGAAGTAGCCCGGCTCGGTCACGGTCATCGGCACCAGCACCGGCCCCGGATGGCGCCGCGCCGCCAGGTCCAGTACCTCGAACACGCCCTGCCGCCACGCCGGAAGGTCCTGGAAGTCCCCGTGCAGCTCCGCCGGCATCATCCGGTGCAGCCCGAAGCCGACGTGCTCCGGATCGCACACGACACTGCCCGGCAGCCGCCGCCGGATCTCGTACGCCGTCTGCGTCTTGCCGCCCCCGAAGGGGCCGTTGAGCCACACGATCACCGGGCCACCGCCGTCCACGGGCCGATCCCCAGCTTCCCGGTGTTCCCGAGGTCGACGGGAGCGCCGAGCCGCAGCCACAGCCGGGGCGCACCGGGCCGGGGCTCGATCTCCACGATCCGCGCCGTTACGGCCGGCACCGTGGAGTCGGTGACGAGGTTGCGCCACACCAGCGACACCGAGGCGGCCTGCCCCGGCGCCAGCGTCACCTGCTCCGGCGCCGCGTCCTCGCCCGGCCCTCCCGAGGTGATGTCCGCCCACCCGTGCTGGACCGCGGCCTGCACCGGATCGTTCCTGTCGTCCCGCAGAGAGACCTGCGGGTACCCCTCCAGTACGTACGGCTGGGCACCGCAGTTGACCAGCTGGATCTCCGCCACCCGCAGCCCCATCGCCGCGTTCCCGACCCCTTCGAGAAGCCGCACCCCGCCTTCGGGACACGCCGGCTGGGAGGGCTGCCCCGTCCCCGGCGCGGTGGGCTTCCCTACGGGTACCCCGGGCCCCGTCGCCGCCGCGGTGGGCTTCCCCACCGGCACCCCCGTGGGCCCCGGCGCGGCCCGCGGCGCCGGCGGCGTCCCGCACCCCACCACCCCGGCCAGCACCCCGGCCACGACCAAACCCCCGACCACGCCCCGCACCCACCCCATGGCAACCATCCCCCGACCCTACGACCCACCCGCCCCACAGCCCCTCCACTCACCCCCGGCCCCGCCGCTCCCACACGTGCCCCGCCCCGCACCACACCCAGAGGCGGCCCTCGCGGCCCTCGCGGCCCTCGCGGCCCTCGCGGCCCTCGCGGCCCTCGCGGCCCTCGCGGCCCTCGCGGCCCTCGCGGCCCTCCCTGCCTCCCGGGCCCGCCCCGCACCGCCCTCAGCGGCGATCCCCTCGGCCCCTCGGCCCCGGAGCCGGTCCCTCAACCCCCGATGACCTGCCCCCGGTCCCGCCGGCACCCCGCTCCGCACGCCGGACCGGCCCACGGGGGACTCGTCCCCGATGGCCCTTCCGGGCCCCCGGCCGCCCTCCCGGGCCACTCGTGCGCGATTGGCCCGCCCCCGCGGCCCCGCCCGCGCCTACCGTGCCCCCATGGACCGCACGCTCGCCGCCGACCTCGCCCGGCTTCCCGACCTCCTCGACGCCACCCGCCGCGCCGCCGCCGACGCGCTCGCAGCCCTGGACGCGCGTCCCGTCGTACCGCCCCCCGGGAAACCGCACGACCCCGAGCCCCTCCCGGAGCACGGCACCGGCACCGAAGCCGCCCTCGCCGCCTTCCGGGACCGCTGGGAGCCCCGCCTCTCCGCCTCCGCCGGCCCCCGCTACCTCGGCTTCGTCACCGGCGGAGCCACCCCCGCCGCCCTCGCCGGGGACTGGCTCACCGCGGCCCACGACCAGAACTCCAACTCCTCCTTCGACGGCGCCGGCCAGGAACTCGAACGCGAGACCATCGGCTGGCTCCGCTCGCTCTTCCACCTCTCCGACGCCCACACCGGCACCTTCGTCTCCGGCGCCACGATGTCCAACACCACCGGCCTCGCCATCGCCCGCGAATGGCTCGGCGAACGCCTCGGCGTCTCCCCGGCCGACGACGGCGCCGCCGCCCTCGGCCCCGTCCGCGTACTCTCCGGCGCCCCGCACTCCTCCATCGCCAAGGCCCTCTCCGTCCTCGGCCTGGGCCGCAACTCCCTCGTCCGGGTCCCGACCCTGCCGGACCGCGAGGCCGTCGACCCGGCCGCCCTGGACCGCGCCCTCGCCGACACGCCCGGCCCCGCCGTCGTCGTCGCCAACGCGGGCACCGTCAACACCGTCGACTTCGACGACCTCCCCGCCATCGCCGCCCTCCGCGCCCGCCACGACTTCTGGCTGCACACCGACGCCGCCTTCGGCGCCTTCGCCGCCCTCTCCCCGGACCACGCCCACCTCGCCCACGGCATCGACGCCTCCGACTCCCTCTGCGTCGACCTCCACAAATGGCTCAACGTCCCCTACGACAGCGCCGTCCAGTTCACCCGCCGCCGCGACCTCCAGGCCCGCGTCTTCCAGAACGCCGCCGCCTACCTCGGCCCCCTCGGCGACCACCCCGACCTCGTCCACCTCACCCCGGAGAACTCCCACCGGCTGCGCGCCCTCGCCGCCTGGTTCACGCTCCGCGCCTACGGCCGCCAGGGCCACCGGGAGATCGTCGAACGCGACATCGCCTGCGCCCGCGCCCTCGGCGAAAGCCTCTCCCGCGACCCCCGCCTCCGCCTCCTCGCCCCCGTCCGCCTCAACGTCGTCTGCTTCACCCTCGCCGACGACCCCACCCCGGCCCGCCTGACGGCCCTCCGGGAGGCCGTCGGCGCCGAGGTCTTCGTCACCCCGACCGTCTACGCGGGAACCCCGGCCCTGCGCGCCGCGTTCTCCAACTGGCGCACCACGCAGGCGGATGTACGCCGGGCCGCGGAGGCCCTCGGAGCAGCAGCAAGGGAGATCGCATGACGAGCCGTCCCCTGACCCTCATCGAGGTCGAGGCCCTGGCGCGCACCGCGCACGAGGGCCAGACGGACAAGGCCGGCCGGCCCTACGCCGAGCACCTCGCGGCCGTGGCCGAAGGCGTCCGCCTGCGCGGCGGCAGCCCCGAACAGCAGGCGGCGGCCTGGCTCCACGACGCGATCGAGGACGAGGCCCTCAGCCTGACCTGGCTGGATTCCGCCGCCCTCCCGCAGCCCGTCAAGGACATGGTCCTCGCGGTCACCAAGCGCCCCGGCGAACCGGTCGAGCAGTACACGTCTCGCATCCTCGCCACACCCGGCGCCCTGCTCGTCAAGGAGGCCGACCTGGCGCACAACGCCGACCCCGTACGGCTCTCCGTACTGGACGGCCCCACCCGCGACCGGCTGTCCGCGAAGTACGCGTATGTCCGCTCCCTCCTCGGTCTCACCACCCCGTGACCCGGGCGTCATGCCCGAAATATGCCCTGCGCACGTGTGGTTGGCGGAAACGGAACGATGGTGATTCGCCACCGGGCGGATAGGCGGGGCCTGTTGGTGGGAGGATGGTCCATGTGGGGGTGTGCGTGGCCGTGCGCCCCGGGCCGACCAGGGGACGACCGAAGGTGTGATCAGTAGTGGCCATTTCGCTGTCAGTGGTGGTTCTGTTGGCGGTCATCCTGGTGGTGCTGATCCGCGGCAACCACATCAAGGCAGGCCCCGCCATCGTCGCGGCCCTCTTCGGCTTCTTCCTGGCGTCCAGCTCCATCGCGGACGACGTGAACCGTTTCCTCAACTCCCTCGCGACGATGATCGCGAACATCAAGCTCTAGCCGCCGGCCGGCGCGGCACGTCTCTCCTGCTTGGGCTCCCGCCGGGTACCCGGGATGCCCAGCTGAGACTGGACAGGTCGGAACCACCCCGGGAACGACTAAGGGCCAGGTCGAGGAGATTTCCTCTGACCTGGCCCTTCAGTACTCAGAGCGGGCGACGGGAATCGAACCCGCGTAGCTAGTTTGGAAGACTAGGGCTCTACCATTGAGCTACGCCCGCAACGCGCGCGCCGCAGGTCCGGGGACCGCGGCACGGACAGCATCCTAGCGGGTCGCGCCGGGGGAGCGCACACCGCTTTCGCGTCGCGCGCCTGGGAGCTGCCGGAGAGTCCCGTCGACGAAGTCGGGAAACCCCGCGCATCAGAGGGTCTCCGGGCATGTACCCTACGTGTCGCACCGACGGGGTGTGGCGCAGCTTGGTAGCGCGTCCGCTTTGGGAGCGGAAGGTCGTCGGTTCGAATCCGGCCACCCCGACCACCAGCAGTGTCGCCTTCACGCTCCATCGAGGGTCACCACAAGATCGCGTTGTGGGCTGATTGCCGCTTGCGGTTACTATGCAAGCTGCGTGCCCGTGTGTCTGATGTACCGGGCCGAAGTCCGCTGAACCGCTGAATCACAGCGTGACGGCAGAACCCCCAGCAGTCAGCCACAAGGAGACCGAACCGTGAAGAGCGCCGTGGAGACCCTGAACCCGACTCGGGTTCGGCTCACTGTTGAGGTGCCCTTCGAGGAGCTCAAGGACAGCCTCGACGCGGCGTACAAGAAGATCAACCAGCAGGTCACGGTGAAGGGCTTCCGCAAGGGCAAGATCCCGAACCGGGTCATCGACCAGCGCTTCGGCCGCGGTGCGGTGCTGGAGGAGGCCGTCAACGACGCCCTCCCGAAGTTCTACACCGAGGCGGTCAACGAGGCCGACCTGAACCCGCTGGGCCAGCCCGAGGTCGACATCACGGAGCTGAAGGACGGCGAACTGCTGGCCTTCACCGCCGAGGTCGACGTGCGCCCCGAGATCGAGATCCCGGACTACTCCGGCATCGAGGTCGAGGTCGACGCCATCGAGGTCTCCGACGAGGACGTCGAGAAGTCGGTCGAGCAGCTGCGCGGCCGCTTCGCGTCCACCAAGGACGTCGAGCGCGCCGCCGCCGACGGTGACGTCGTCACCCTCGACCTCGAAGCCAAGGTCGACGGCGAGGTGCTCGAGGACGGCGTCGCCTCCGACGTGTCCTACACCATCGGCTCGGGCGAGCTCCTCGAGGGCATCGACGAGGCCGTCAAGGGCCTGGAGGCCGGTGGCGAGGCCACCTTCACCTCCCAGCTGAAGGGCGGCTCCGCCGAGGGCAAGGACGCCGAGGTCACCGTCAAGGTCACCAAGGTCTCCGCCAAGGAGCTCCCGGAGCTGGACGACGAGTTCGCGCAGATGGCGAGCGAGTTCGACACCCTCGACGAGCTCAAGGCGGACAGCCGCAAGCGCCTCGAGAACATGAAGCAGTACGACCAGGCCACGCAGGCCCAGGAGCGCGTCCTGGAGAAGCTGCTGGAGCTCGTCGAGGTCCCGATCCCCGAGAAGCTGCTCGAGGACGAGGTCCAGACCCGCAAGCACAACCTCGAGCACCACCAGCTCGGCCAGATGGGTCTGACCATCGAGAAGTACCTGGAGTTCCAGGGCAAGACGGTCGAGGAGTTCGACGCCGAGACCTCCGAGCAGGCCGTCAAGGGCATCAAGACCCAGTTCGTCCTCGACGCGCTGGTCAACAAGGAGAAGCTGGGCGTCAACCAGGAGGAGCTCACCGAGCACCTCATGCGCCGCGCCGCCTCCTCCGGCATGTCCCCCGACCAGTTCGCCCAGGCGGTCGTCGAGGGCGGCCAGGTTCCGATGCTGGTCGGCGAGGTCGCCCGCGGCAAGGCCCTCGCGGTCGTCGTCGAGGCCGCCAAGGTCGTCGACACGAACGGTGACGTCGTGGACCTGTCCGACGAGGACGAGGAGCAGGTCACCGAGACCGTCGAGGCCGCCGTTGACGGTGACGACGAGGTGAAGGCCGAAGAGGCCAAGTAACACCCCGGGCGCAGCCCACTGAGCAGGACCCGAGCAGTGCCCCGAAGGCCCCCGGACCTTGCGCTCCCAGCGAACAGTTCGGGAAGCGGGATGGCGTTGTCCGACCTGCGCGTTAGGGTCCATGAATACGAGGGCTCTGCATTACCCGGACGTCGGCGGACATGTCCGCACGGGCCGGGTGCGCCCCAGAACGAGACGCTGAGACGGCACATGGCCGTCGGAGACGAGCAGGTGGATACGTGACGAATCTGATGCCTTACGCCGCGGGTGAGCCGTCCATCGGTGGCGGCCTCGGCGACCATGTCTACAACCGGCTGCTCGGCGAGCGGATCATCTTCCTCGGCCAGCAGGTCGACGACGACATCGCCAACAAGATCACCGCACAGCTCCTCCTCCTGGCCGCCGAGCCGGAGAAGGACATCTACCTGTACATCAACAGCCCCGGTGGCTCCGTGACGGCCGGCATGGCGGTCTACGACACCATGCAGTACATCCCGAACGACGTCGTCACCATCGGTATGGGCATGGCGGCCTCCATGGGCCAGTTCCTGCTCACCGGTGGAGCCAAGGGCAAGCGCTTCGCCCTGCCGAACACCGACATCCTGATGCACCAGGGCTCCGCCGGCATCGGCGGCACCGCGTCGGACATCAAGATCCAGGCCCAGTACCTGCTGCGCACCAAGCAGCGCATGGCCGAGATCACCGCGTTCCACTCGGGTCAGACTGTCGAGGCGATCATCCGCGACGGCGACCGCGACCGTTGGTTCACCGCCGTGGAGGCCAAGGAGTACGGCCTCATCGACGAGATCATCTCGGCCGCGTCCAACGTTCCGGGCGGCGGCGGCACCGGGGCCTGATCCCGGCGCGCGACCTCTCGTACGCCCGCCCGTACAGGCAAGCCTCAGCCCGCAGAACGCCACCAGGATGGTGAACACCCAGATGCACATGAACAACCTCTCTCCCGCGAGCGGCCTCTACACCGGCGCTCAGGTGGACAACCGCTATGTCATCCCGCGCTTCGTCGAGCGCACCTCGCAGGGCGTGCGCGAGTACGACCCGTACGCGAAGCTCTTCGAGGAGCGCATCATCTTCCTCGGCGTGCAGATCGACGACGCCTCCGCCAACGACGTCATGGCGCAGCTGCTGTGCCTGGAGTCGATGGACCCGGACCGCGACATCTCGATCTACATCAACAGCCCCGGCGGCTCCTTCACCGCGCTGACGGCGATCTACGACACGATGCAGTTCGTGAAGCCGGACATCTCCACGGTCTGCATGGGCCAGGCGGCCTCCGCCGCCGCGGTCCTGCTCGCCGCCGGCACCCCCGGCAAGCGCATGGCCCTGCCGAACGCCCGTGTGCTGATCCACCAGCCCTCCGGCGGCACCGGCCGCGAGCAGCTCTCCGACCTGGAGATCGCGGCCAACGAGATCCTGCGCATGCGCGACCAGCTGGAGACCATGCTGGCCAAGCACTCGACGACGCCGATCGAGAAGATCCGCGACGACATCGAGCGCGACAAGATCCTCACTGCGGAGGACGCTCTCGCGTACGGCCTGATCGACCAGGTCGTCTCCACCCGCAAGAGCTCGCACTGATCCTTGCCTTCAATTGGCGTGGACACGCCGTCGAATTCGGCGATGTGAACCGCGTCAAGGGGGCCCCGCTCGGGGCCCCCGGCAAGGTACCGTCGGATATGAGGCACCAGGAGCGCTGAACCAGGCGTCTCCCAGGCGAAGGGGAAGCACCTCGTGGCACGCATCGGTGACGGCGGCGACCTGCTCAAGTGCTCGTTCTGCGGAAAGAGCCAGAAGCAGGTGAAGAAGCTCATCGCAGGACCCGGTGTGTACATCTGCGACGAGTGCATCGACCTCTGCAACGAGATCATCGAAGAGGAACTCGCGGAGACCTCCGAGGTCCGGTGGGAGGAACTCCCCAAGCCCCGTGAGATCTACGAGTTCCTGGAGAGCTACGTCGTCGGCCAGGAGCCGGCGAAGAAGGCGCTCTCCGTAGCGGTCTACAACCACTACAAGCGGGTCCAGGCCGGCGAGAACGGCGGCGCGCAGGGCCGTGACGACGCGATCGAACTCGCGAAGTCCAACATCCTGCTGCTCGGCCCCACCGGCTCCGGCAAGACCCTCCTCGCGCAGACCCTCGCGCGCATGCTGAACGTCCCGTTCGCCATCGCCGACGCGACGGCGCTGACGGAGGCCGGGTACGTCGGCGAGGACGTCGAGAACATCCTGCTCAAGCTGATCCAGGCCGCCGACTACGACGTCAAGAAGGCCGAGACCGGGATCATCTACATCGACGAGATCGACAAGGTCGCCCGCAAGAGCGAGAACCCGTCGATCACCCGCGATGTGAGCGGCGAGGGCGTACAGCAGGCCCTCCTGAAGATCCTGGAAGGCACGACGGCCTCCGTCCCGCCGCAGGGCGGCCGCAAGCACCCGCACCAGGAGTTCATCCAGATCGACACGACGAACGTGCTCTTCATCGTGGGCGGCGCCTTCGCCGGCCTGGAGAAGATCATCGAGTCGCGTGCGGGCGCCAAGGGCATCGGCTTCGCGGCGACGATCCGCTCGAAGCGCGAGATCGAGGCGAGCAACCAGTTCCAGGAGGTCATGCCGGAGGACCTGGTGAAGTTCGGGATGATCCCCGAGTTCATCGGCCGCCTCCCCGTGATCACCTCGGTCCACAACCTGGACCGCGAGGCCCTGCTCCAGATCCTCATCGAGCCGCGCAACGCCCTGGTGAAGCAGTACCAGCGGCTGTTCGAACTCGACGGTGTCGAGCTGGACTTCGAGCGCGAGGCGCTGGAAGCCATCGCGGACCAGGCGATCCTCCGCCAGACGGGCGCGCGCGGCCTGCGCGCCATCATGGAGGAGGTCCTGATGTCGGTGATGTACGAGGTGCCGTCCCGCAAGGACGTGGCCCGCGTGGTCATCACCGCGGACGTCGTCCGCTCCAACGTCAACCCGACGCTGGTGCCGCGGATCGTCCCGAAGGACCAGGGCCCGCACGAGAAGTCGGCCTAGCCGCAAGCGCGACGCACGCAGAAGGGGCGCCCCCGGACCGGGGGCGCCCCTTCTGCATGTGTACGGCCGCGCGTGCGCCTCTGCTTCTACTTCTGCTGCTACTTCTTCACGCGGGCGGTGTTGTAGAGCTTCCCGGCGAAGTCCGCGGTCTGCTCCAGGGTGTAGCCCTTGCCGCCGCCGAGGATGGCGGACACGTCCAGGGCGCTGACCATGCTCAGGGTGCTGTAGTCGCCCCAGATGCAGATCGGCATCGTGAACTCCTTGGGTCCCTTGGACTTGGTGTCCTTCGAGACGAACTTGGCCTCCTGGCACTTCAGCACGGCGCCCTTGAAGCCGGCCGGGGTGATCGCCTTGGGGCTGCCGATGAGCTCGGCCGTCCCGTCCTTGTCGTCCTTGCCGGCCTTCAGCTTGGCCATCGCGAAGTACGCGTCCACGGCCTTCTCGGGGTCGGCGACCTCGCCGTAGACACCCTGGAAGTTGATCCCCTTGGCCGACAGCGGGTTGCTCGGGTCACCGGACACGTAGTCCATGCCCACCTGGGTGGGGTCCTTGACGCCCGCCGCCTCGGCTTCCTTCTTGTCCTCGTCGGTGAACTTGTCCGGCGTGTACTTCGGGTCCTTCTTGAAGGCGTCCACCGTCTCCGGGGCGACCAGCTTGTAGCCCTTGGTGTCGGCGGCGACCGCGCCGCCGGCGCCGCCGCCCTTCAGGAAGTACCAGCCGCCGCCCGCGATCAGCGCGACCGCGACGACCACGGCGATGATCACACCGGCCTTGGACTTCTTCGGCTGCTGCGGGGGCATCCCGCCGTACGGAGGCTGCTGGTAGCCGTAGCCCGGCTGCTGGGGCTGCTGCGGGTACCCCTGCGGCGGCACGCCCGGCTGCTGCGGATAGCCGTACCCGGGCTGCGGCGCGGGCTGCCCGTAGGGCCCGGGCGGCGGCGGGGGCTGCTGCCCGTAGGGTCCGGGCTGCTGCGGCTGTCCGTAAGGCCCCGGCTGGTTGTAGCTCATCCCGCGTCCCCCTGTGAGGTTGCTTATCTGTTTCACACATCCTGGCCGAAGCGTGGGGTGGCAGTGACCTCGGGGTCCGGTTCAGTACGGGACTGTTACCCCTGTTGCAGCATGAAGTCGTCAGACGGGGCCGCTTGCGGACAGTTTCGTTCACATCGGCCCGTAGGCCGTGAGAATGCCTACCGTGCTGAGTGTGCAGCTTCGCTACAACTACCGGGTGTATCCGGATGCCGCTCAGCGTCATGCGCTTTCGCGGGCCTTCGGGTGCGCGCGGGTGGTGTGGAACGACTGCCTGCGGGCGCGTGTGAATGCCCACGCAGCCGGGTTGCCTTACGTGACGTCGGCTTCGCTGTCCAAGGAACTGATTCCGGAGGCCAAGCGCAGTGAGGGGCGAGCCTGGCTGGCAGATGTGTCCGCCGTGGTGCTTCAGCAATCGCTGAGGGACTTGGACGCGGCGTTCAAGAACTTCTTCGACTCGTTGAAGGGCAATCGCAAGGGGCGGAGGTTCGGCCCGCCGCGCTTCAAGTCGAAGAAGGATCGGCGGCAGTGCATCAGGCTCAATACCAACGCGTTCACCCTTCGGGATGGCGGACGGGTGTACGTGGCCAAGGTGGGCGACCTGAAGGTGAGGTGGTCGCGACCGTTGCCGGCCGCTCCGACCTCGCTGACGATCATCAAGGACGCTGCCGGGCGCTACTTCGCCAGTTTCGTCGTCGCCACCCGGGCGGACGTGCTTCCCCAGCTGGATGCCGAGGTCGGCATCGATCTCGGCCTGACGGTGTTCGCGGTCCTCTCCGACGGCACGAAGATCAGCTCCCCGAGATTTCTGCGGCGGGCGGAGAAGAAGCTCAAACGGCTCCAGCGTGATCTGTCGCGAAAGGTAAAAGGGTCCAATAACCGGGCCAAGGCCCGGATCAAAGTCGCCCGGCAGCATGCGAAGGTGGCCGACCGGCGGCGGGACTGGCACCACAAGACGTCCACACGGATCATCCGCGACAACCAAGCGGTGTACGTGGAAGACCTCGCGGTGCACGCCCTCGGCCGGACCCGGTTGGCCAAGTCCGTACACGATGCGGGCTGGGGAGCCTTCGTGAACATGCTGGAGTACAAGGCTGCCCAGCATGGCCGTCACTTCGGGACGATCGGTCGCTTCGAGCCGACCTCGCAGGTCTGCTCCACTTGTGGGCACCGTGACGGGCCCAAGCCGTTGAACATTCGCGAGTGGACATGTGCGGCGTGTGGGGCCGTCCACGACCGTGACGAGAACGCAGCGATCAATACCCTGGCCGCCGGGCGGGCGGACAGGCTAAACGCCTTGTGGAGCGCTGGTAAGACCAAGGCGAGAGCCCTGGCGCGGCGCGATGAAGCAGGAAGCCGCGGCCGACAAGGCGAGCGGCACGTCAACGGTTTCATTGCTGGACTGTGACGGCCCTAAACTGTGCCCGTGACCGAGAACACGCAGACACCCAGCAGCCCCAACTCCGAACTGCCGACTTCGTACGCGCCGGCCGAGGTGGAGGGGAAGCTCTACGAGCGCTGGGTAGAGCGTGGGTACTTCACGGCCGACGCCGCGAGCGAGAAGCCCGCGTACACGATCGTCATCCCGCCGCCGAACGTCACCGGGTCCCTGCACCTGGGGCACGCCTTCCAGCACACGCTCATGGACGCGCTGACCCGCCGCAAGCGGATGCAGGGCTTCGAGTCGCTGTGGCTGCCCGGCATGGACCACGCCGGCATCGCGACCCAGAACAAGGTCGAGCAGCAGCTCGCCGAGGAGGGCAAGTCCCGCCACGACCTGGGCCGCGAGGAGTTCGTCGAGCGGGTCTGGCAGTGGAAGGAAGAGTACGGCGGCAAGATCCTCGGCCAGATGCGGCGGCTGGGTGACGGCGTCGACTGGAGCCGTGAGCGGTTCACGATGGACGAGGGCCTGTCCAAGGCCGTCCAGACGATCTTCAAGAAGCTCTTCGACGACGGGCTGATCTACCGCGCCGAGCGCATCATCAACTGGTGCCCCCGCTGTCTGACGGCCATCTCCGACATCGAGGTGGAGTACCAGGAGGACGCGGGCGAGCTCGTGTCCATCAAGTACGGCGAGGGCGAGGACACGCTCGTCGTCGCGACCACGCGCGCCGAGACGATGCTCGGTGACACGGCCATCGCCGTCCACCCGGACGACGAGCGCTACAAGCACCTGGTCGGCAAGCTCATCAAGCTGCCGCTCACCGACCGCTCCATCCCGGTCGTCGCGGACGCCCACGTCGACCCCGAGTTCGGCACCGGCTGCGTCAAGGTGACCCCGGCGCACGACCCGAACGACTTCGCGATCGGCCAGCGCCACGGCCTGGCCAACATGACGATCATGGACGAGCACGGCGTCATCACCGTCCACGGCCCCTTCCTCGGCCTGGACCGCTACGAGGCGCGTTCCGCGGTCGTCGGCGCCCTGCGCGGGCAGGGCCGCATCGTCGCCGAGAAGCGCCCGTACCTGCACTCCGTCGGGCACTGCTCGCGCTGCTCCACCACCGTTGAGCCCCGCCTGTCCCTCCAGTGGTGGGTCAAGGTCGAGACCCTCGCCAAGGCCGCCGGTGACGCGGTCCGCGACGGCCGCGTCGCGATCCACCCGCAGGAGATGGAGAAGCGCTACTTCGACTGGGTCGACAACCTCAACGACTGGTGCATCTCGCGCCAGCTGTGGTGGGGCCACCGGATCCCGGTCTGGTACGGCCCGGACGGCGAGGTCGTCTGCCTCGGCCCGGACGACGAGGCGCCGACGGGGGAGGGCTGGACCCAGGACACCGACGTCCTCGACACCTGGTTCTCGTCCGGCCTGTGGCCGTTCTCCACGCTCGGCTGGCCGGAGAAGACCCCGGACCTGGAGAAGTTCTACTCCACCGACGTCCTGCTGACCGGCCACGACATCATCTTCTTCTGGGTCGCCCGGATGATGATGTTCGGCCTGTACGCCATGGACGGCGAGGTCCCCTTCAAGACGATCGCGCTGACCGGCCTGGTCCGCGACGAGCGCGGCAAGAAGATGTCGAAGTCCTTCGGCAACGTCGTCGACCCGCTGGACTGGATGGACAAGTACGGCTCCGACGCCGTCCGCTTCACCCTGGCCAAGGGCGCCAACCCGGGCACCGACGTGCCGATCGGCGAGGACTGGGTCCAGGCCTCCAGCAAGTTCGCCAACAAGATCTGGAACGCCACGCGCTTCGCGCTGATGAACGGCGCGACGATCGAGGGCGACCTGCCCCCGGTCGAGCAGCTGTCGGCGACCGACCGCTGGATCCTGTCCCGGCTGAACAAGACCGTCGAGCAGGTCGACGCGTACTACGACGACTTCCAGTTCTCGAAGCTCAGTGAGGCGCTGTACCACTTCGCGTGGGACGAGGTCTTCGACTGGTACGTGGAGCTGTCGAAGACGACCTTCTTCGCGGGCGGCGAGCCGGCCAAGGCCTCCGCCCGGGTCCTCGGTGAGGTCATCGACGTCATGCTGCGCCTGCTGCACCCGGTGGTCCCCTTCGTCACCGAGACCCTGTGGACGACGCTGACCGGCGGTGAGTCCCTCGTGATCGCCGACTGGCCGAAGGACAGTGGCTTCCGCGACGCGGCCGCCGAGGCCGAGATCGAGGGCGTCCAGAGCCTGGTCCGCGAGGTCCGCCGGTTCCGCAAGGAGCAGAACCTCGACGACAAGCAGAAGGTTCCGGCCCGCCTGGACCTGTCCGGCACCGTGCTGGCCGCCCACGAGGCCGCCATCCGCCAGGTGCTGCGCCTCCAGCCGGAGGGCGACGCCTTCAGTGCCACCGCGACCCTCCCGGTCGCCGGCGGGACGGTGGCGCTCGACCTGTCGGGCACCATCGACGTGGCCGCCGAGCGCAAGCGCCTGACCAAGGACCTCGGCGCCGCCGAGAAGGAGAAGCAGCAGGCGGAGGCGAAGCTCGGGAACGAGGCGTTCATCGCCAAGGCCCCCGACAACGTCGTGGACAAGATCAAGGGCCGGCTCGCCAAGGCCGAGGCGGACATCGCCCGGATCCAGGCCCAGCTGGAGACGCTGCCCGCCGCCTAGTACGGCGTACGGACACGCGAAGGCCCCCACACCGTCGGTCGATGTGGGGGCCTTCCCCGTATGGCTTCCCCGCGAGGGGGCCCGCATCACAGGTCCGCGGCGGGTGCGCAGGGTCGTCCGACCCGGGCCATAGTGCCCGATATCACTCTTTATATGGTCCGGGCTGATTCGATCCGAGCCCCTCACCACGGATGATGGAGGGCATGCACGTCAAGCCCGTCGCCTCGGCGCTCCACTGGGCCGTGGCCTCCGGCCGCCGGCTCACCGAGAGCTGGGCGGGCTCGCCGCGGGCGCTGGACGTGCTCACGGCGCTGAGCTGCCTCGCCCTGATGGCGCTGGACCTGCCGGGCCTGGCCGCCGCCGACAACTCGCTCAACGGTCCGCTGGCCGCCGCGGTGCTGGCCGCGGGCTGTTCGACGCTGTTGGTGCGGCGGCGCCTGCCGTGGATCTCGTTCCTCGCGGCGCTGCTCTTCATCGGCTGGCTGCACGAGCTCACCCTGATCCAGTTCGCGCTGTACTCGGTGGGCCGCTACCGCGGCCGCCGGGCCGGGATCCTGGCCACCCTCGGGTACGTGGCCTTCGCGCTGGTGGTGTTCAGCGTGCCGGGCTGGCCCGAGCCCCGGGCCGAGACCCTGAGCTCCTTCCTGAGCCTGGTCGTGCCGATCGGGGTGCTCGCCTCCGCCGTGGGCATAGCCGCCTACCGCCATGACCTGGTGGCGGAGCTCACCGCCCGGCGGGCCGAGTCCGCCGTGCTCCAGGCGGTGCAGCAGGAGCGCACCTCGGTCGCCCGGGACGTCCACGACTTCGTCGGGCGGGAGCTGACCCTGCTGACGGTGCGCTCCGAGGTGCTGTCGATGCGGGCGCGCGAGACGGTGTACGCCAAGGACTTCGAGGAGCTGGCCGACACTGCGCGCCGGGCCCACCTGGTGCTGAACGAGATCATCGTGCAGCGCGGGGAGCGGGCCTCGACCCCGGGTGTCGACGGGCTGCCGGCGCTCGCGGAGGAGAGCGGGCGGGCCGGTTCGCCCGTACGGCTGGCCATGGATCCGGAGGTGAACGGGCTGTCGCCGCTGCGGCAGGCGGCGGTCTACCGGGTGGTGCAGGAGTGCCTGACCAACGCGGCCAAGCACGCGCACGGGGAGACCATCGAGGTGTCGATCGCGGCGGACGGCCCGCAGCTGCGGATCGCCGTCAGCAACGCGCTGCCCGACCGGACACCGGGCCGGGCCCCCGTCTCGGCGGGCTCGGGCACCGCGAGCATGTCCGAGCGCGTGCGCAGCCTGGGCGGCACCCTGACGGCGACGCGCACGGAGGACTCGTACCACGTCGTGGCCACGCTGCCCCGGGGGTAGGGGGCGGGGCGGCTAGGCCTTGGCCGGGGTCAGCAGGCCGTTCAGCGTGTCCAGGTCTTCGACGCAGCGGCCCGAGCCGAGGGCCACGCAGTCCAGCGGGTTGTCGGCGACGAAGACCGGGATGCCGGTCGCGGAGGCCATCCGCAGGTCCAGGCCGGGCAGGAGCGCGCCGCCGCCGGTGAGGACGATGCCGTGCTCCATGACGTCGCCGGAGAGCTCGGGCGGGCACTCCTCCAGGGTGGTGCGCACGGCGGCGATGATCGCCTCGACGGGCTCGTCGAGCGCGGCCCGGACGTCCGGGGCGGTCAGCTCCAGCGTCTTCGGCATGCCGCCGACCTTCTCGCGGCCCCGCACGGTGAAGGTGCGGGTCTCCAGCTCGGGCAGGTCCGGCACCGGCCAGGCCGAGCCGATGGCCACCTTGACGTCCTCGGCGGTGCGCTCGCCGATGAGCAGGGCGTGCTCCTTGCGGACGTAGTCCATGATCGCCGCGTCGAGCCGGTCCCCGCCGACGCGCAGCGACTGGGCGGTGACGATGCCGCCCAGGGAGATGACGGCCACCTCGGAGGTGCCGCCGCCGATGTCCACGACCATCGAGCCGCGGGGTTCGGCCACCGGCAGCCCGGCGCCGATCGCGGCGGCCATCGGCTCCTCGATCAGGTGCACGGCCTTGGCGCCGGCCCGGGTGGAGGCGTGGATGATGGCCCGCCGCTCGACCTGGGTGACCCCGGAGGGCACGCAGATCACCATCCGGGTGCGGGGGCGCCGGCCGGGGACCGCCTTGCGCACGAAGTGCCGGATCATCTCCTCGGCGGCCTCGTAGTCGCAGATCACGCCATCCTTGAGGGGGCGGATCGCGGTGATGGAGCCGGGGGTGCGCCCGATGGTCTCCTTGGCCTCCGTCCCGACGGCCAGCGCGGTGGTGGTTCCGGCCTTCACGGCGACCACCGACGGCTCGTTCAGGACGATTCCGTGCCCCCGTGCGTAGACGAGGGTGTTGGCGGTCCCCAGGTCTATCCCTATGTCGCGGCTGGAAGCTGTCTTGTTGGTGCTTGCCTGCGGCATTTGTTCCCCTATCTCCTGCCCGCAAGGCTTGCATGACGATCTGGTCGCCCCGCCCGCCGAAAGTCCCGAAACGCCCGGGTCGAAAGTCCTGGGGGTCCTCGTCCGTAGACTGGGCGTGTGAGTGAGCAGCAGCCCGAGAGCCACGACGGCACCTTCGACGAGTTCGATCAGATCGTGGCGGAAGAGTCCGACCGCGACCCCGACCTGGCGGTGATCGAGGCCGGCAGCCGTACCCTGCGCGCCCAGGCCGGACCGCCGCAGGGCGACCCGGTACCCGCCCTGCCGACCGACCCGGAGGTGGCGAAGGCGCTGCTGGAGGTGGAGCAGGAGCTGGCCACCCGCTGGGGCGAGACCAAGCTGGAGCCGTCCGTGTCGCGGATCGCGGCGCTGATGGACGTGCTGGGCGAGCCGCAGCGCGCGTACCCCTCCATCCACGTCACCGGCACCAACGGCAAGACCAGCACGGCCCGCATGATCGAGGCCCTGCTGAACGCCTTCGAGCTGCGCACCGGGCGCTACACCAGCCCGCACGTGCAGTCGATCACCGAGCGGATCAGCCTCGACGGGGCGCCGATCAGCGCCGAGCGGTTCGTCGAGACGTACCACGACATCAAGCCCTACGTGGAGATGGTCGACGCCGCCGAGGAGTACCGGCTGTCCTTCTTCGAGGTGCTCACCGGAATGGCGTACGCGGCCTTCGCGGACGCTCCGATCGACGCGGCCGTGGTCGAGGTCGGCATGGGCGGCAGCTGGGACGCGACCAACGTCATCGACGCCTCGGTCGCCGTGGTCACCCCGATCAGCCTGGACCACACGGACCGGCTCGGCTCCACGCCGGGCGAGATCGCCGTGGAGAAGGGCGGCGTCATCAAGCAGGGCGCGACCGTCATCCTGGCGCAGCAGCCGGTGGACGCGGCCCAGGTGCTGCTGAAGAAGGCCGTCGAGGTCGACGCGACGGTGGCCCGCGAGGGCATGGAGTTCGGCGTGGTCGCGCGCGAGGTCGCGGTCGGCGGGCAGCAGCTGACGCTGCGCGGCGTGGGCGGGGAGTACGACGGCATCTTCCTGCCGCTGCACGGCGCGCACATGGCGCACAACGCGGCGGTGGCGCTGGCGGCGGTCGAGGCCTTCTTCGGGATCGGCCAGGAGCGGGCGCGCGTCCTGGACGTGGAGACCGTGCGCAGGGCCTTCGCCTCGGTGACCTCGCCGGGCCGCATGGAGGTCGTGCGGCGCAGCCCGACGGTGGTCCTGGACGCGGCGCACAACCCGGCGGGCGCGGCGGTCACCGCGGAGGCGGTCACCGAGTCCTTCGGGTTCAGCCGGCTGATCGGTGTCGTGGCCGCGAGCGAGGGCAAGGACATCCGCGGGGTGCTGGAGGCCTTCGAGCCGATCTTCGCGGAGGTGGTGGTGACGGAGAACTCCAGCCACCGGGCCATGGGCGCGGACGAGCTGGCGGCCATCGCGGTCGAGGTCTTCGGCGTGGACCGGGTGCAGGTGGAGCCGCGGCTGGACGACGCCCTGGAGGCGGCGATCACCCTGGCGGAGGAAGAGGCCGAGTACGGAGGGGCCGGGGTCCTGGTGACCGGTTCCGTGATCACGGTGGGCGAGGCCCGCCTGCTGCTGAAGAGGGGCTGAGGGATGCGCACGCTGTGTGCGAGCACGCTGATCGGCGAGTTCTTCGTGATCGGTTTCGCGGGCCTGGTGGCCATGAAGGACCCGGACCTGACCCAGGCAACGGTCTGGACGGTGTGCGGGGTCACGATGCTGCTGTCGGTCCTGCTGTGCGGGATGCTCTCGCGCCCCGGGGCGGTCCAGCTGGGCTGGGCCCTGCAGATCGGCCTGATCGCGAGCGGGTTCGTCGTTCCGACGATGTTCTTCCTCGGCGCGGTCTTCGCCGTCCTGTGGTGGTGCTCGGTGCACTACGGCCGCAAGATCGACACGATCAAGGCCCGGTGGGCGGCCGCGCAGGAGGCGCAGACGCCCCCCGGGACCCCTGACGCTGCGTGACGGGTCACCTTGTCAGCCCTGTAGATTCGTCCTACCGCACCCGTATGCCGCAAGGAGCCGCAACATGACCCAGCGCACCCTCGTCCTGCTGAAGCCCGACGCCGTCCGGCGGGGCCTGGTCGGCGAGATCATCGGCCGCATCGAGCGGAAGGCCGGCTGGACCATCCCCGCGCTGGAGCTGCGCACGCTGGACCAGGAGACCCTGGAGACGCACTACGGCGAGCACAAGGGCAAGCCGTTCTACGAGCCGCTCATGGGCTTCATGGCCAGCGGTCCGGTCGTCGCCCTCGTGGTCGAAGGCGAGCGCGTGATCGAGGGTGTCCGCCAGCTGGCCGGACCCACTGACCCGATTGCCGCGGCGCCGGGCTCCATCCGGGGCGACTTCGGCACCGTCACCCGGGAGAACCTGATCCACGCCTCGGATTCCGAGGAGTCGGCGGAGCGCGAGCTGAAGCTGTTCTTCCCCGCTCTCTGAGCGCCCGGCGGGCCCGTCCAGGCCTCGCTCAGGCCTCGCTCAGGGATCGTTTCGGGCACTCTTTCCTGACGTGACATCAGCCAAATAGCGCTCACTACCTGGGGCGACCGAAGTAATTTCGGTCGCCCCTTGGTATTTCCGGCCACGAGCGGGAACGCCTGGGCAGGACACGACGTCACCACTAGGGGGCGGGTATCCGTTCCGGCGGGATTGCCGGAGTCCCGTCGCGCGGTGTCCGTACTCGCGGCACTACGATGGGGCCTCCACCCACACACCCACCTCGCCGACCTGACAGCAGCCGCTATCAACTGGAAGGCCAGACGCTCCTCATGGGGAACAAGGGGAACAACATGTCGTTCATCGGCCGTGACATGGCGATCGACCTCGGGACCGCCAACACGCTGGTGTACGTGAGGGGCCGGGGAATCGTTCTGAACGAGCCGTCCGTGGTCGCCATCAACACGAACACCGGCGGAATTCTCGCGGTCGGCTCCGAGGCCAAGAAGATGATCGGCCGTACGCCCGGCAACATCGTGGCCGTACGGCCCCTCAAGGACGGCGTGATCGCCGACTTCGAGATCACCGAGCGCATGCTCCGGTACTTCATCCTCAAGATCCACAAGCGCCGCTACCTGGCCCGCCCGCGCGTGGTCGTCTGCGTGCCCTCCGGCATCACCGGGGTGGAGCGCCGCGCCGTCATCGAGGCGTCCACGCAGGCCGGCGCCCGCCAGGTGCACATCATCGAGGAGCCCATGGCCGCCGCCATCGGCTCGGGCCTGCCCGTCCACGAGGCCACCGGCAACATGGTCGTGGACATCGGCGGCGGCACCACCGAGGTCGCCGTCATCTCCCTCGGCGGAATCGTCACGGCACAGTCCATCCGGGTGGCCGGCGACGAGCTCGACAACGCGATCATCCAGCACATCAAGAAGGAGTACTCGCTCCTCCTCGGTGAGCGGACCGCCGAGCAGATCAAGATCACCATCGGGTCGGCGTACGACCTCGACAAGGACGAGCACACCGAGATCCGCGGCCGCGACCTGGTCTCCGGCCTGCCCAAGACGGTCGTCATCTCGGCCGCCGAGGTGCGCAAGGCCATCGAGGAGCCCGTCAACGCCATCGTCGACGCCGTCAAGACCACCCTCGACAAGTGCCCGCCGGAGCTCTCCGGCGACATCATGGACCGCGGCATCGTCCTGACCGGCGGCGGCGCCCTGCTGCGCGGCCTCGACGAGCGGCTGCGGCGCGAGACGGGCATGCCGATCCACATCGCCGAGGACCCGCTCGACTCCGTGGCGCTCGGCTCCGGCAAGTGCGTCGAGGAGTTCGAGGCCCTCCAGCAGGTCCTGGACGCCCAGCCCCGGCGCTGACCGGCGCACATCCCTCCATCCGGAGGACAACACACAAGGATCCGCCGTACGGGTGCTACCGGGCCCGTGCGGCGGATCGTTGATATACAGGCAAAAGAGAATTCCGACGAGGAAGGCACGGCCGCCGCACGTGAGGGACACACGAGAAAGCCGGCTGCTCCTGGTGCTTCTGATCGCCATCGCGTTCGCGTTGATCACGGTGGACATCAGGGCGGGCGAGGAGTCGCCGGTCGACGGTGCCCGACAGGCCGCCGCAGCGGTCTTCGGGCCGGTCGAGAAGGGCGTGTCGACCGCGGTCGACCCGGTCGCCAACGCCATAGGGGCGGTACGGGATTCCGGTGAGCGCCACAACCGGATCGCCACGCTGGAGCGCGAGAACGCGGCCCTGAAGGCCAAGCTGGGCAGCGACGCCCAGACCCAGAGCCGCATCCGCGAGCTCGACGAGATGCTCAAGCGGGCCGGTGCCGGGCAGTACGGCATCAAGGGCGCCGAGGTCATCGCCATAGGAGCGGCCCAGGGCTTCTCCTGGACCGTGACCATCGACGCCGGCAGCAAGGACGGCATCGAGCGCGACATGACCGTCCTCAACGGGGACGGACTCGTCGGCCGGGTCTCCACGGTCGGCCCCGACACCGCCACCGTCGTCCTCGCCAACGACCCCGACTTCACCGTCGGCACCCGTCTGGAGAAGACCGGCGAACTCGGCTTCGCCACCGGCCAGGGCGACCGCGCCCTGTCCGTCCAGATGCTCAACGGCAAGGCCAAGGTCAGCCCGGGCGACCGGCTCGTCACCTTCGGCTCGCGCGGCAACAAGCCCTTCGTGCCGGGCGTTCCGATCGGCGAGGTGGTCAAGGTGGACCCCTCGCGCGGAGACCTGACCCGTACCGTCTGGGTGCGCCCGTTCGTCGGCTTCTCGCGGCTGGACATCGTCGGCGTCGTGGTGATGCCGCCGCGCGAGGACCCGCGTGACGCCGTCCTGCCGCCCAAGCCCGAGGCCCCCAAGCCCACCCCGACGGTCACCGTCACGGTCACCCCGTCCGGGTCCGCCAGCGTGCCCGGCAAGCCGGCCGACGAGTAGGAGCAGACCGACCATGCGCTTCAACCGGATCCTGCTCTCGGCCACGCTCGTCGTGGTCGCCCTCGTCATCCAGGTCACCGTCCTGGGCCGGCTCCAACTGCCCGGCGCCGTCCCCGACCTGCTGCTGCTCACCGTCGTCGCCCTCGCACTCGTGTACGGGCCGGTCAGCGGCGTGCTCATCGGCTTCGCCGCCGGGCTGCTCGCCGACCTGGCCCCGCCCGCCGACCACGCCGCCGGGCGGTACGCGCTCGTCCTGTGCGTCATCGGCTACGTGGCCGGCCTGGTCCGCCCCGACAGCGGGCGGTTCCGTTCCGCCTGGGGCCCGATGCTCACCGTGGTCGCCGCCGCGATCGGCTCCACCCTGCTCTACGCGGGCGTGGGCGCCCTCGTCGGCGACACCGCCGCCCGGCACGTGGGGCTGACCGGGCTGCTGTTCACGGCGACCCTCTACGACCTGCTGCTCGCGCCCTTCACGGTGCCGTTCATCATGGCCCTGGCCCGGCGCGCCGAGAACGACCCGATGGCCGTCGAGGCCGGCGGCGGTCCCGCCAACAAGGCCGCCGACGTCTCCTCCGGCTGGCTGGCCGGCGGCACCGGGCTGCGCATCGGCAGCCAGCGCGGCGGCCTGCGCCTGAAGACCGCGCGTTCCCGGGCCAACAAGGCGGTGCGCATAAAGGGCGTCAAGACCGTCAAGGGCGTGAAGAACGTCAAAAAGCTGTAGGGAGGAGCAGGCGTGACCAACATTCCCGAGACCGGCCGCACCTCCCGGGTGCAGATCCGGCTCATCATGATCCAGGTGCTCGTCTTCTCGATGTTCCTCACCCTCGGCGGCCGGCTCTGGTACCTCCAGATCCGCCAAGGCGACGAGTACTACCACGAGGCGAAGAGCAACCACGTCCAGCGGGTCGTCCAGCCCGCCGTGCGCGGCTCGATCCTCGACGCCCGCGGGGTCGCGCTCGCCGACAACGAGACCCGGCTCGTCGTCTCCGCCAGCCGCACCGCGCTGATGAAGATGAAGGACCGGGGCAAGGGCGTCATGACCCGCCTCGCCGGCGTCCTGGACATGACCCCCAAGGAGGTCATCGAGAAGGTCCGCCTCTGCGACTCCCAGACCCCCGCGCCCTGCTGGAACGGCTCCCCGTACCAGCCGATCCCGGTCACCATGGAGGCCACCACGCAGCAGGCGCTCCAGCTGCGCGAGCGCCCCGAGGACTTCCCCGGCATCACCGCGGAGCCCACTGCCGTCCGCCGCTACCCGGCCCCCGGCGGGGCCCGTACCTCGCAGGTGCTCGGCTACCTCTCGCCGGTCACCGACGACGAGATCCAGAAGGCCAAGGACACCGACTCGCCGCACCTGCGGTCCGACCAGGTCGGCCGCTCCGGAATCGAACGCACCTATGACCGGCAGCTGCGCGGCAAGGCGGAGGTCACCTCGTACGAGGTCGACAACCTCGGCCGGGTCATGGGCCAGACCAAGTCCGACCCGGGCGTGGCCGGCTCCACCCTCGTCACCAGCATCGACGCCCGGGTCCAGGCCGTCGCCGAGTTCGAGCTCCAGCAGGCGATGAAGGTCGTCCGCAACGAGACCGACAACATCACGGGCCGCAAGTACGAGGCCGACTCCGGCGCCGTCGTCGTCATGGAGGCCAAGACCGGCCGCGTCGTCGCGATGGCCTCCCAGCCCGACTACGACCCCAACGCCTGGGTCGGCGGCATCTCCGGCAAGGACTACGCCAACCTCACCAGCAAGAACTCCAACTACCCGCTGCTCAACCGGGCCATCCAGGGCCAGGCCCCCGCGGGCTCCATCTTCAAGGTGGTCTCGGCGAGCGCGGCCGTGCGGGCCGGCTACGACTTCGACGGCAAGTACAACTGCAGTGCCTCCTACAACATGGGCGGCCGGAGCTTCGCGAACTTCGAGTCCAAGGGGCACGGCCCCATCACCCTCGGCGACGCCCTCAAGTTCTCCTGCAACACCGTCTTCTACGCCCTCGGCCACAAGGAGTGGCAGCGCGACGGCGGCCTCAAGCCCAACAAGAACGCCCACGACTGGTTCTACCGGACCGCCCGCGAATTCGGGCTCGGCTCCGAGACCCACATCGACCTGCCCAACGAGGTCACCGGACGCATCCCCGACCGCCGGTGGAAGCAGAGCTTCTGGAAGGCCAACAAGGACTCCTGGTGCAAGCAGGGCAAGAAGGGCGGCACCTACGTCGAGCAGATCGCGTACGAGAGCTGCCTGGAAGGCAACCAGCTGAAGGCCTACGACAGCATCAACTTCGCCATCGGCCAGGGCGACGTCCTCGTCACCCCCATCCAGATGGCCACCGCCTACTCCGCCATCAGCAACGGGGGCACCCTCTACAACCCCACGGTCGGCAAGGCCGTGATCAGCCCCGACGGCAAGCACACCGAGATGATCAAGCCCCAGGCCCACGGCAGGCTGCCGATCGACGCCAAGACCATCAGCGACCTAGACAAGGGCCTGCGCTCGGTCGCCGAGCCGGGCGGCACCGCCGCCTGGCGGTTCATCGGCTGGCCGATGGACAAGATCCCGATGCACGCGAAGACCGGCACCGCCCAGGTCTACGGCAAGCAGACCACCTCCTGGCTGGCGACCTACACCAAGGACTTCACGATCGTCATGACGATCTCCCAGGGCGGCACCGGCTCCGGAGCCTCCGGCCCCGCCGTCCGCAACCTGTACAACGCCATCTACGGCCTCGACATGGAAGGCAAGCAGGACCTGAAGAAGGCCCTGCTGCTGAGTCCCGAGACGAAACTGCCCAAGATCTACCCCGACGGCTCCATCGACTCCCCCGAGATCCGGCCGTACGTGCCGCCGTCCCCGGACGAGCCGGTCCCCGCGCTCGCCGGGCCGCCCGCCCAGCGCCCCGCGCAGCACGACTGAGGACCGAAAGACGACATGCAGACCGCGAACAAGTTCTCCGTCTCCCGGTACGCGCCCGAGCGCGGAGCGATGGCCAAGCTCACCGCCCGCGACTCGGTGGTGCGCCGGCTCGACTGGCCGATACTCCTCAGCGCGCTGGCGCTGTCCTTCCTCGGCGCCCTGCTGGTGTGGTCGGCGACCCGCAACCGCACCCAGCTGAACCAGGGCGACCCGTACTACTTCCTCGCCCGGCACGCCCTGAACACCGGCATCGGCCTCGTGCTGATGATCGGCACCGTCTGGCTCGGCCACCGCACCCTGCGCGGCGCGGTGCCGGTCCTCTACGGGCTCTCGCTCGTGCTCATCCTCGCCGTGCTCACCCCGCTCGGCGCCACCATCAACGGCGCCCACGCGTGGATCGTGATCGGCGGCGGATTCTCCCTCCAGCCCTCCGAGTTCGTGAAGATCACGATCATCCTGGTCATGGCGATGCTGCTGGCCACCCGGGTGGACGCGGGCGACCTCACCCATCCCGACCACCGCACGGTCGTCAAGGCGCTGTGCCTGGCGGCCGCCCCGATGGGCATCGTCATGCTGATGCCCGACCTGGGCTCCGTCATGGTCATGGTCGTGATCGTCCTCGGCGTGCTGCTGGCCTCCGGCGCCTCCAACCGCTGGGTGCTCGGCCTGATCGGCTCGGGCGCCGGCGGGGCCATCCTGATCTGGCAGCTCGGCGTCCTCGACGAGTACCAGATCAACCGCTTCGCGGCCTTCGCCAACCCCGAGCTCGACCCCGCGGGCGTCGGCTACAACACCAACCAGGCGCGCATCGCGATCGGCTCCGGCGGGCTCACCGGCTCCGGGCTCTTCAAGGGCTCGCAGACCACCGGCCAGTTCGTGCCGGAGCAGCAGACCGACTTCGTCTTCACCGTGGCGGGGGAGGAGCTGGGCTTCCTCGGGGCCGGGCTGATCCTCTTCCTGCTGGCCGTCATCCTGTGGCGGGCCTGCATGATCGCCCGCGAGACCACGGAGCTGTACGGGACGATCGTGTGCGCCGGGATCATCGCCTGGTTCGCCTTCCAGTCCTTCGAGAACATCGGGATGACCCTCGGGATCATGCCGGTGGCCGGGCTGCCGCTGCCCTTCGTCTCGTACGGGGGCTCGTCGATGTTCGCCGTGTGGGTGGCCATCGGGCTGTTGCAGTCGATCAAGGTGCAGCGGCCCTTGTCGGCCTAATCCGCCGTTCACCCTGCCGCCGTGATCCGTTCAGGACTAAGTTCGGTCTATGGCGGACACGAAGCGCGAGATCGAGCGGAAATTCGAGTTCACGCGAGCCCCTGAGAAGCAGGGCAAACGCGCCCGGCGCGGGGTGCCGGACCTGACGGGCACGGCCGCGATCGCGGCCGTCTCCGACCAGGGCACGGTCGACCTCGACGCCGTCTACTACGACACCCCCGACCAGCGGCTCGCCGCCGACGGTCTCACCCTGCGGCGCAGAACCGGCGGGGCGGACGCCGGCTGGCACCTGAAACTCCCCGTCTCCCCGGGCGTGCGCGACGAGATCGCGGCCGAGCTCAGCGACAGCCTCCCGCCCTCGCTGGCCGCCCTCGTCCGCTCCCGGGTGCGCGGCACCGGGCTCGAACCCCAGGTCAGGCTGGTCTCCTCGCGCCGGGTCAGCCACCTCCTCGACGCCGACGGGGCCCTGCTCGCGGAGCTGTCCACCGACACGGTCCGGGCCGAGCGCGGCGAGGACGCCGCCGCCTGGACCGAGGTCGAGGTGGAACTGGCCGACGGGGTCGACCCCGCCCTGCTCGACGCGGTCGAGAAGACCTTCCGCAAGGCCGGGCTGCGGGTCTCCGACGCCCCCTCGAAGCTCGCCCGCGCCCTGACCGAGACCGGCACCGCGCCCCCGGCCCGGCCCGCGCCCGATCCGGGCGACGGCACGGCGGGCGCGCACGTCCTGGCGTACCTGCGCGAACAGCGCGACGCCCTGGTCGCCCTGGACCCGGCCGTGCGCCGCGGCCTGCCGGACTCCGTGCACCAGATGCGGGTGGCGAGCCGCCGGATGCGCAGCGCCTTCAAGACCTACCGCAAGGTGCTGGACCGCGCCGCCACCGACCCCATCGGCGAGGAGCTGAAGCTGCTCGCCGCCGAACTCGGCGTCGACCGCGACCAGGAGGTCCTGCTGGAGCGGATCCAGACCCACCTCGGCGAACTGCCGCGCACCCTGCTGCTCGGCCCGGTCCGCAGCCGGCTGCGGACCTGGAACACCGCCCGCCGCTCCGGATCGCGGCGCCGGGCCCTGGCCGTCCTGGACACCGCCCGCCACCTCGCCCTCCTGGACTCCCTCGACGCCCTCCTGGAGAACCCGCCGCTGCTGGAGGCCGCCGCCCGTCCCGCGGAGGACGTCCTGCCCAAGGCGGTCCTGCGCGACTTCGAGCGCCTCGCCGGCCGGGTCGGCGGCGCACTGGACCTCGCCCCGGGCGAGGAACGCGATCTCGCCCTGCACGAGGCCCGCAAGGCCGCCAAGCGCGCCCGCTACGCGGCGGAGGCCGCCGCGCCCGCCCTCGGAAAGCCGGCGAAGCGCCTGGCCAAGGCGATGAAGTCGGTCCAGACCCTGCTCGGCGACCACCAGGACAGCGTGGTCGCCCGCGAGGCCCTGCGCGGCCTCGCGGTCCAGGCGGCGGGCGCGGGGGAGTCGGCCTTCACCTGGGGCGTGCTCTACGCCCGCGAGGAAGCCCTGGCCGAGCGGCGGGAGCGGGAGCTTCCGGACATCTGGGCCGAGGCCTCGGCCCCCGGGCTGCGGGCCGCCCTCGGATGATCATGCGGGTGGGGGCGGCTGTGCCTCGGGGTACGCTTGAGAGTCGCCCCCTGCCCGCTTCACGAAAGTCGCGTGATGTCCGAGTCGGTCTTCCCACAGCTCGAAGCTCTGCTCCCGCATGTGCAGAAGCCCATCCAGTACGTCGGTGGTGAGCTCAACTCCACCGTGAAGCCGTGGGAGTCGTGCGACGTCCGCTGGGCGCTCATGTACCCGGACGCGTACGAGGTGGGCCTGCCCAACCAGGGCGTCATGATCCTCTACGAGGTGCTGAACGAGCGCGAGGGCGTGCTGGCGGAGCGCACGTACTCGGTGTGGCCGGACCTGGAAGCGCTCATGCGCGAGCACAAGGTCCCGCAGTTCACCGTGGACAGCCACCGCCCCGTGTCGGCCTTCGACGTGTTCGGCCTGTCCTTCTCCACGGAGCTGGGCTACACGAACATGCTCACGGCCCTGGACCTGGCGGGCATCCCGCTGGAGTCCAAGGACCGTACGGTCGACCACCCGATCGTCCTGGCGGGCGGCCACGCCGCCTTCAACCCGGAGCCGATCGCGGACTTCATCGACGCGGCGGTCATCGGCGACGGCGAGCAGGCCGTCCTCGACATGACCGAGATCATCCGCGCCTGGAAGGCCGAGGGCCGTCCGGGCGGGCGCGAGGAGGTCCTCCTGCGCCTCGCGAAGACCGGCAACATCTACGTCCCGGGCTTCTACGACGTCGAGTACCTGCCGGACGGCCGCATCGGCCGCGTCGTCCCGAACCGCTCCGGCGTGCCGTGGCGCGTGTCCAAGCACACCGTCATGGACCTCGACGAATGGCCCTACCCCAAGCAGCCGCTGGTCCCGCTCGCCGAGACCGTCCACGAGCGGATGTCGGTGGAGATCTTCCGCGGCTGCACCCGCGGCTGCCGTTTCTGCCAGGCCGGCATGATCACGCGCCCCGTGCGGGAGCGAAGCATCACCGGCATCGGCGAGATGGTGGAGCGCGGCCTGAAGGCCACGGGCTTCGAAGAGGTCGGTCTCCTCTCCCTCTCCTCGGCGGACCACACCGAGATCGCCGACATCGCCAAGGGCCTCGCCGACCGGTACACGGACGACAAGGTGGGCCTGTCCCTGCCGTCGACCCGCGTGGACGCCTTCAACGTGGACCTGGCCAACGAGCTGACCCGCAACGGGCGCCGCTCCGGCCTGACCTTCGCCCCCGAGGGCGGCTCCGAGCGCATGCGCAAGGTCATCAACAAGATGGTCTCCGAAGAGGACCTGATCCGGACGGTCTCCACGGCGTACGGCAACGGCTGGCGCCAGGTGAAGCTGTACTTCATGGTCGGCCTGCCGACCGAGACCGACGAGGACGTGCTCCAGATCGGCGACATGGCGGTCAACGTCATCGCCAAGGGCCGCGAGGTCTCGGGCCAGAACGACATCCGCTGCACCGTCTCGATCGGCGGCTTCGTCCCCAAGCCGCACACCCCCTTCCAGTGGGCCCCGCAGCTGTCGGCCGAGGAGACGGACGCCCGTCTGGGCAAGCTCCGTGACAAGCTCCGCGGCGACAAGAAGTACGGCCGCTCCATCGGCTTCCGCTACCACGACGGCAAGCCGGGCGTCGTCGAGGGCCTGCTCTCGCGCGGCGACCGCCGCATCGGCGACGTCATCCGCGCCGTGTACGAGTCGGGCGGCCGCTTCGACGGCTGGCGCGAGCACTTCAGCTACGACCGCTGGATGGAGGCGGCGCAGAAGACGCTGCCCGCCTACGGCGTGGACGTGGCCTGGTACACGACGCGCGAGCGCACCTACGAGGAGGTCCTGCCCTGGGACCACCTGGACTCCGGCCTCGACAAGGACTGGCTCTGGGAGGACTGGCAGGACGCCCTCGACGAGACCGAGGTCGAGGACTGCCGCTGGACCCCGTGCTTCGACTGCGGCGTCTGCCCGCAGATGCAGACCGAGATCCAGATCGGCCCGACGGGCAAGAAGCTCCTGCCGCTGTCGGTCGTCAAGTAACGCGTGAGTATCGAGAGGCCCCCCGCCGCAACGGCGGGGGGCCTCTCGTGTGTCTGTACGTTCATGGAACTCGAGAAGCCGCACCACGTACCGCAGGGCGAAGGCTGCCTGGTCGAGGCCGTCCGGATCCCCGTGAAGATCGTGGCGGTGCTGATCGTGCTGCCCGTACGGGTGGTCTGGGACCTGCTCGCAGCCCTCGGGCGCGGGCTGGCGCGGTACGTGCTGGTACCGCTGTGGACGTACGTGCTGGAACCGGTGGCGCGCGCCGTCGGCTGGGTGGTGGCCACCCTGCTCAAGCTGGTCTTCGTGTGGCCGTGGACCGGGCTGTGGCGGTACCTGCTGCTGCCGGTGGGGTCGTGGCTGTACGCGTACCTCCTCGCCCCCCTCGGCCGGGCGCTGTACACCTACCTGATCCTGCCCTTGGCGCTGCTGACCTGGCGATACGTGCTCGTGCCGGTCGGGCGGGCCCTGGTGTGGCTGGCCGAGGCGGCGTACCGCTACCTGCTGCTGCCGCTCCACCGGTACGTGCTCACCCCGCTCGGGCGGGCCGTCGCCTGGGCCTGGCACGTGGCCGGGGTGATCACCGGTGCGCTGTGGCGGGGGTTCAAGTGGGTCGGCTGGGTCCTGGTCGGGTGGCCCCTCTCGCAGGTGTACCGGTACGTGCTGACACCGGTCGGGCACCTCGTGCGCGCGGTGTGGCGGACGGTCCGCGACACCGTCCGGGAGGTCCGGGCCGAGGTCAGCCGGGCGCTGTTCGGTACTCCTCCCCGGGAACCGGTGAGGTCACGGGCGCGTACTCTGGGTAGTACGACAGCCGCCGACGCGGCACCCGCTGCCGAGATCTCCCTGCGCGAAAGGCAGGGGTGAGCCGGAGCGGGTCGAGAAGACCTCAGGGCGACGCGCGAGCCGCGGAGCCCCGCACAAGGAGAAGAACCACTGGGCAAGCGACAGCCCGAAGGCCCGCCTCCCGCACCGGTGGTGCAGCGCATCCGACTGCGCTACACCAAGCGCGGCCGCCTCCGGTTCACCAGCCACCGCGACTTCCAGCGCGCCTTCGAGCGCGCCCTGCGCCGCGCCGAGGTGCCCATGGCGTACTCGGCCGGCTTCACCCCGCACCCCCGCGTCTCGTACGCGAACGCCGCCCCGACCGGGACCGGCAGCGAGGCCGAATACCTGGAGATCGGCCTCGCCGAGACCCGCGACCCCGAGAAGCTGCGCGAGCTGCTCGACGAGTCGATGCCGACCGGGCTCGACATCATCGACGCCGTCGAGGCCCGCACCTCGGGCCTCGCGGACCGGCTGACCGCCTCCGTGTGGGAGCTGCGCCTGGACGGCGTGGAGCCCGCCGAGGCCGAGCGGGCCGTGACGGCCTTCCTCGCCGCCGAGACCGTGGAGGTCCAGCGCCGCACCAAGAACGGAATGCGGACCTTCGACACCCGCGGCGCCGTCGTCAGTCTGGAGGCCCTTCCCGCCCCGGCTGATAGGCCTCTGGACAATGCCTGTGCGATACTGCGCCTGGTTGTTCGGCATCTGACACCTGCCGTGCGACCCGACGACGTCCTGTCCGGTCTCCGAGCTGTGGCCGACCTGGCGCCGCCGGTCCCCTCAGCGGTGACCAGGCTGGCGCAGGGGCTCTTCGACGAGGAGTCCGGCACGGTGACCGACCCGCTCGCGCCCGACCGCGAGGCTGTCACGGCCGCCCCACCCACGGCCGCCGTAGCCGCCGACGCGAAGGCGCCGGAAGGTCCCGCCGCGTAGGGATCGTCGTCGTCGCGCCGCCCTGGCACTCGGGAGCCACCTGGGTCGGGCAGCGCACAGACCTGAAGACTTCCGCCAGGCCGTACGGACAACACGTACGGAACCGGCGGCCATGGACTACAGCTCCCGTGTGGCGAACGCGCCCCGGAGGCCGGCTCCGCGCTCATTACGCGGAGCCGAGCCGGACCGGATGTCAGCCGCGGCGCCCGGGAGCGTGACGGGAGAACCGCCCGCAATGCCCAACATCGAAAACGACACCACCGCCGACAACAACAGCCCGAGTGACAACCTGCCCCCGCGCAGGCGTCGCCGCGCCGCTTCCCGGCCCGCCGGCCCGCCCGGTGCCACCGCCGCCGAGACCGCCGCGGTGACCGAGGCCGCCCCGGCCGCCCCCGTGGAGGAGGCCGCCCCGGCGGCCGCCCCCGCTCGTCCCCGC
>NZ_JBHWUO010000069.1:0-31072 GCF_042736975.1 Streptomyces sp. NPDC059989
GCATTCGTCAGTTCATGCCGACGCACCATGACCGACTCATGCCCGGAACGGCAACAGATCCACCACCCGGGCAAGAGCCATCAGACACCGCCTAGGGCGGGTCGATCACGGTGACCCCTGCCATCAGCAGGTAGGGGTCCTCGGAGTCCCACTGCGCCACATAGGCCACCAGCCAGTGCTCCTCAGCCCGCCACAGGTGCACATGGTCGGTGGTGTTGCTCATCTCGTCCCACGGCTCCGGTATCTCCTCCCCGTCGAGCCCTCGGTCCAGCACCGACACCAGGCTGAAGACCTGCGCCTCTCCCCAGCGGTCGGTCAGGGCCTGGGTCAGCGCCCCGTATTCGGCGTTGATCTGGTCGGTCGCCTCGATCCGCCCCGAATCGTCGTCGTCCCAGAAGTCCGCGGTCCGGCCGACCTGGACCAAGTGGTAACCCGGGCCGCTGCTCTGCCCGCCGGACCAGACCGGCTCGGACGGGAACTCGCGCGCCCGGAGCCGTTCGATCGTGTCGAGATGCTCTGCCGTGGTCATACCGCCAGTATCCCGACCCCCACTGACAACTGGCCTGCCGTCACGCGTCCCGGCGCCGCACCGCGATCCAGCCGGCGACCAGTGCCGCCAGCGACCACAGGGCGGCCACTCCGAGCCCGCTCCACGGTCCGAGGGATCCCTGCGCGTCCATCCGCATCACGAGTTGTCCCGCCCGGTCAGGCATGAACTGTCCGGCGCCACCCACGACCTGACCGACGACGAAGGGCACGATCAGGACGAAGGGTATGAGCAGGCTCATCACGAGGGTGCCGCTGCGCACCAGCGCGGTCAGACCGGCGGCCAGCAGCGCCATCAGCGTGAGGTAGACGCCGCTGCCGAACACCGCCCGCAGCGTGCCGGGATCGCCCAGGCCGAGCGCGTACTCGCCCATGAACGCCTGCCCCGCCACGAAGGTGACCAGCCCGGTGACCTGGCCGACGAGGAAGGCCAGAGCGGCGATCACGGCGACCTTCGAGAGGTATAGCCGGGTCCGGTTCGGCACGACGGTCAGCGAGACCCGCAGCGCTCCGCCCCGGAATTCGCCGGCGAGAGCGGTGGCGCCGAAGGCGATGGCCGCTATCTGGCCGAAGTTGATGCCGAAGAAGGCGCCGAGCAGCCGGTCCTCCCCCATGGATCCCTCCTCCGCCGATCCGATCGCGGCCGCGGTGAGGACCGTGATGCCGGCCGTGGCGAGGAAGACGGCTATGAGGGACCCGAGGACCGAACGGGCGGACCGTATCTTGATCCATTCCGAGTGCAGGACGGGAAGGGTGGGCAGGACGGCCGCGCTCATGGGCAGGCCTCCGTTCAGGGTCGGTCGGAAACGTGGTGAGGGACGGGTGGACGGGCAGGTGATCAGGCAGCGGCGGAAGAGAACTGGGCGCGGCCGGCCGTCAGGTCGAGGTAGGCCTCCTCCAACGAGGCCCGCTCGTCGGAGAGCTCGAACAGCGGGACTCCCTCTCGGGCGGCGAGCACTCCGACCGCCTCGGCCTGTATGCCGTCCACGGTCCACCGCCCGTCCTCGGTGGCGTCCAGCCGCAACCCCTCACGCTCCAGGGCGGCTCGCAGGCCATCCGGGTCGGAGGTGCGCAGCCGCACTCTGGGGGTGCTGCGGGCGTCGATGAACTCCCCGATCGAGGTGTCGGCGAGCAGCCGGCCCTGCCCGAGCACCACCAAGTGGTCGACGAAGGAGGCGGTCTCCGCCATCAGGTGGCTGGAGACGAGGACCGTGCGCCCCTGGGCGGCGAGGGAGCGCATCAGTTCGCGGATCCAGATGATGCCCTCGGGGTCGAGTCCGTTGGTCGGCTCGTCCAGCAGGAGCACCCCCGGGTCACCCAGCAGCGCGGCGGCTATCCCCAGCCGCTGGCGCATGCCCAGTGAGAAGGTCTTGACCCGCCGCAGGGCCACCGATGCCAGGCCGGCCTGCTCCAGCACCGCCTCCACCCGCGCCTTCGGAATTCCGTTGCCGGCGGCCAGCATGAGGAGGTGGTCACGGGCTGTCCGCCCGCCGTGGGGCGCCTGGGGATCGAGCAGGGCCCCCACCTCGCGCAAGGGGGCCTGGAGGTCGGTGAATCGGCGGCCGCCGATGGTGGCCGTGCCCGAGGTGGCGCGGCCAAGACCCAGCAGCAACCGCATCGTCGTGGACTTGCCGGCGCCGTTGGGGCCCAGGAACCCGGTCACCCGACCGGGCAGGACATCGAAGGTGAGGTGGTCCACGACGCGGTTGGTGCCGTAGTCCTTGGTCAGTTCTCGGATCTCGACTCGGTTCATGCATTCAGATTCGCCCGAGGCCCCACCCCTCTCCCTCCCCCATGCGAGGGTGCCGTCTCCCCCACGTGGGGGAGACGGCCGTGGGCCGGCCACTGTCACGATGGACGCATGTACCGACTGCTCCGTGCTCCGTTCCGACCGGTGACGTACTCGCGCTGGCTGCACCTGTGCGTTCCCCTGCTGTTGCTCGCCATCTGGATGTTCATCAATCCCGCGTGGCCTTGGGCTCCGCTGCTGATCGTCATACCGTTCGGATTCGTGCCCTGGGTCCGGCTGGCCGAGGGTCTGCAGGCCCAGTTCCTGCTGACCCCCTCCGATCGCGGTTCTGCCGACAGCAGGATCAGCACGGCGCCGTCGGCGCGGTGGAGCGACCGGTGGCGGACGCTGCTGTGGCTGGAGATACGGCTGGTCGTCGCCAGCGCGGCCATGTTCGCGACCGTCTCGCTGCCGGTGATGAGCGTCGAGCTCGTCGCGACCGCGCTGGGGCACTCGCTGACCGCCGATCCGATGCTGCCGTTCACCCCGCCCCGCTGGGCGGCGGCACTGCTGGCGCCGGTGCCGGTGATCGTGCTCCTCTTCGTCGTGGTGCTCCTCGGCGAGGTGATCACCGCGATCGCCCGGCGGCTGCTCGGGCCTTCGGCCGCCGAGCGGCTGACGGCGCTGGAGGCGCGCACCGAGCAGCTGCTGGAGCGGACCCGCATCGCGCGGGAGCTGCACGACTCCATCGGGCACGCCCTCACCGTGGCGGTCGTTCAGGCCGGGGCGGCGCGGGCGGCGGGAGACCCCGCCTTCACGGACCGCGCGTTGATGGCGATCGAGGAGACGGGCCGGGCCGCGCTGGAGGACCTGGAGCGCGTGCTCCTGGTACTGCGGGAGTCCGCGCAGCCGCCCTCGCAGCGGCCCACCCTGGCGGAGGCGGACCGGCTGCTGGAGTCGGCGCGGGCCTCCGGGGCCGCCGTGGACGCGCGGCTGACCGGACCGCTGGAGAAGCTGCCGGGGCCGGTCACCCGAGAGGGGTACCGGATCCTTCAGGAGGCGCTGACCAATGTGCTGCGGCACTGCGGCCCCGTGCCGGTCAGGGTGCGGGTGGAGATGGCCGGCGACCGGCTCGACCTGGAGGTGACGAACCCGATGCCGGAGCGGCCGGCCGTCACGGTCGGCGGCGGGAGCGGGCTGCGCGGGATGCGGGAGCGGGCCGCGCTGCTCGGCGGGGAGGCGGCAACGGGTCCGTACGAGGGGGGCTGGAGAGTGCGCGCCCGGCTTCCGCTGGAGCGAATACGCTGACCGGATGCCGGTTACCGTACTGCTCGTCGACGACGAACCCCTGGTGCGCGCGGGTCTGCGTGCCGTCCTGGAGGCCCAACCCGACATCGAGGTGGTGGGTGAGGCGGCCGACGGCGCCTCGGTCGTCCCGCTCGTACGCCAACTGCGGCCCGACGTGGTCGCGATGGACGTACGGATGCCCCTGCTCGACGGCATCGAGGCGACCCGGGCGGTCCTGCGGAGTGTGGACTCTCCGCCGAAGATCCTGGTGGTGACCACCTTCGAGAACGACGAGTACGTCTACCAGGCTCTGCGGGCCGGGGCGGACGGGTTCCTGCTCAAGCGGGCCCGGCCGTCGGAGATCGTGCACGCGGTACGGCTGGTGGCGGAGGGCGAGACGCTGCTCTTCCCCTCCGCGGTACGGGCGCTGGCCGCGGAGTACGGGAACCGGCAGGCCCGGGCCGTGCTGGCGCGGGCGGCCCTGACCGAGCGGGAGGAGGCCGTCCTGCGGCACATGGCCAGGGGGCTGACCAACGTGGAGATCGCACGCGAGCTGATCATCGGCGCCGAGACCGTGAAGTCCCACGTCAGTGCGATCTTGGCGAAGCTGGGGGCGCGGGACCGCACCCAGGCGGTGATCACGGCGTACGAGTCGGGGTTCGTCTCCCCCGCTTGAAGGGAGGGTCGGATTCCGGCCGATGGGGGGCTGGTTCTCGCCGCCGTGACGGGGGCGCAGTACGATCCGGCTGACAGGCTCGCTAGCTGGGAGGACACACGTTGGGGCAGCTGACCGGCGGGGACCCCTCTCTGCTCCGGCGGATCAATTCCGCCGTCGTGCTCCGGGCGCTGCGCGCGGCCGGATCGCCGACCCTCACCGACCTGACACGGGTGACCGGGCTCTCCCGGCCCACGGTCGAGGGCGTCGTGGAGGGGCTGATCGGCACCGGGCTCGTCGTCGAGGCCGATGCGGAGGAGGGCGCGCGACGACAGGGGCGGCCTGCGCGGAGGTTCCGCTTCCGGGCCGAGGCGGGGCATCTCCTCGGCATCGAGATCGGCTCGCACCGGATCGCCGTGGTGCTGTCCGGTCTGGACGGACGGGTCATCGGCGCCGGTACCAAGGAGGTCGCCGAGTCGGCCTCCGCCGACGAGCGGCTGGAGCGGGTACGGGCGGCGGTCGCGGATCTGCTGCGCCGGTCCGGGGTACCGCGGGACTCGCTGCGCGCGGTCGGTGTCGGCAGCCCCGGGATCGTGGAGGCAGACGGCACGGTCCGCCTCGGCACGGCGCTGCCCGGCTGGACCGGTCTGCCGCTCGGGGAGCGGCTGCGGCGCTCGTTCCGCTGCCCGGTGCAGGTGGAGAACGACGCCAACGCGGCGGCGGTCGCCGAGCACTGGAAGGGGGCCGCACGGGACACCGACGACATCGTGTTCGTGATGGCGGGGCTCAGTCCGGGCGCGGGCTCGCTGATCGGCGGCCGCCTGCACCGGGGCTTCGGCGGGGCGGCCGGCGAGATCGGCGCGCTGCACCTGCTGGGCCGGGAGGTCACGCCGGAGAGGTTGCTGTCGACCACCGGTGAACCGCTGCATCCGCTGGACGAGCCCGCCGTCGCGGAGGTCTTCGCGATGGCCAAGCGGGGCGACGAGCGTGCGGTGGCCGCCGTGGAGCGGTTCCTCCAGCGGCTGGTGCACGACGTGGCTGCGCTGGTGCTGGCGATGGATCCGGAACTGGTCGTCGTCGGTGGCTGGGCGGCCGGGCTCGACGGGGTGCTGGAGCCCCTCCGTCAGGAGCTGGAGCGGTACTGCCTGCGCCCGCCGCGGGTGGCCCTCTCCCTGCTCGGCGAGGCCGCGGTGGCCACGGGGGCGCTCCGGCTCGCGCTGGACCACGTGGAGGAGGAGCTCTTCGCGGTGGAGAAGACGGTCACGGCCCGCCGCCGCTGACCGGCGCCGCCGGAGCGCGCCTGGCTCGCCTGCTCGTCGCTGCTGACAGACGCTCCCGGGCAAGACCCAGGCACGGCCGCCCGGCGCCGCCGGTCGAGGCCCTCCAAGCAGGTGCCGGACTCGGCAGCCCACCGACCGGCCGACGACGCCCAGGCATGACCCGGCACTGCCGCTCGCGGCCCCTGGCTCGGCTTCCAAGGCAGGAGCCGGGCACGGCAGCCCAGCGACCGACCGACGACGCCCGGGCAGGACCCGAACACTGCTACCGGCCGCCGCTGGCTCACGGCCTCCAGACAGGAGCCGGGCACGGCAGCTCACCGACCGGCCGACGACGCCCGGGCACGACCCGGGCACGGGCGCCCGCCGCCACTGGCTCACGGCCCCCAGACAGGAGCCGGGCACGGCAGCCCACCGACCGGCCGACGACGCCCGGGCACGACCCGGGCACGGCCGCCCGCCGCCACTGGCTCACGGCCCCCGGGCAGGATCCGGACTCGGCAGCCCACCGACCGGCCGATGCCACAGGGCAGGTGCCGGGTACGGCGATGCCCGCCGGCTGTCGCCGGCGGGCATCGGGGTGGGTCGGAGGAGCCGTCAGGAGGCCACGCGCGGTTCGTGGGTGATCTCGACGTCGCCGGAGTCGCCGAAGGTCAGGCGGCAGGTGTCGGCGCGGTAGGTGGCCACCGACACCGCGGCCGTGCCGGCGGTGGTGAAGTACCGGGTGGTGACCAGGAGTACCGGGGCGCCGGGCAGCCGGTCCAGCTCCTTGGCGTCGTCGGCGCGGGCCGAGCCGAGCTCCACCGAGCGGTCCTGGCCCTCGAGGACCAGCCGCTGGAGCTCGCGCAGGACGGCACGGGCGCGGGCGGGTCCGGCCGGGGCCTCGATGGCGGTGAGCCCGGGCACGGAGGCGGCCGGCACGTAGAGCAGTTCGGCGGCGACGACCTGGCCCTGGTTGACCCGGGTCCGGCGCACCGTGTGGACGGGCTGGTCGGCGGCGAAGGCACCGGCGCCGCCCGTACCGAGGAGGGCGCGCACCGCGGCCGGCGGCAGGGTCTCGGCCGCGTCGACCGGCTCCCAGCCGTCGACGCCCTCGCCCGGCCAGCTGTGCTGCGTACTGCCGACGGCGACGCCCACGCGCGGCGGGGCGACGGTGGTGCCGACTCCGCGGCGGCGCTGGAGCCGGCCCTCGAGCTCCAACTGCTCCAGTGCCTGGCGCAGCGTCGCGCGGGCGACTCCGAAACGGGCGGCGAGCTCACGCTCGTTGGGCAGGACCTCGCCGACGGCGAAGTCCTGGTCGAGCGCTTCGCTGAGGACGGTCTTGAGGTGCCAGTACTTCGGCTCCGGCACCGTTTCGAGCTGCGTGGTCCCCACCCTGACTCCTCCTGCCATCGCCGCACTCGCCGTGCTCGCCGTGTGTTCCGGCGGCAGTTCCGCGCCTTTGTTTATTAAAGGTTCCTGCACTATCCCTGCGACGATAGGACGGCGCACCCCCTTGGTCAAGACCAATGCTCATGCCTTTGCCGGGCAGATCGGGCATACGTATCAAGCCGTTCACGGGATGTTCTCGTGTGCCCCGAAGGCTTGTAGTCAAGGGCTACCGGACGGTAATCATGGCGGTAGACATTACTGACAGCCTGTCTCACACGCGTCCACCCGACGAGGAGCAGCATGACCGCCACGGTCTCCTTCACGATCGATTCGCCGCTGGGCCCGCGCACCGCCACCGTCGCCTACGAGCGCAAGGGCGCGGGCGAACCTCTTCTCCTGCTGCACGGCATCGGCCACCACCTCCAGGCCTGGCACCCGGTGACCGACATCCTGGCCGCCGAGCACGACGTGATCGCCGTCGACCTCCCCGGCTTCGGCGCCTCGGAGCCACTGCCCGCAGGGGTTCCGTACGGCCTGGGCACCGTCGCCCCCGCGCTCGGCGCACTCTGCACGGCGCTCGGCGTCGAGCGCCCCCACGTCGCGGGCAACTCCCTCGGCGGCCTGCTCGCGCTCGAAATGGGCCGCGGCGGCCTGGTCCGCTCGGTCACCGCCCTGTCCCCCGCCGGGTTCTGGACGGAGGGCGAGCGCCGCTACGCCTTCGCCACCCTCCTCGCGATGCGCGCCGGCGCCAAGGCGCTGCCCCGCCCCGCGGTGGACCGGCTCTCGCGCAGCGCCGTCGGCCGTACGGCGCTCACCGGCACCATCTACGCCCGCCCGGCCCGGCGTTCGCCCGCGGCCGTGGTCGCCGAGACCCTCGCCCTGCGCGACGCCACCGGCTTCGAGGAGACCCTGGCCGCGGGCGGCTCCGTACGGTTCGCCGACGACGTGCCCGGCCTGCCGGTCACCATCGCCTGGGGCACCCGCGACCGGCTGCTGCTGCGCCGCCAGGGGGTGCGCGCCAAGCACACGGTCCCCGGAGCCCGGCTGGTCCGGCTCCCGGGCTGCGGCCACGTGCCGATGAACGACGATCCGGCGCTCGTCGCCCGGGTGATCCTGGACACGGCCCGGAGCGCAACCCGCCCCACGGGCTGAGCTGCTGACGGCTGTTCATCCGAGGTTCGCGTGGCGGACGCGGCCGGGCCGGTGTGCGGCGGCACGCTGGTCCGGCCCGTCCTCGCCGGCCTCTGGAGACACACCGATGGCATCGAACCCGCACACCCGACGGACCCTCCTCGGCGGTTCCCTCGCCCTCTCGTCCGCGCTGCTCGCCGCTCCGGCGTTCGCCGCCCCCGCCTTCGCCCGCTCCGGCCGGCCGTGCGCACTCTGGGGCGTCCAGTCCGGTGAGATCACCGCCCATTCGGCCACGGTCTGGACCCGCTCCGACCGCCCCGCGCGGATGTACGTCGAGACCTCCCCGAGCGAGTCGTTCCGCTACGCCGTACGCCACCACCGCGGCCCGCTGCTCGGCCCGGCCACCGACTTCACCGGCACCACCGTCCTGCGCGACCTCCCGCCCGGGCAGCAGATCCACTACCGGGTCACCCTGGCCGACCCCGACGACCCGCGCCGTACGGGCGAGCCGGTCCGCGGCTCCTTCCGGACCACCCCCGTCTCCCGCCGCCGCGACGTGCGCTTCCTGTGGTCCGGCGACCTGGCGGGCCAGGGCTGGGGCATCAACCCCGACCTCGGCGGCTACCGCGTCTTCGACGAAATGCGGCTGCGCGACCCCGACTTCTTCCTCTTCAGCGGGGACACGATCTACGCCGACGGGCCGATCCAGGCCTCCGTGCCCCTGCGCGACGGCAGCCTGTGGCGCAATGTCACCACCGAGGAGAAGGCGAAGGTCGCCGAGACCCTCGCCGAGTTCCGCGGGAACTTCCGCTACAACCTGCTCGATCGCAACCTGCGCGACTTCAACGCCCAGGTCCCGGTCCTGGCCCAGTGGGACGACCACGAGGTGCGCAACAACTGGTACCCCGGCCAGCTGATCGACGACCCCCGCTACACCGTCAAGGAGGCCGACACCCTCGCCCACCGCGCCCGCCAGGCCTTCGGCGAGTACTTCCCCGTCACCGACCTGCGCGGCGGCCCCGCCGAGGGCCGGATGTACCGCGTGATGCGCTACGGCCCGCTGCTCGACGTCTTCGTGCTCGACATGCGCACCTACCGCAACGCCAACTCCCCCGGCACCCAGACCGAGGACCCCATCGGCATCCTCGGCCCCGAGCAGCTGGCGTGGCTCAAGCGCGAGCTCTCCCGCTCCCGCGCGACCTGGAAGGTGATCGCCTCCGACATGCCGCTGGGCATCGTCGTCGCCGACGGGGCCACGAACTTCGAGGCCGTCGCCCAGGGCGACCCCGGAGCCCCGCTGGGCCGCGAGCTGCAGATCGCCGAACTCCTGCGCCACATCAAGCACCAGCGCATCACCGGCACCCTCTGGCTCACCGCCGACGTCCACTACACCGCCGCGAACCACTACGCGCCCGAGCGGGCGGCCTTCACCGACTTCGCGCCGTTCTGGGAGTTCGTTTCCGGCCCGATCGGCGCGGGCGGGTTCCCGGCCGGGCGGCTCGACGCCACCTTCGGCCCCGAGACCGCGTACGTCCAGTCCGCGCCGCTCGCGAACATGTCGCCCTTGGAGAACCCCCCGTACTACGGCGAGGTCGACATCGACGGCGGCAGCGGGGAACTCACCGTCCGGCTGCGGCGCCAGGGCGGCGGCGTGCTCTTCACCCGGACCCTGCAGCCCGGCCGGGTGGGCCAGTAGCCGAGAAGCCGCGGCAGTGAGCGGGGAGGAGAAGGGGAGGGGGTTAGCTCGCTGCCCCTCCCCGGCCGTCAATCGAGAGTGAGCTGAAAGTGGGCCGTCTCCCGGTAACCGGCGGCCGGCGGCCGGACTTCCACGGTGACCGGAACCCCCTTCATGCTCGGCTTGACGCGGAGCGGAACGGTGCGCTTCTTCTCCACGCCCAGCGGCGGCATGAGGGCGGCGGCGGACTCGCCCCGGTTCTGCCAGTGCAGGCTGTACCCGGAGGCATAGTCGTCGAGCGAGCGGCCCGCGCGGACCACCAGCGGCGCGGAACCCAGTCCCGATACTGCGGCGTCGAGCGAGTCCCCGCCGGGGCGGAGCACCTCGTCCGTGTCGTTCTGATAGGTGACGGTGAGGCTGTAGCTGCCGTCGGACTCCGGGCGCGGTCGGCTGACGGTCACCCTCAGGCCGTCCTCGTACCGGGCGGTCGCGCCGGGGCCGAGGGGGTCCGCCACGGATCCGGAAGGGCCGCTCTGTTCCAGCTGGCCGTAGCCGTCGAGCCCCTTCTCGAACTCGGCCAGTGCCCAGGCCCCCAGAACGACCAGGACGGTGAGGACGGCGCCGGCGATCGCGCAGCCCTTGAACCACCGCGGCGTGTCCGCGGCGGGGGTCTCGGCGGGCGTCGGGGCCGTGTCCATGTCCATGTCCATACAGGTCACAGTAGGGAGCCGCCTGAACGCGGATCATGAGCAGGTGTACTCAAAGACGGCCTGAGTAGCCTCGTACGCCGGCTTCCGTCGCACCGGAAATAGGCCGGAAAACTGGGTGAAATCGGCCAGATGGATACTTAACCAGTCGGTCACAGATCGTTCGTGATCACGCAACACCCCTAGGCAACAGTGGTGTGCATGACTGACCGTATGCATGCCTCAGCCCAGCGTCCCCACCGCCACCACCACTGGCGCCGCGACCTCGTCGAACTCGCCGCGCTCTTCTGCGCCGTCGCGGTCGCCGACGGCATCGCCAATCTCGTCGTGCACGGCCCCAGGGGCCCGATCCTGCTGGTCGCCTCGGCCGTCGCACTCCTGGTCACCGCCGCCTTCCACACCTGGTGGGCCCGGCGCCACAGCCATGCACCCCCGCCGGAGGGCACACCGCCCGCCGATCCCGCGCCGCCCCTGACCACCTCCACCGGCCCCACCGCGACCTCCGCCAGCCTGTGGCGGATGCGCACGACCGTCCGTGACGAGCCCGGCTCCCTGGCCGCGCTCTGCACCGCCCTCGCCCGGAGCCGCGTCGACATCCTCACCCTCCAGACCCACCCGCTCCCCGAGGGCGGCACGGTCGACGAGTTCCTGCTCCGCGCCCCGCAGGAGCTGCCCGCCGCCGACCTCGCCCGCGCCATCGCCGGGGCCGGCGGCCACAGCACCTGGATCGAGCGCGCCGACGCCCACGACCTCGTCGACACTCCGACCCGCGTCCTGGGCCTGGCCACCCGCACCGCCCTGGACGCCGCCGAGCTCCCCCTCGCCCTGCGCCAGCTGCTCGGCCGCTGCACCATCCACTCGATCCCGGCGACCACGCTCTCGGGCCGCCCCAACGTTGGCGCCGACGCCCCCGTCGAGGGCGTCCTGGAGGCCACCGTGATGCGGCTGCGCGACCCCTCGGGCGGCGCGATCACCGTGGAGCGGCCCTACCTCCCCTTCACCCCGACCGAGTTCGCCCGCGCCCGCGCCCTGGTCGAGCTCGACGCCCGGCTCGGCCCCCGCGTCCCGCGCAGCCAGGACGTACTGACCCTGCCCGAGGGCAACGAGATCACCGTGCGCCGCGCCGACGGCTCCGACCAGGCCGCGGCCCGCGCGATGCACGACCGCTGCTCCGAGCGCACCCTGTCGCTGCGCTACCACGGTCCCGTCAACGATGCCGACCGCTACCTCGGCCACCTCCTGAGCCCCCGCTTCGGCCGCACCCTCGCCGCCACCACCGCCTCCGGCAAGCTCGTCGCCCTCGGCCACCTGCTGTGGGACGGCGACGAGACCGAGGTCGCGCTGCTCATCGAGGACGACTGGCAGCGCCGCGGCATCGGCTCCGAACTGCTGCGCCGGCTGCTCTCGATGGCCGTCGAGGCCGGCTGCGACAGCGTGTACGCCGTCACCCAGGCCTCCAACACCGGCATGGTCGCCGCCATGCGCGGCCTGGGCCTCCCCCTCGACTACCAGATCGAGGAGGGCACCCTGGTGATCACGGCCCGGCTGGACGCCACCCCAGTCGCGTCGCGGCTGCCCTACGAGCTCCCCAACGGGCTCCCGTACGAGCGCCAGTACGACCTTCCGTACGAGCTCCCGTACGAGCTCCCGCGCGACCGGCACACCCCGCGCAGCCGCCACTGACCCCGCCCGATCCGGACACCCCCCGGTCCGCGGCCCTGCGCCGGCAGCGCCCACGGAGCGGCCGCCGCACGGCGGCGGCCGCTCCCTGCCACGTCAGCAGGCTGACGCCAAACAGTAATGACGCGGGCCCGTCTCACATACGAAGATGGCCGTATGTCAGAGATCCTCCACAACGGCAGCGCTTCCCGGCTGCCCCGCCAGGTGGCCGACGCGTACGTCGACGACCTCATCGCACTCGACCCGATCACGGGCACCTACCTGGGTGTAGCCGCGAGCTCGGGCAAACTCCCCGACTTCTCGCCGGCCGGCCGCGCGGCCGTCGCCGAACTCTCCCGCACCACCCTTGCCCGCCTCGACGCCGCCGAGCGGCTGCCCGGCGCCGACAGCGACACCGAGCGGCGCTGCGCCCGCCTGCTCCGCGAACGCCTCACCGCCGAACTCGCGGTCCACGAGGCCGACGAGGACCTGTGCGCGGTCAGCAACATCCACAGCCCCGCGCACGCCGTCCGCGAGGTCTTCACCCTGACCCCCGCCGACACCGATGAGGACTGGGCGGCGATCGTCGAGCGGCTGCGCGCCGTACCGGCCGCCTTCGACGGCTACCGCGAGAGCCTCGGCCTCGGTCTGGAGCGCGGACTGTACGGCGGCCCGCGCGCCACCGCCACCATGATCGGCCAGCTCACCACCTGGGCGGGCGAGGACGGCGAAGAGCCCGCCTTCTTCCAGGACTTCGCCTCCGGCGGCCCCGACGCCCTGCGCGCCGAGCTGGACGAGGCGGCCGCCGGCGCCACCGCCGCCGTCACCGCGCTGCGCGACTGGATGAGCGCGGTCTACGCCCCGGCCGTCGAGGGCAAGCCCGACACCGTGGGCCGCGAGCGCTACGCCCGCTGGTCGCGCTACTTCAACGGTACGGACCTGGACCTGGACGAGGCGTACGCCTACGGCTGGTCGGAGTACCACCGGCTGCTCGCCGAGATGAAGACCGAGGCGGAGAAGATCCTCCCGGGCGCCGGTCCGTGGGAGGCGCTGCGGCACCTGGACGACCACGGCACCCACATCGAGGGCGTGGACGAGGTCCAGGCCTGGCTCCAGGGCCTCATGGACGAGGCCATCGAGAACCTCGACGGCACGCACTTCGAACTCGCCGAGCGCGTCCGGAAGGTGGAGTCCCGGATCGCCCCGCCGGGCGGAGCCGCGGCCCCCTACTACACCTCCCCCTCGGAGGACTTCTCCCGCCCGGGCCGCACCTGGCTGCCCACCATGGGCCAGACCCGCTTCCCCGTGTACGACCTGGTCTCGACCTGGTACCACGAGGGCGTTCCGGGCCACCACCTCCAGCTCGCGCAGTGGACGCACGTGGCGGACCGCCTCTCGCGCTACCAGGCCACCGTCGGCATCGTCAGCGCCAACGCCGAGGGCTGGGCGCTGTACGCGGAGCGGCTGATGGACGAGCTGGGCTACCTCAAGGACGCGGAGCAGCGCCTGGGCTACCTGGACTGCCAGATGATGCGCGCGGCGCGGGTCATCGTGGACATCGGCATGCACCTGGGACTGGAGATCCCGGCGGACTCGCCCTTCCACCCGGGCGAGACCTGGACCCCGGACCTGGCGCAGGAGTTCTTCGGCCTGCACAGCGGCCGGCCCGCGGACTTCGTGGTCAGCGAGCTGACCCGCTACCTGTCGATGCCGGGGCAGGCGATCGGGTACAAGCTGGGCGAGCGCGCCTGGCTGCTGGGCCGGGACAACGCGCGGGCCGCGCACGGCGACGCCTTCGACCTGAAGGCGTGGCACATGGCGGCGCTGTCGCAGGGGTCGCTGGGGCTGGACGACCTGGTGGACGAGCTCTCGAAGCTCTGACCGCCCCGCGGCAGCCACAGTTCACACGTCACACAGCGCATGACAGACGGATGGGCCGCTCGCCTCCCTCGTGGAGCGAGCGGCCCATCCGTGTTCCGTGCCGTGCCGTGCCGTGCGCGTGGCGTCCGTACGTCAGCAGCCGCAGTCGTCCGAGTCGGTCGGGGCGGTCAGCGGGTCGGCCTCGGCGCGCTGCCGACTGCCCTCCCAGGTCTCGACCTCGAAGCCCTCGCGGATCCAGTACTCGATGCCGCCGAGCATCTCCTTGACCTGGAAGCCGAGTTCGGCCAGGGCGAGGGCGGAGCGGGTGCCGCCGTTGCAGCCGGGGCCCCAGCAGTACGTCACCACGGGGATGCTCTTGTCGAGGAGCCGCTCGGCCTGCTCGGGGATGAGGGCCGTGGGCAGGTGCACGGCGCCGGGCACGTGGGCCTGGTCCCACGAGGGCGTGGAGCGGGAGTCGATCAGCTGGAAGCCGAGGTCGGCGCCCTGCTCGCGGTGGGCCTTGAAGGCGGCGGCGACATCCGACACGTCCGCGTGGAAGGCCAGGCTCGCCCCGAAGTAGGCGGCGGCCGCGGCCGGCGAGGCCGGCGGGACCCGCAGCACGGGGTTGGCGGCGGGTGCGGTCGAGGTGTTCTGCGTCGTCGTCATGGCTCAAAATCTACGATCTGTTGATCAACCTCGGAAGTGGATTTCCCCGGCCTTTCCCTTGTCCGGCCGGGGAATCCCCTGCTAGACCTGCCACATGACCGACTATTCCCCTGACGCCACCGACTGGCGGATCCTCGAAGCCCTCCAGCGGGACGGCCGCGCCAGCTTCACCGAGCTCGCCCGCTCCGTGTCGATGTCCGCGAGCGCCGTCACCGAGCGGGTCCGCCGCCTGGAGGAGTTCGGCATCATCACCGGCTACACGGCCGTGGTCGATCCGGAGAAGCTCGGCAAGTCGATCCTCGCGCTGGTCCGGCTGCGCTACCCGCACGGCAACTACAAGCCGTTCCACGACTTCCTCGACGCCACCTCCGAGATCCTGGAAGCCCACCACGTCACCGGTGACGACTGCTTCGTGCTCAAGGTCGCCGCCCGCTCGATGGGGCACCTGGAGGAGGTCACCGGCCGGATCGCCGGCCTCGGCCCGGTGACCACGAGCATCGTCTACTCGTCCCCGCTCCCCCGCAGGCCGCTCAGTCCGTGAGCCCCGCCGTGCGGTGGCGCACCACCGAGCCCCCGCGCTGCTTGACGATCTCCAGCTGGGCCTGCACCCGGGTCCGCAGGTCGGCGACGTGGCTGACGATGCCGACGCTGCGGTCCCGCTCGCGCAGCGAGTCCAGTACGTCGAGCACCTCGTCCAGCGCCTGGTCGTCGAGGCTGCCGAAACCCTCGTCGATGAAGAGGGTGTCCAGCCGCATGCCGCCCGCCTCGTCGGTGACCACGTCGGCGAGGCCCAGCGCCAGGGCGAGCGAGGCGAAGAAGGTCTCGCCGCCCGACAGGGTGGCGGTGTCCCGCTCGCTGCCGGTCCAGGCGTCGACCACGTGCAGCCCGAGGCCGGAGCGGCCGCGTCCGCTCGCCCGCGCGTCGGAGTGGACCAGGGTGTAGCGGCCGCCGGACATGCGCAGCAGCCGTACCGTCGCGGCGGCGGCGACCTGCTCCAGGCGGGCGGCCAGCACGTACGCCTCCAGCCGCATCTTGCGCTCGTTGTCGGCGGAGGTGCCCGCGGTGAGTCCGGCCAGCCGGGCCACCCGCTCGTAGGCCTCGCGCAGCGGGCCCAGGGCGCGCAGTTCCTGCTCGGCCTGCCGGGAGAGCCCGTCGAGGTCCTTGCAGCGCACCCGGGCCGCGTCGACGGCGGATCCGGCCGTACGAAGCTTCGCCGCGGCCCGGGCTGCGTACGCCTCGGCCCCCTCCGGCGCGGCCGGAGGCAGGGCTGCCGCCGCGGCCGTGTCGGTCTCGCCGAGGCGGTCCGCCAGCATGGCCTCCTCCGCCTGCCAGGCGTCCATGCGGCGTTGGAGCGCGGTGCGTTCGTACTCGGGGAGCACCGCGTCGGCCGCGGCCTCGACGGTGTCGAAGCCGGCCTTGAAGGCGGCGTCGGCGAGCTGGTCGTCGGCCTCCTTCAGCCGGGCGGCGGTGGTCTCGGCCCGGCGCAGCGAGGCGGCGGCCCCGGTGACCATCCGGACCCGGTCCTCCAGGGTCCGGGAGCGGGCCGCGACGGTGGGCGCGCCGTCCCGTACCTGGGCGAGCTCGGCCTCCAGCGAGGCCTGTTCGCGGTCCAGGGCCTCTCGGCGGGAGACGCGGGCCGCGGCGCGCTCGGCGGCGGCGAGTCGGTCGGCGCTGCGCGCGGCGTGCTCACGCTCGGCGCGGGCGAGGTGCTCGCGGGCGGCGTGCAGCCCGGCGGCCGCGGCGTGGGCGGCGGCGTGGCGGGAGCTCAGGTCCGAGGTCAGGGCGAGGAGTTCTTCGGTGGTGGCGTCGCCTGCGGCGGCCGCGGCTTCGGTGCGGGCCTCCTCGACGGCGGCGAGCCGGCGTTCGACGGCGGCGCGGGCCGCCTCGGCCTGCTCGAAGGCGGAGTGGGCGGCGTCCTCGGCGGCGCGGTCCACGTGGCCGGGCGCGGGCCGGGCCGGAGCGGGGTGTTCCGCCGATCCGCAGACGGTGCAGGCCTCTCCCGCCACCAGCGCCTCGGCGAGCTCGGCGGCGATTCCGCGCAGCCGGGCCTCCTTGAGCTCCAGCCACCGCTCCCGGGCGGCGGCCGACTCCTCGCGTACGGAGAGCAGTTCGCCGGCGGTCCGCTCGGCGCCGGCGGCCAGCTCGTCCCGCCGCCGGGCGGCGTTCAGGTGCATCCGGGCGGGTTCCAGCCGGCCCGCGAGCTGCTCGGCCAGGGTCGCGGCCTGCTGTGCGGTCTCCACGCGCTCGGTCAGGGCGGCCCGGGTGGCGTCCCAGCGCTGCAGCCAGTCGGCGGACTCCTGGTGCTGTTCCTCGGCGGCCCGGGCCTCGCGCTCCAGGTCGGCCCGCTCGCGGCCGATCTCGGCGCTGCGCTGCTCGGAGCGACGGGCGGCGGCGAGCGCCCCGAGGTCCCCGCGCAGCCGCTGCTCGACGACGGAGAGCTGCTCGGTGCCGGCCTCGCGCAGCGTGGGCGGCAGCTCGGCCCGGGCGGCCGCCTCCGCGTGCGCGGCGGCCAGGTGCGCCGCCGAGGCCGCTCCGCGCAGCTCCAGGGCGGGGGCCACGAGGGCGCCCCGCCGGGCCCGGTCCAGCAGCTCGCGCACGCGTTCCCGCTCGGGCGCCGCCTCGGCGAGCAGGGCGGCCCGGCGGGCGGTCTCGGCATGGCGGCGCTGGAGGCGGTCGAGCTCCCGCGCGTCCTCGGCGGCCCGCCGGGCGGCGGCGTACCGGCCTTCGACGGCGGCCAGTGCGTACTCGGCGACGGTGAGCCGCTCGCGGGCGGAGCACCGGGCGACGGCCGCCCAGGCCCGGACGGCCTCGGCGAGCCCGGGGTCGCCGGGCTGGTGCCCGGGCAGCGGCCAGGCCCGCAGGTCGGCGCTGTCCCCGGCGGCCTGGGCGAGGCGCTGGGCGGTGTGGAGCACCTTCTCGTCGCCGGCGCGCACCTTGGCCTCGGCGGCCCGGCGGCGTTCGCCGAGCAGGGCCTCGACGGCGGCGAAGCGGCGGGTGTCGAAGAGCCGGCCGAGCAGCCGGCCGCGGGCCGCCTCGTCGGCCCGCAGGAAGCGCGCGAACTCCCCCTGCGGCAACAGCACCACCTGGCAGAACTGCTCGCGGCTCATGCCGAGCAGCTGCTCGATCTCCTCGCCGATCTCCTGGTGGGACCGGCTGAGCGCCTGCCAGCCGTCGGCGGTGTGCTCGCGCAGCCAACTCTGCGCCTTGTCCTTGGTCGTTCCGGTGCCGCGCTTCTTCGGGCGGTCCTGTTCGGGCCGCCGGGTGATCTCCAGGCGGCGGCCGCCCGCGGTGAGTTCGAGGGTGACCTCGGTGGGGGTTTCGGCGGCCGCGTGGTCGCTGCGCAGGCTGGTGCCGGGGGCCTGGCGGGGGCCGGGCACGGAGCCGTAGAGGGCGTAGCAGACGGCGTCGAGGACGGAGGTCTTCCCCGCGCCGGTGGGCCCGTGCAGCAGGAAGATCCCGGCGCCGGACAGGGCGTCGAAGTCGATCTCCTGGGGTTCGGCGAAGGGCCCGAAGGCCGTCACCTCGAGCCGGTGCAGCCTCATCGGTGGGTCTCCTGCCGGCCGTCCTCGGCCCGTACGTCGTCGAAGGCGCCCTGGAGCACGGCCCGTTCTGCCTCGTCGGCGTGTCCGCCGCCGCGCACGTGGGCGACGAAGTCCTCGGCGATCTCCTGGTCGCTGCGGCCCTTGAGCCGCTGGGCGTAGGAGGCGCCGGCCTCCTCCTCGCGGCCCTCGGGGTCGAAGGCGAGGCTGAGGGTGTGCGGGAAGCGGGCGGCGAGCCGGGCCATGGGGTCCTCCGGGCGGACCGGGTCGGTGAGGGTGGCCTCGACCCAGGCGTCCTCGTACGCCGTGTGGGCCGGGTCCTCCAGCAGGTCCTCCAGCGGCCCGCGCAGCCGGGCGAGGGACCGCGGCACGGGGGTGTCGATCCGCTCGGCGCTCACGAGCTCCCCCTCCCCGCCCAGTTCGATCAGCCACATGGTCTTGCGGTGGTCGACTTCCGAGAAGGAGTAGGCGAGCGGGGAACCGGAGTAGCGGACCCGCTCGTTGATCGTCTGGCAGCCGTGGAGGTGGCCGAGGGCGGCGTAGTCCACCCCGTCGAAGACGGAGGCGGGCACGGCCTCGACCCCGCCGACGGTGATGTCGCGCTCGCTGTCGCTGGCCTGCCCGCCGGTGACGAAGGCGTGCGCCAGGACGACGGAGCGGGTGCCGGGCGGGCGGGTGGCCAGGTCGGCCCGGATCCGGTCCATGGCCGCGCCCAGCACCGCCTCGTGGCTCACCTTCTCGGCATCGAACTGGTCCTTGACCAGCGCCGGTTCCAGGTACGGCAGCCCGTACAGCGCCACGTCGCCGTGTACGTCGGCCAGCACCACGGGGTCGGCGCAGCCGGCCGGGTCGGTCCTGAGGTGGATGCCGGCCCGGTCGATGAGCCCGGCCCCGACCCCGAGCCGGCGGGCGGAGTCGTGGTTGCCGGAGATCATCACGGTGGGCACGCCGAGCTCCGCGAGCCGGTGCAGGGCCCGGTCGTACAGCTCGACGGCGGGCAGCGGGGGCACGGCACGGTCGTAGATGTCACCGGCGACGAGGACGGCGTCGACCTCGCGCTCGCGGACGGTCTCCACGAGGTGGTCGACGAAGGCGGCCTGGGCTCCGAGCAGGTTCACGCGGTGGAAGGCCCGGCCGAGGTGCCAGTCGGAGGTGTGCAGGAACTTCACTCGCCGGCCCTGCCGCCCATACCGTCTTCTCCCCCTGGTCGCCCCGCTCGATGGATCCTGAACCCCTCTACGCTAACGCGTCCCTCAGGGCGCGTAGGTCTCTCCGCCGAGGGTGAGGGTGGCGCTGCCGGCGGTGCTGTCGGCGAGCCAGGCCTCGAAGCCGGGCAGATCCGCCTCCGGGAGGGCGACCTCGATCTCGACCTGCGCCCCGTAGCGCAGGTCGACCACGGTCCGGCCGGTGGAGCGCAGGTCGTTCTGGGTCTTGCCGGCCCGCTGGTGGTCGACGGTGACGGTGGCCAGCCGGTAGCGGCGCCGGGTGACGGTGCCGAGCGCGTCCAGCGCCTCGCCGACGACCCCGCCGTAGGCCCGGATCAGGCCGCCGGCGCCGAGCTTCACACCGCCGTAGTAGCGGGTGACCACGGCGACGGCGTAGCGGATGTCCCGGCGCATGAGCATCTGGAGCATGGGCACCCCGGCGGTGCCGCCGGGCTCGCCGTCGTCGCTGGCCTTCTGGACGGAGGCGTCGGCGCCGACGACGTAGGCGAAGCAGTTGTGCGTGGCGGTGGGGTGCTCCTTGCGGATGCGCGCGATGAACTCCTGCGCCTCCTGCTCGGTCGCGGCGGGCGCCAGCGAGCAGAGGAATCGCGAGCGGTTGATCTCGGACTCGTGCACGCCCTCGCGGGACACCGTCACGTACTGGTCTGCCTTCACCGCTCCACCCTACGGGGAATCGGACACGTGTCCTTGCGGTTGAGAGGGCGGAGCAGCGGGCCAGAGCGACCGCTGGGAACAGCAGGAGGCGGCACACGTGTACGGCGATTCGGCAACCATCCGCAAGATCCTCACCGAGCTGGGCGACACCTGGGCCGTGGTGGGCCTGTCCAACAACCAGGACCGGGCGGCCTACGGCGTGGCCGGCGTGCTCAAGCGGTTCGGCAAGCGCGTGGTCCCCGTGCACCCGAAGGCCGAGACGGTCCACGGGGAGCCCGGGTACGCCTCGCTGGCGGAGATCCCGTTCAAGGTGGACGTGGTGGACGTCTTCGTGAACAGCGCCCTGGCCGGGGCGGTCGCCGACGAAGCGATCGCGGTGGGCGCGGAGGCCGTCTGGTTCCAGCTGAACGTCGTCGACGAGGCGGCCTTCGCCCGCACCAGTGAGGCGGGACTGGACATGGTCATGGACCGCTGCCCCGCGATCGAGATCCCCGCCCTCTAGGGCCTGTCGTCCCGGGCGGGCGCGTGCGCGGCGGCGGGCACCGGCGGCGACACCGGCGGTACGGACACCGCGAGGGTCATCTCCATCGGCACGGAGCCGTCGTTGCGGTAGGAGTGCGGGAGGTTGGCCTCGAAGGTGGCCGCGGCGCCGGCCGGTACGCGGAACTCCTCCTCGCCGACCACCAGGGTCAGGTCCCCCGCCGTGACGTGCAGCATCTCGATGGTGCCGGAGGGGTGCGGGACCGATTCCGTGCCCTCGCCCGGCACCAGGTGCCAGGTCCACAGCTCCATCGGCCCGCGCTCGTCGGTGCCGATGAGCATCGTGGTCGAGCTGCCCGCCCCGCTCGACCAGATCCGGACGGTCTGGTCCGGCGGGACGATCCGCACCTGCGGACCCCGGTCGTAGTCGAGCAGCGTGGAGATGCTGACGCCGAGCGCGTCGGCCAGTTTCACCGTGGTGCCGACGCTCGGGTTCGTACGGGCCTGCTCGATCTGGATGATCATCCCTCGGCTCACTCCGGCGCGGACCGCCAGAGAGTCCAGGGTGAATCCGCGCTCGCCGCGCCAGCGCTTGAGGTTCCGGGCGAGTGCCTGGGTGAGCTGTTCGAGATCCGACACATTCCGTCCAATATTTTGGATGACACGGTCCAACAGAATGAACTACCGTGCGGAGTGTTCGATGCTGCACTCCACCGTTCACTGCACTGCACTGTAGTGCGACTGCGAGGTCCTGCCCATGACCGCCCTCTTCGCCCTGGCCACAGCCGTGCTGTGGGGCCTCGCCGATTTCGGCGGCGGGCTGCTCACCCGGCGGATACCGGCGCTGACGGTGGTCGTCGCCTCGCAGGTCGTCGCGGTCGCCGTGCTCGGCGCGGTCGTGCTCGGCACCGGCGCCTGGCGGGAGGCCGGACCGCAGCTGTGGTTCGCGGTCGGCGCGGGCCTGGTGGGGCCGGTCGCCATGCTCAGCTTCTACAAGGCGCTCGCCCTCGGCCCGATGGGCGTGGTCTCACCGCTGGGCTCCCTCGGGGTGGTCGTCCCCGTCGCGGCGGGGCTGATCCTGGGCGAGCGGCCCGGCCCCGGCCAGTTCGCGGGGATCGCGGTGGCCGTCGTCGGCATCGTCCTGGCGGGCGGCCCGGAGCTGCGCGGCGCGCCCGTCCAGCGCCAGGCCGTCGTCCTGACCCTCGTCGCGGCCTTCGGGTTCGGTGCCGTGATGGCCCTGATCGCACAGGCCTCCACCACCGTCACCGGGCTGTTCCTCGCGCTCTTCGTGCAGCGGGTCACCAATGTCGCCGTCGGCGGCGGCGCCCTGTGGGTCCAGACCCGGCGCGGCGTCCCGGCCCTCCCGGCGGGTACGGGCCCGCGGATCCTGTGGGTACTGCTGCCCGCGCTGGCCTTCGTCGGCCTCGCGGACGTCGCGGCCAACGGCACCTACTCCGTCGCCGCCCAGAACGGCCCGGTCACCCTGGCCGCCGTGCTCTCCTCGCTGTACCCGGTGATCACCGCCCTCGCGGCGTTCGCCGTCCTCAAGGAGCGCCTGCGCCCCGTCCAGGCGGCGGGCGCCGGCCTGGCCCTGGCGGGCACGGTCCTGCTCGCGGCGGGCTAGGCCTGTCCGGCCTCCAGCCCCTCCAGGTCCTCCAGCTCCGCCAGTTCCGCCAGCCCGCGCAGCTGCTCCGAGGTCATCCCTTCGGGGATCGGCACCGGCGCCGGGGTGCGCAGCGGCGGCTGCCAGCCCGTCTCCGGCTCCCAGCGCCGTACGATGCGCGCCGGCGCCCCCGCCACCACGGCGTGGTCCGGCACCTCGCCCCGTACGACGGCCCCCGCGGCCACGACGACATTGCGGCCCAGCCGGGCACCGGGCAGGACCACCGCGCCCGTACCGAGCCAGCAGCCCGGGCCGATCTCGACCGGCGCGCTGCGCGGCCACTGCCTGCCGACGGGCTGGTGCGGATCGTCGTAGCTGTGGTTCGTCGAGGTGATGTACACCCCGGGCCCGCAGAACGTGTCGTCGCCGATGGTGATGCGGGTGTCGGCGATGACATGGCTGTCCCGGCCGATGACCACCCCGTTGCCGAGGACCAGCATCGGCTCCGCACCGAGGTCGAGGTCCGGCATCATCCCGGCGGTGAGGGTGACCTGCTCGCCGATGATGCAGTGGTCGCCGAGCCGGATCCAGGGCTCGCCGAAGATGGTGCCCTGCGGGAAGGCGAGCCGGGTGTGCGGCCCGATCGCGCCGAACCGCAGCCGCCCCGGGGTCTGCGCGGTCACCGCGCCGGCCTGCTGCATCCAGCGCCAGCCGGCGTGGACCGCACGGTTCGCCAGCCGGCGGCGCAGGGCGGCCAGAGCCGTCAGAGCCGCCGGAGATGAGAACGTGTTCTGCTTTTTCGGCACCCGGCCACGGTAGTGCGCCCCGCGCCGGTCGGCCGGACCCGGATCCTGTGATCTTCACCCCATCCGCGGCAGAGCGGGGCGCGTGCCCTACGGTGCCGTTGGCGCGGTATCCGGAGAACAAGGAAGTGATCATGACGTCTCAGCAGGCGACGCAGGGCCAGGCACTCATCGCGGGCGTGGGCGGCAAGCAGCCGTCCGTCGACCCGACGGCCTTCGCGGCACCCACCTCCGTCGTGGTCGGCGATGTCACCCTGGCCGCCGGCGCGAGCATCTGGTACTCGGCGGTGCTGCGCGCCGACTGCGGCCCGATCACGCTCGGCGCCGACAGCAACGTGCAGGACAACTGCACGCTCCACACGGACCCCGGCTTCCCGGTCTCGATCGGCGAGCGCGTCTCCATCGGCCACAACGCCGTCGTGCACGGCTGCACCGTCGAGGACGACTGCCTGATCGGCATGGGCGCGACCGTCCTGAACGGCGCGGTCATCGGCGCCGGTTCGCTGGTGGCCGCGCAGGCGCTGGTCCCGCAGGGCATGGTCGTGCCGCCCGGCTCACTGGTGGCGGGCGTCCCGGCCAAGGTGCGGCGCGAGCTGTCCGAGGAGGAGCGCGAGCACATCCGGATCAACGCCGCGATGTACGTGGAGCTGGCCAAGCAGCACCGCGCCTCGGTGACCCCGGAGGCGTAGTCCCGCTAGCGGGACTCCCACGCCGCCAGCAGCAGGGCCCTGACGGCCCTGTAGTCGTGGCTTCGCGGCCCGGGCCCCGGCCAGCCGCCGGAAGACGTCGCCTCGCGGGCGGTGCGCAGCTGCCCCGCCCGCCCTTCCCGCACGGTGCGCTCGGTGACGGCGGCGCCGCGCGCGAGCAGCCGCTCCACCGTGACCGGGAAGCCCCAACTGGCGGCCCAGTCGAGCGCGGTGCAGTCCTTCATCCGCTCCTCGATGTCGGCGCCCCGGTCCAGCAGCAGGTCGACGAGGTCCGGGTTCCCGCTGTCCAGGGACGTGGCCGCCAGGACCAGCGGTACGTAGCGCAGCCGTCCGGCGGGGCCGCCCGGCGGGGCTCCCGCGTCCAGCAGGGCCCGAGCGGCTTCGGTGTGCCCGTTCATCGCCGCGAGGGCCATCGGCGTCGTCTCGTTGCACGGGCCGGCGTCGAGCCGGGGGTCGGCGCCCGCCGCGAGGAGCAGGCGGACGGCCTCCGCGTGCCCGGCGCACACGGCGAGGTCCAGTGCCCTGCGGCCCCCGACCACCCAGGCGTCGACCTCGGCACCCTCGGCGAGCAGGCGCCGCACCAGCTCCGTGTCGCCGGCCTCCGCCGCCCGTCCCAGCCCGCTCGCCAGCCGGAGGTAGTGGTCCGTCCGGCCCTCGTCCGACCAGTCGACCTGCGGTCGCTGCGCCGCCGTCATTCTCCGACCGTGGCCGGGGCCGACTGCTGCGCGGGGATCTCCGCTCCGGCCGCCGCGGCCGCCTTCTTCATCCGGCTGCGCACCACCAGCGTCACCGCGATGCCGAACAGCACGGCGAGGCCGAGCGCCAGCCAGGAGAACCGCTTCAGCCACGGCTCCGCGACGATCCCGACCGAGTAGATGACGGCCGTGGTGCCGCCCGCCCAGAGGATCCCGCCGAAGATGTTGGCGATCAGGAACTTCCAGTACGGCATGTGCAGCACGCCCGCCAGCGGGCCGGCGAAGATCCGCAGCAGCGCCACGAACCGCCCGAAGAAGACGGCCCACATGCCCCACCGCTCGAAGGAGCGTTCCGCCACGGCCACGTGCTCCGGCCCGAAGTGCTTGGGGAAGCGCCGCCCCAGCTTCTCCAGCAGCGGTTTGCCGCCCCGGCGCCCGATGGCGTAGCCGATCGAGTCGCCCACGATCGCCCCCGTGGTCGCGCAGATCCCCAGCACCACCGGGTCGATCTCCCCGTGCTGCGAGGCCAGCAGCGCCGAGCTGACGAGGATGATCTCTCCCGGCAGCGGGATGCCGAGGCTCTCCAGTCCGATGACCAGACCCACCAGGAGATAGATGCTGACCGCCGGAATCGTCTCCAGCCATTCCTGGATGTGCACCGGTACGTCCTCCCGTGTCGTCCCCGGCGCGTCCCCTGTGACACGCCGAACGGGCAGCCTATCCGCTCCTCACCACCGCCTTTGCCTTCAGTGGGAGTTCGCGCGAGGAACGGCCCGCGAACACCTCGCGACGACCGGAACCCACCACCCACGCGTGCTGCTCCGGATCCCATGACGACAGGGCCCGCGCGTCGACGTCGACGGTGACCCGCTCGGCCCGGCCGGGCGCGAGGGTGAGCCGCCGGTAGCCCGCCAGGGCCCGCACCGGCTGGTCGAGCTTCAGCTCCGGGGAGGGGCCGAGGTACACCTGGGCCACCTCGGTGCCCTTGCGGCGGCCGGTGTTGCGGACGGTGAACTCCACGCGCAGGCCGCCGCGCTCGGGCCGGACCGCCAGGTCCTCGTAGTGCCAGGTCGTGTACGAGAGCCCGTGCCCGAAGGGGAAGAGCGGGGGCACGTGCCGTGCGTCGTACCAGCGGTGGCCCACGTGGACGCCCTCGGCGTACTCCTGCCGGCCGCCCACCCCCGGGTAGCGCAGCGGGTCACCGCCGACCGGGGTCTCCTGCTCGTCGGCCGGGAAGGTCTGGGTGAGCCGTCCGCCCGGGTCCACGTCCCCGAAGAGGATGTCGGCGGTGGCGCCCGCGCCCTCCTGGCCCGGGTAGTACATCTGGAGGACCGCCCCGGTGCGCGGGAGCCAGGGCATGGTCGTGCTGGAGGAGGTGTTGAGGACCACCGTGGTGCGGGGGTTGGCGGCGGCGACCGCCTCGATCAGCGCGGCCTGCCCGCCCGGCAGCGCCAGGGAGGTCCGGTCGCTGCCCTCGGTGGCGTCCTCGTAGGCGAACAGGACCACGCTGCGCGCCGCCTTCGCGGTCCTCACCGCCTCGGCGACATCCGCGGCCCGGGTCGCCTTCGTGACGTGGCGCAGCCGGAAGCGCTGGCCCTTGGCCCCTCCCTGGGCGTCCACGGCGAGCCGGTGGGTGCCCGCCTTGAGGGCGAGCGTGCGGCGGCGGACGGCCATCCCGTCCGGCGCGGAGCCGAGCAGTCCGCCCGCGAAGTACTCGGCCGCGCCCTCCCGTACGGGGAACAGCTCCTCCCCGTCCAGCCGCACCGCGGGCCGCACCCCGGTGTAGTGGACGAGCAGGGTCCACTCGTCGTCGGCCGCGAGGCGGAACTCGCCCTCGTGGCTCCAGCCGCGCCCGGCGTCCACGCTCCGGTCGTCCAGCTCGGCGGGCGGCGTCAGCAGGGCCGGCGGCAGGGGGCGGCCGTACAGGTCCTCGCCGAGGGCGTAGCGCACGGTGGAGCCGCTGTCGGCGCGCCGCCGGATGGCGGTGAGCGGGGCGGCCGCCCCGTCGGGGACCACGTGGGAGCTGCCTCCGCCACCGACGAAGGGCACCTGGCCGGTGGGGCCGATGACCGCGATCGACCGGGCGGCGGCTCCGGCCAGCGGCAGGGTGCCGTGCTCGTTGCGCAGCAGCACGGCCCCGGCGGTGGCCACCTTGCGGGCGAACCGGGCGCCGGCGGCCGCGTCGCGCGGGGGCCGCGCGGGTGGCCGGGCGGCCAGCAGCCCGAAGCGGTCCAGGGTGGTCAGGATCCGGCGTACGGCGTGGTCGACGCTGCTCTGGGGTACCGAGCCGCCGTGCACCGCCTCGCGCAGCGGACGGCCGAAGTGGGTGCCGCCGGGCATCTCCATGTCGAGTCCGGCGCCGATGGCGGCGACGGTGCTGTGGGAGGCGTCCCAGTCGGACACCACCCAGCCGTCGAACCCCCAGCTCCCGCGCAGCACTTCGTCGAGGAGCGGCTTGTTCTCGCAGGCGTAGACGCCGTTGACCTTGTTGTAGGCCCCCATCACGGCGCCCGCGCCGGCGGCCACCGCGGCCTCGAAGCCCCGTAGCTCGGTCTCGTGGAGGGTCTGCTCGGCCGCGATCACGTCGATGGTGTCGCGGCCCCGCTCCTGGTTGTTGAGGGCGAAGTGCTTGACGGTGGCGATGACCCCCTCGTCCTGGATCCCGCGGACCATCGCGCCGACGAGGTCGGCGGTGAGGCGCGGATCCTCGGCGAAGGTCTCGAAGTTGCGGCCGGCGTACGGGGTGCGGATGAGGTTGGCCATGGGCGCCAGCATGACGTCCTGGCCGAGCGCCCGGCCCTCGCGGCCGACGACCCTGCCGTACTCGCGGGCCAGCGCCGGGTCGAAGGCGGAGGCGAGCAGGACCGGCGCGGGCAGGGCGGTGGCCGGTTTCGCGACGCTGACGCCGGCGGGCCCGTCGGCGAGGCGCAGCGCGGGGATGCCCAGGCGCGGGACGCCGGGGAGGTAGCCGGCCTGGCCGAGGGGGGCCGGATCCGGGCCGCCGTGGAGCAGGGCGGTCTTCTCGTCGAGGGTGAGCCGCTCCAGCAGGCCGTCGATCTTCGCGGCGCCACCGGGCCCGGGGCCCGGGGCGGGGGCGGCGGGCGGTCCTTTGCGGACCCCGGAGCCGGGCGGTACGGCGGCCACGCAGCCGCCCGCCCCCAGCACCGCGCCCACCGCGCCGGCCGCTCCGATCAGCCACATCGCGGAACGTCTGGACACGGCCTCGCTCATGGGCGCTCCCTGCGGCGTGGTTCGGCGGGAGCGGCCCGCGCCGGACCGCTCCCGCCGCCCACTGTGCGCCGGGCGTCCGCGGGGCCCGCCCAGACGCGCCACCGGCGGCGCCCAGGTTCAGCCCTGCGGCGGCTGCGGCACGCCGTCGGGCTCCCGCCGGGACTCGTCCTGGAGCTGGACCCGCGCCTCGGTGCGGTGCCCGCGCGCGATGTAGTCCCGTACGACGGCCTCGACCGCGTCCTGCGGCGAGCCGACCCCGGCGAGCACCATCACCTCCACCACGAGCTCGGCGTCGAGGCTGATGTCGACCTTGGCCATGGGAACCCCCTCCGTCGTCGTGCGAGGGACTCTAGTGGGGCGGCTCGCCGGCGCGCCGGGTTACGCGTTGGGACGCAGGGTCCAGACGACGACCATTTCGCCGGTGACGGCCTCGTCCTCGCGCTGGATGGCGATGGTGACCGGGAACTCGGGGCGGCCGCCCGCGTCGAGTTCCGCGATGACCTCCGCCGCCGGGCGGCCGAGGGTGGCGGTGGCGGTGACGACGCCCTTGGCGAGCTTCTTGTAGCCGATCTCGGCCTTCACGGCGAGGGGCACGGCGCGCGAGAGCTGGTCGCCGAAGGCGGCCAGGACGATGGCACCGCTCGCGGACTCGGCGAGGGTGAACATGGCGCCGGCGTGCGGGCCACCGACGTGGTTGTGGTAGTCGGGCTGGTCCGGCAGGCGGACGACCGCTCGCTCGGGGGTGGTCTCCAGGAACTGGAGGTTCAGGGTCCGGGCCATCGGCACCGTCGCGGCGAGCAGTTCGCCCACGTTCATCTGATCTGCGCTCATGGAACGCGATGTTACCCGCGAGTAGATGGGCTTGACCAGAGCCTGCACGGGGGCGGCCGTGGCTCCCGGTCTCCGCTCCCACTATCGTTACCGGCCATGTGGCCAGGACAGCAGCAGCCGCCCGGGGGAGAACAGCACCCCCAGGACGCGCAACAGAACCCGTACCAGCAGCAGCCGGGGCAGCCGAACCCGTACCAGCAGCAGCCCGGTTACGGGTACCCGCAGCAGGGCTACCAGACGCCCCCGCCCGTCCAGCCCTGGGGCCAGCCCCAGCAGGCTCCCACCCCCGCCCCGCAGCGCGGCGGCAGCCCCTACTCCACCAAGACGGTGGCCATCGTCGCGGCCTCCGCGGTCGTGGTGGCGGCCGCGGCGACCGGGGCGTTCGTCCTGACCCGGGGCGACAAGAACACCGAGGCCAACGACAAGCCGCCCGCCGCCTCCTCCTCCGCTCCGCCCTCCTCCGCGCCCGCCCCGGCCGGCAGCAGCCCCAACCCGCGGGCCGGCGGCGACGCCAAGCCGGTGATCCCGGGCTGGAAGGTCGTCACCAACCCGACCCACGGCACCGCCTTCGACGTTCCGCCCGAGTGGAACGTGCTCAGCTCCGGCATGGCGGTGGGCTTCGACGACGAGGTGAAGAAGGACGGCTCGGCCTTCGTCATGATGTCCGCACCGGCCTACCTCAAGGAGGACTGGTGCAAGGTCGACACCAACAAGGACGGCCGCGAGGAGACCAAGTCGCTGGCCGGCACCGGCACCAAGGGCGGGCAGGGCGCGAAGGACACCGCTGAGCTCTCGCGCAACGCGGCCGGCAGCTGGGTGTACGCCGCCTACGGGCAGCCGCACCCCCAGGAGGTCACCAAGATCTCCGAGTCCAAGGAGTTCACCACGCTCTCCGGCCTCAAGGGCCACGTGGCGACCGCGACGGTGAGCGGCCTGCCGAAGGAGACCAAGTGCGACTCCGACGGCAAGAGCATCGCCTTCAGCTTCAAGAACGCCAAGGGTGACTTCGCCAGCTGGGTCCTCTACAGCGCCACGGGCGTACCGGGCGAAGTCCCCAAGGAGACCCTCGAAAAGATCATGAGCTCGGTCCGCCTCAGCGCGAGCTGATGTCCTCTTCCCCAGCCCCCGGGCCGGTTATCCGTTTGGATTCCCGGCCCGGGGCGGGGATAGTCCGTGGGTGAGCTCTCCTTCCGCCGCCCCGTCCCCCCGCCGCCATCGGCCCGCCTGGGCCGGCCGCAACTACACGCTGCTGACGGGCGCGGCGGTCGTCACCAACCTCGGCAGCCACGGAGCGCTCATCGCGGCCGCCTTCGCGGTACAGGAGGCCGGCGGAACCGCCGGCGACCTGGGCCTGGTCGCCGCCGCCCGTACGCTGCCGCTCGTCCTCTTCCTGCTCATCGGCGGCGCCATCGCCGACCGGCTGCCGCGCCACCACGTGATGGTCGCGGCCAACGCCCTCAACTGCCTCTCTCAGGCCGCCTTCGCCCTCCTCGTCCTCGCCGGCGACCCCCAGCTGTGGCAGATGATGCTGCTGAGCGGCCTGTTGGGTACCGGTACGGCCTTCTTCAACCCGGCGGCCGAGGGCATGCTGCTGTCCACCGTCTCCGGCGAGCACGCCAACCGCGCCTTCGCGCTCTTCCGCATGGCGATGAACGGCGCCGGCATCGGTGGCGCGGCCCTCGGCGGAGCGATGGCCGCCATGATGGGCCCGGGCTGGGTGCTGGCCGTGGACGCGGCCGCCTTCGCGGTCGCGGGCGCGCTACGGGCCTTCCTCGACGTCAGCCACGTCGCCCACCGGGCTCCCGGCGGCGGGCTCCTGGCCGACCTGCGCGAGGGGTGGGTGGAGGTCAGGACCCGGCCCTGGCTGTGGAGCATCGTGGCCCAGTTCTCCGTGGTGGTCGCCGTTGTCGGCGCAGCGGAGGCGGTCTACGGTCCCCTGGTCGCCCGGGACCACCTCGGCGGGCCCGCGCCCTGGGGCCTGGCCCTGGCCTTCTTCGGCGTGGGCACCATCGCCGGAGCGGTGCTGATGATGGCCTGGAAACCGCGCCGGCTGCTGCTGGTCGGCACCCTGTGCGTGTTCCCGCTGGCGCTGCCGTCGGCGGGGCTGGCCGTGCCGCTGCCCGTGTGGGGGCTGTGCGGGGTGATGTTCGTCAGCGGGGCCGCGATCGAGGTGTTCGGCGTGAACTGGATGACCACGATGCACCAGGAGATCCCGGAGGAGAAGTTCTCCCGGGTCTCGGCCTACGACTGGTTCGGCTCGGTGTCCATGCTCCCCCTGGCCACGGCCGTCGCCGGCCCGGCCGAATCGGCCTTCGGCCGCACCGCTGCCCTCTGGGGGTGCGCGGCCCTGGTCGTCCTGGCCACGGCGCTGGTCCTGCTGATCCCGGACGTCCGCCACCTGACCCGGCGGGCCAAGGAGTCCGGCCCGCGCCCGTCCCCCTGGGGCTCCGCCCCGGACCCCGCGCCTCAAACGCCGGCGAGGCTGGATGCGCCGGTCTGAGCCCGCAAGTGCGGCTACAAAACCGGGGCTCCGCCCCGGACCCCGCGCCTCAAACGCCGGCGGGGCTGGAATTGCCCGCCTAAGTGCGCAGGTGCGGGCACAAGACCGGGGCTCCGCCCCGCACCCAGCGCCTCAAACGCCGGCGAGGCTGGAATTGCCCTGCGGGCAATCCAGCCCGCCTGGGCGCAGGGTTGCGCCACGCGCACTTGCGGGCTGAGAGCGGCCAAATCCAGCCTCGCC